>NZ_CANUAR010000013.1:0-89783 GCF_947855755.1 uncultured Coprobacter sp.
AAATTTGGAATGATTCTAAATAAAGACAGCAAGGTTAATTCGTATATAATTACCTATGACTTTTGAGAGTAACGTTGTGAATTTATAAAAAATTCGTGAGTTTGCTATATTGATAGGTAAAAAAGCCGGTTTGTTATGAGATGAAACCGGCTTTTTCAATTGGGTTAGCTTCTTGTATATATGGTAATGCTTTTTTGAATGATTGTGTGATCTGGATACAAGTTTCCCTTTAAGCGGACTATTCTATTTCTGATGCGATAGAAGCTGCAATTTCCACCATTTTTTCGGAAGAGACTTTTAACTTTTCCTTAGAGAAGTACATATCTGTTTCTTTGTTAATAGGGATTAGATGAATGTGGGTATGCGGGACTTCCAATCCCATAACGGCTACTCCTACACGTTTACAGGGAATCGCTTTTTCGATAGCCTTGGCAACTTTCTTTGCAAATAAGGTCAGTCCTGAATAATCTTCGTCTGACATGTCGAATATGTAATCTCCCTCTGCCTTGGGAATGACTAATGTATGACCTTCCGCTAAAGGATTGATATCGAGAAATGCAAAATATTTCTCGTCTTCGGCAATTTTGTAACATGGAATCTCTCCTGCTACGATACGACTGAAAATAGTTGGCATAATATGTTTATTTATAGATTGAGTATTTTTTGAAAAACTGCCCGCAACGTACGGTAAACTATAGGATATGTACGCAGGGGCAGTCTGTATAGCAAGAACGACACCGTCCGGGCATTAAACCCGGGGTGTCGTTCCCTTTTAAATCGATATATCGATAATTTCGAATGTCATAAGTCCTGACGGAACTTGTATTTCTGCGATATCTCCTACTTTTTTCCCAAGTAATCCTTTCCCTATCGGTGTACTTACGGCAATCTTTCCTTCTTTCAAATTTGCTTCGCTTTCCGATACGAGCATATATTGCATAACCGCGTTATTTTTTGTATTCTTTATTTTTACCTTATTCAGGATCTGCACGGTATGAGTATTCAGTTTTGTGTCATCAATCATGCGTGCATTTGCGACTTTATCTTTTAATTGAGCGATTTTCATTTCCAATAGACCTTGCGCCTCTTTTGCCGCATCATATTCCGCATTTTCCGAGAGGTCGCCTTTATCACGAGCTTCCGCGATTTGCCTTGATATTTCAGGCCTTTTTACAGTTTCGAGAAAAGTAATCTCTTCAAGCATTTTTTTATAACCTTCTTCGGTCATATAAACAATAGCCATAATTTTGATCTCCTATAGTTTAATTTTTAATTGTTTTGTCTTCTGTGTTATAAAACAAAAAAGAATTCCCGCTGTTAAGCCGGAACTCCTTTTTGTGTGTTCTCTATTGCAAAGATAAGTTCTTTTTTTTACTTTCCAAATAAAAAAGACAATCTTTCTAACTTTCTCTGAATAAAACTCTTATTTTAGAACTATTCTTTATAGGAGTTTTTGAATCTCTCCTGAAATTGATTCTATCGAAGCTATCCGTTTTTGTATTGCGCCTGTCCTGTCGATAAGAAATGCGCTCGGAAGATTTTTTACATTGTATAAGCTCGCTACGGTAGAGTAGATGCTGGCTTCGTCACGTACGCATATCCATGGAAGATTTGATGCCGATACTTTCCAGAAATTTTCATCGTTATCTAAAGATACTTGATAAATTTCAAGTCCTTTGTCTTTGAATTGTTTATATATTTTAGCAAGTAAAATATTATATTCCGGTGAATAATCGGTTTGATAAGCTGTAAAATCGAGTAAAACTACTTTCCCTTTCAGGTCTGATAATTTTTGTTGTTTCCCTTTGATGTCGGGTAATGATATATCTATCAGAGATGCCTCATTTGCTTGTTCTAACAAAGTCGGCTGCTTTAGTTGTCGTTCGGCTTGAAGAGAAGCTATGGCCATATTATAAAGTTGCTTGGCTCGGTATGAGCCTTTATAATATACATCGTATGCATTTGCTACGGCACGAATGGCTTTACTATCTTCTTTGTCGAACGGATCGAAAATTATGTTTCCGTTAACTTGTTGGAAAATGGCAAAATAAGCGGCTTTTGATTTGGGATTTCCGTATATAATAGGTAAAGTCGTTTTTTTGTATTGGTCAAGTGCGTTTAATAATCTTTTGGCGTTCGCTATTCGGATACTGTCCGAAGTTCCGGTATTACTTAAAATTTTGTCAACTTCATTTTTTAATAAACTTCCTGCTTTAGAAACTTCTTGTATCTGTTTATTTTCTTCCGATCCTTCCACTGAGTAATCTGTAAAAGATTTGCCGGATGTCTGAAAAGTGACGGTTTCTGTAGAATCTATGGCAAAGTGGATATATGAACTGTCGAGGCGGAGTCTGTAAAATTCCGGGAATTCGGTTTTCGGGGCATAAAAAGTGAACTTTCCGTCCGACTTCAATTTTATAGAATCTAAAGTAACGATTTTGTCGATTTGCGTAGCTTCGAAATAGAGGGTTTTCCCTTCTGCGTCCGAAACATTTCCCGTTACGGTAAAATCATTACGATGGCAAGCCGAAAAGGTCACGATAACAGTTAATAGATAAAGGTACTTTTTCATAAGATATTTTTATGCTTTTCTTATTGCAAAGATATATTTTTTCATAGAACAAACCGCATTTTATAAATTTAAAGACCTAAAATAGAGATTTTACTGTAATAAAAGGTGAAAATAAAGTGCGCGATAAGATTTTTCTTTCATTTTCACCTTGTTGCACTTAAACTTTAATTATCTTTGCATGAATTTGGAAAGAAAGTGAATAAGAAAAAATTTTATGATTAATCCTATTAAGAAAACGATCGATTTAGGAGATGGAAGAACCATCACGATCGAAACTGGAAAATTAGCTAAACAAGCTGACGGGGCAGTAGAAGTCCGAATGGGTAATACCATGCTTTTGGCTACCGTAGTGTCGGCACAAGAAGCCGGCGAAGGAGTGGATTTTATGCCCTTACAAGTAGAGTATAAAGAGAAATATTCAGCTTACGGGCGTTTCCCGGGAGGTTTTACAAAAAGAGAAGGCCGTGCTTCAGATTATGAAATCTTGACGGCACGTTTGGTTGACCGTGTGTTACGTCCATTATTTCCTGATAATTATCATGCAGATACGTTCGTAAATATAATAATGTTCTCTTCCGACGGTCATGATATGCCCGATGCATTAGCCGGATTGGCAGCATCTGCAGCTCTTGCCGTTTCTGATATTCCGTTTAACGGTCCTATCTCTGAAGTGCGTGTCGCTCGTATCGACGGACAATTTAAAATTAATCCTACATTCGAAGAGTTGGAAAAAGCCGATATCGACATTATGGTAGGAGCGACTATGGAAAATATCATGATGGTAGAGGGTGAAATGGATGAAGTTTCGGAAGCAGAATTGCTCGAAGCAATGAAAGTCGCTCATGAAGCTATCAAAATACAGTGTAAGGTACAAATCGAATTGGCAGAAGCTGTCGGTTCTACTGTAAAACGTACCTACTGTCATGAGGTGAATGATGAAGAGCTTCGTAAAGATATTTGGGAAAAATGTTATGATAAAGCTTATGCGATAGCTCAGTCAGGAAATGCGAATAAACATGCTCGTTCTGAAGCTTTTGAAGCTATCGTAACCGAGTATCTTGCCGGGATGGATGCTGAAGCTGCCGCAGAAAAGGAAGCTTTGGTAAAACGTTATTATCATGATGTCGAGAAAGAAGCTGTCCGTCGGTGTATTTTGGATGAAGGAAAACGTTTGGACGGCCGTACTACGACACAAATTCGTCCTATCTGGTGTGAAGTAGATTATCTTCCAGGACCTCACGGATCGGCAGTATTTACACGCGGTGAAACACAATCTTTGTCAACAGTGACATTGGGTACTAAACTGGATGAGAAAATTGTTGACGATGTGCTGGATCAAACTCGTGAACGTTTTTTACTTCATTATAATTTCCCACCGTTCTCTACCGGTGAGGCAAAAGCGCAAAGAGGGGTAGGCCGTCGGGAAATAGGTCATGGTAATTTGGCAAATCGTGCATTGAAACGGATGATCCCTAAAGATTATCCTTATGTGATTCGTATCGTGTCGGATATTCTTGAATCGAATGGTTCTTCTTCTATGGCAACGGTTTGTGCCGGTACTTTGGCCTTAATGGATGCCGGAGTTAAAATCAAGAAGCCTGTATCCGGTATTGCTATGGGATTGATTACGGATAAAGATAATGTGAAATTTGCTGTATTGTCCGATATACTTGGAGATGAAGACCATCTTGGAGACATGGATTTTAAGGTAACAGGTACAAAAGATGGTATCACGGCGACTCAAATGGATATAAAAGTTGACGGACTTTCTTATGAGGTACTTGAAAAGGCTTTAGCACAAGCTCGTGAAGGTCGTATGCATATACTCGGTAAAATTCTTGAAACGATACCAGAGCCGCGTCCTGATATGAAACCTCATGCTCCACGTATCGAAACTTTGACTATTCCGAAAGATATGATTGGTGCAGTAATAGGCCCGGGCGGGAAAATTATTCAGGGAATTCAAGAAGCAACAGGAGCTGTTGTTACGATTGAAGAAGTGGATAATATCGGACGTATCGAGATTGCTGCGCCTTGCCGTGAGTCTATTGACGCTGCTCTGTCCAGAATCAAAGGTATTGTGGCTGTTCCTGAAGAAGGAGAAGTTTATACCGGAAAAGTAAAATCTATTCTTGCATTTGGTGCATTTATTGAGTTTATGCCGGGAAAAGACGGTTTGCTGCATATTTCGGAGATAAGCTGGGATCGCATTGAATCAATGGAACAATCTGGAATTAAGGAAGGAGATGAGGTTACGGTTAAGTTGATCGAAATCGATAAAAAGACTGGAAAGTTCCGCCTTTCTATGAAAGCATTACAGCCTCGTCCCGAACGTCAAGACAAACGTGATCGTTCGAAGAAAGAAAACAAAGATTAATTATTTGTAGAACGATTCTTGTAAAATAAGAATAGGGGTGTTGACTTTGATGTGCCCCAAGTTTAATGGTTAAACATTGTTGAAATACGCTCTTAGATCGGAATAAAGCTCGGTATTGTACCGGGCTTTTTCATTTACTGAATATTCCGATTTAAATCTGAAATAAAAAACAGAGGCCATCTCAAATTCAGCTTGAATTTTTGGATAGCCTCTTCTTGTAGTGCGTACGAATGTTATTTTACCAACATCTTGCGTCCGTTTACAATGTATATACCTTTAGGTAGGTTTTCCAAGGCTTTGTCGTTGCTTACTTTATGACGAATCAAAACTCCGTCAATCGTGAAAACGTCTACTATGGTATTGTCGGTCGTTACGTTCTCGATGCCGAGTTCTTCTTCTTTTTCCGCGCTTACAATTATAGCGTTGTTAATCTTGGTGTTGCTCGAAATCGGAATTTTGACATTCTGTCCGTTTTCGTACAAGTATAGTTCGAGCGAGTAGGGTATCTCTTGTCGCAGATTGGTCGTAGAGCCGAGCGGTGTCAGGACAAGGGTAGTTATGTCTCCGTTTTCTAATGAAGTAACAGTGCCGGTCAATGTGGCTCCGGTCTGGCCGTCCCAAGGTTGCTTGAAATATGCGCGGAATTCTATGTTGCTTACGTTCTCGAGAGCTTGCAGTTTTACATAAAGTTTGAGATTTTCTATAGATGTGAAATCTCCGTGTTCGAAACTGATAGGTGCGGTTACGTATATTGTCGGTGTTTTGCCCGAAATGGTAAGTTGCGGTGCTTTGTTCTGACCCGTAGCCGCTTCTATGCGTATCCATTCTGTGGTGCCGCTTATTTGGTAAACCGGCCATACTTCGAATGTGCCGTTCTTTACAATATCGCTCGTGTTCAGTAGTAATGCGCTGAAACGGTTACCCGGAGCAAAGGTGTAGTCGGTTATACCCGCTATGATTTTCTCATCCGTTGCCACATCGGTCAATTCTAATCCCATGTAAACTTCCTCGGTGTTGGAGATATTTATCATGTTTCCCGAAACGAATAGTTCATCACCGCGAGTTGCCGAGTTTTGCGAAATGGTAATGGCGTCTTGTGCAATAACACCACTGCTGGCTTTAGCCGGCTTTAGTCCTGTTATAATATGCTGGTCGTTACGGTAGCCTTGACCGTGAAGTCCTGCTCCGGTATAAGGATTGAGGGCATCGGTACCCGATAGAGCGAAGTACCCGTTAAAAGTACCTTCCCATCCCCAATTAATATGGAAAAGGCCATCTTTGTAACCATCGCAAACGAATGTGTGTCCGCTGCCGCTATCGTCATTACCGGAATAAAAAACCGGAAGGCCTGCTTGTAAGTCGTTGTATACAAGAGTTTCCCATTCATCATCGTTAGTAATGTTGCTGCGGCTTATCTCTGTTGCTGTTTTTGCATATCCAAAGTAATCTTGAAATGAATAAACAGCCCAGTTCGATGCGCCGGCTGTGCCTATGTTTGTGTCATTGAAAAGCGAATTTACGCTAATTGCACAGTCGAACATTAAAAGAGCCACTGCATCGGCTTGCTGTTGTGTGTAGCCAGAACGGTATGAGGGCAACATGGCTGCATAATCGTATGTGTGCTCAGCAAAATTACTTTCCTTGTGTTGCTGTACTTCTTTGCCGTTTACGTCTATCGAGTAGTCGTAGCTGTACGATCCCGTGCCCTTTTCAGGCCATTTGTGGAAATATATGATTTGCGACATTGCAGTGGCTACACATCCGGTTACAGCGGGTGAGATACTTGTACCATTATTGTAACTGCAAAGCTGATTGAATGGGGGTTCTTGCGACCATTCGGTTTCGAGCAAGGGTTTTATTTCAGTTTTTATGGCTTTATTAGCGGTGTGTGTTTGCTCTGTAACTTCCGGTATGGAGCATACTGCCTTTATTTGCCGTGCGTATTCGCCAAGCCACCAGCGCATATTTGCGGGCAGTGTTGAGGGATTGTATGAACCCTTTTCTACGTATGCAAGTATCTCTGTTGCGCGGTCATCGGCAGCGGTAATGATAAAACCTCCTCCGGTTATGTTGAACACGTAGTAGAGAGGGGTATTGTCATCTCCTTCGGTGTATACGAGTCCCAAGTTAGTGGCAATAGTCTTTTGCTGTATTTTGCCAGATTCAGTGTTGGCAATAAAATTTTTAGCTGTTGACAAGGCATCGGTAACTTCAATTTTACGGGCATCTAACTGCTGTGTAAGCGCGAGTAAAAAAGTTACAACCAGTAGTTTTTGTAAAATCTGTTTCATTTTGTTGGAGTATTAGGTTAAGTATGATGTGTATGCAAGTCTGATTTTCGTATTTGATAAATATAATAAATTAAAATTTATTGACAAGATTGTTTAAAATTTTTTATTGTACCAGCCATTTTTTTTGAAAAAATTATTATCCGATGAAACTTTTTTAGTTTTCTTTTATTTAGATACAATACTGTATTATCGATTTCTATATCGTTGTGATCTTCGATATTGATTAATTCCTGGATCAAAATTAAAGTCGGTATAGAAGTTCTGTCGATTCCAATACCGGAAGAAAAAACGCAAAAATAACCTGATAATTTTTTCTTATTGGAAAATTTAGACAGTTCTTAAGAGCCATAATACCACAGTCTTGAATGACTGTTTTTCTTTTACTTTGTTAATCAAATAGAGTTATTTAAGATTCGTAAGATTTATCTGAAGAATCTTGCTTTGTAAAAGAGGAGAATTGCTCTCTGAAATTTCCGTCATTTTCTTTTTTTGAGAGATTCAATTCGAAGCTTTTTTGTGCATTAAGTATTGATTGAGCGAATGTTTGGTCGTTTTTTACACGAGTCAAGGCTATTTGTGCTGCATTTTGTTGAGCTTCTTTTTTGGAATAACCGATTCCTATTCCACATGGAGTTCCGGCGAGAATTGCCTGAAACTGAAATATCGGATTATTCTCTTTGTCGGTAAAGGCTTCAATAAGGGAGAAAGATATATCGATGTGGTTTTTTTGTCCCCATTCTATCAATTTTGATTTGAAATTGACTTCTTTTCGTGCAATTACCGATAAGTCTATATAAGGTGCGATTATGCGGTCTTGGATAAATGTTTTGCATGTTTCATATCCCTGGTCAAGATATATAGCTCCGATAAAAGCTTCGAATGCATTGCCGTAGATATAGTTGTTGTGGGTATTTGTCCGGATAGAGGTCTGTACGAGTTTGTCTAATCCCATTTTTATGGCAATGTCGTTCAGTGTATCTCTCTTTACGATTTTTGATCGTGTATTGGATAGAAAACCTTCTTTTTTATTCGGAAATTTTTTGAACAGGATATCTGCGACGATAGTGCTGAGGACTGCATCTCCTAAAAATTCTAATCGTTCGTTATTGATACGTTGTCCTTCTTGGGTACGGATATCCGATGACCGATGGACGAATGCCTGTTCATATAACTTTATATTGTTAGGATAGAATCCGAGTATTTGATAGAATAAAGAATACGACTCCTTGTGCTTTTGCACAAAAAGCCGTATTCTTTTATAAAAGTTCAGAAGCACGTTATCCTTTGAATTTCTTTACGATGATGCTTGCGTTATGACCGCCGAATCCGAAAGTATTGGACAAAGCTACATTAACAGTCCTTTTTTGAGGTTTGTTGAATGTAAAATTCAATTTGTAGTCAATTTCCGGATCTTCATCTCCTTCAGTAAAGTTTATTGTCGGAGGAACGATGTCATTTTCAACGGTTTTTACACAAATCATAGCTTCAATAGCTCCGGCTGCACCCAATAAGTGCCCGGTCATCGATTTGGTTGAACTTATGTTCAGCTCATAGGCATGATCTCCAAATACAGATTTAATCGCCTTGACTTCCGATATGTCGCCTACCGGTGTAGAAGTACCGTGTACATTAATATAATCTACTTCTTCAGGCTTCATTTCTGCATCGCTCAGGGCATTTTGCATAACTAATTTTGCTCCGAGACCTTCAGGATGAGTTGCTGTCAAGTGATAAGCGTCTGCCGACATACCGCCACCGACAACTTCTGCATATATTTTTGCTCCACGAGCTAAAGCGTGATTCAATTCTTCAAGAATAAGGCAGACACCGCCTTCTCCCATGACGAAACCATCACGGCTCGCACTGAATGGACGAGATGCTGTTTGGGGATCTTCATTGCGGGTCGAAATGGCATGCATTGCGTTAAATCCGCCGATTCCGGCTACGGATATTGCTGCTTCAGCACCACCGGTTACGATAACATCGGCTTTTCCTAAACGAATATTATTGAATGCATCGATCAGAGAATGAGTAGATGATGCACAAGCCGAAACCGTTGCATAGTTAGGACCATGAAATCCGTAAATCATAGAGATATGGCCAGCAGCGATGTCGGCGATCATTTTAGGAATGAAAAACGGATTGAATTTAGGACCGCGTTCTATATTAGTAAAGTATCCGCCGACTTCTTCTTCAAAAGTCCGTATGCCACCGATACCGGCAGCAAATATAACTCCCACCCTGTTTTTATCTACTTTTTCAAGGTCTAAAGCCGAATCTCCGACAGCTTCTTTTGCTGCAGCAACAGCAAATTGCGCATATCGGTCGAATTTGCGCACCTCTTTTTTATCGAGATAAAGTGTAGGGTCAAAGTTTTTTACTTCACAAGCAAACTGTGTCTTGAATTGTGAAGCATCGAAATGAGTAATAGGTCCGGCACCACTTACTCCATTCAACAGGGCTTCCCAAGTTTCATCAACATTGAGTCCCAATGGCGTAACTGCCCCCAGACCTGTTACAACAACTCTTTTTAATTCCATAAAAGTAGAGTATTCAGTTACTTCGCGTTAGCTTCGATGTATGATACAGCATCGCCAACAGTTCCGATTTTTTCTGCTTGATCATCAGGAATCGTGATACCGAATTCTTTTTCGAATTCCATGATCAATTCTACAGTGTCAAGAGAATCTGCTCCAAGATCGTTTGTGAAGCTTGCTTCTGGTGTAACTTCAGATTCTTCTACTCCTAATTTGTCAACGATGATTGCTTTTACTCTTGATGCAATTTCAGACATAACTTCCAGTTTTTAGTTAATTAATAAATTTACTTCTTATTTTTGCTGTGCAAAGAAATACATTTTTCTCCAAACAAAAAAAATATTTACTGTATAAAATCAAAAAAACTGCACACTTTTAGCTTGTTTGTGCAATTTTTTGCCTCTTGATGGCTCTTTGAAGATAAAAATTGAGCTCATTTTATCCTTTTTGATAATGATTTTCTGTGTCGTTTTTCTTTGAACTTTCAATTTTCAATGGAAAAATAGAACGGACAATGAATTGTTCTATACAGACTTTAGGGAAAAAAACGGATATTTTTCGCATTTCTATTTGCCGTTTAGAACATCTTTCGATACATAATTAAATAAATAGAATTCAATTTTTCAACAGATCGGGCAATTTTATCTTTTAATGTAATCGGTATTAGTAGGTTTTGGCGTGTACCCGTCGAATCCGCTTTTTAGGATCTTATCTTCATCTTCGGTAAAAGCTATGCCGTAGCAGCAATGATGGAAATTGACGAAGATATTTCACGAATTCTTTTTGTCGCTTCGTATCCGTCGAGAACCGGCATATTGATGTCTATTAAAATAATATGAGGTTTGTATTCTTGATAGAGTTTGACTGCTTCTTTATATTAATTGCATCGTTTCTTCGGCTGTTTTATAAATTTTTGTAGTTTTGTCAAGACTTGAAATGATAGGATGAAAAATGAATACACACATTGCCATATTTGCTTCCGGTTCGGGTACTAATGCAGAGAACATTATTCGATATTTTTCCAAATCGGAGAGTATTGAAGTTTCCCTTGTCGTTTCTAACAAGCCGGATGCTTATGTCCTTGAACGTGCACGGTTATTGAAAGTTCCTGAACTTATCATTACGAAAAAGGAATTTTCTGAATCGGAGTATTATGTATTGACAAAACTTCGGGACTTTCATATCGATTTTATTGTTCTGGCGGGTTTTTTATTGCAAGTTCCGAAGTATTTGATTCAGGCATATCCCGATGCAATTATAAATATACATCCTGCGTTGTTACCTCGTTTCGGAGGAAAAGGAATGTATGGAGATCATGTGCATAAGGCTGTTGTCGAGGCCGGAGAAAAAGAGAGCGGCATAACGATACATTATGTAAATGAACATTATGATTCAGGAGCTATTATCCATCGAGAAAAATGTACGGTAGATCCGGCTGATACTTATGAAGATGTAGCCCGTAAGGTGCATCGGTTGGAGTATGAGTTTTATCCTCGAATAATCGAAGAAGTTATATCCCGATTATGATTTTGGAGAAATAATAAACCCTAATTCTTTTAAAACCGAAATTTTCTCGGATGCGGGAAGCATGATTTTATATGCACCGAATTCTCGTCGAAGCCCGTAATTCCCCCGTAAATTCTCGAATTGTTTAGGAGCAGAACGTAAATTTGTTGTGTCGGTTCGGGGATCGTATGATGCGATTACGGCATTTGTTATCGGATCTCCCGAACATACGTTTAAATCTATTTCCGGAAAAGGGGCTGGCGGAGGAATTATTTTTGAGGTGTCGATCTCGATCCCGAGTATTCGGGATATTTCCCGGACCATCGTCCGGGAGGCGTTCGATTTTCCGTCGGCTGAATAACCGGCAATATGAGGGGTTGCGATAAAAGCGTTTTCAAGTAATTCCGGAAGTATATCCGGTTCGTTTTCCCAACAATCGATGATTATATCCGATATTTCTTTCTTTTGATATGCGGTCAATAGGGCTTTATTATCGACAACTTCTCCTCGAGAAGAGTTGATAATAACGGGCTGTTTTCTCAATTTCTTGAAAAAGTCGTTGTCGGCCAGATGAACACTTCGGTATATTCCCGTACGGTTGAGTGGTGTATGAAAAGTGATAAAATCGCATTCTTCAGCAATTGTGTCTAAAGAGACGAAGATATTATTTTTTTCTGCATCTGCCCGAGGCGGATCATTAAGTAGAACTGTCATTCCGATGGTCCTGCAATGGTGGGCGACTATCGAGCCGACATGACCGACACCGATTATTCCGATTTTTTTCCCTTTAAGCGAATAACTGTTTTTTTCTGCATGCAAAAGCAGAGATGCCAATATATATTGCCCGACCGAAGATGCGTTACATCCCGGTGCGTTTTTCCATTCTATTCCGTTTTGTTTACAATATTCGGTATCGATGTGATCGAATCCGATTGTTGCCGTACCGATAAATTTGCAACGACTTTCAGAAAGAAGACTTTCATTGCAACGTGTCCGGGTACGTATGATTAAAATATCGGTATCCTTTACTTGCTCCTTCGTTATCTCCGAAGGAGGTAGATATTTAACGTTTGCATACGGTTCGAGAATACCTTTGATGAAAGGTATTTTATTATCGATGATAATGTTGATGTTCTTTTGCATATCTGTTGAAAATGGTACAAAATTAAATCTTTTTTCAGTATGTATTCGGTAAAGGGCGTTAAACCGTATTTATTTGTCCGAAAGATTGTTCGTTTATGAAACAATTGTTATGTTTGTAGACTTAACTATACAATAACAGACTCGATATGACTTTTAGTGAAAAAAGTAACCGGATATTTTGGAATGCCACATTGGCTTATCACAATATAGATGACGTGGATGCTGAGATTCAGAATCCTTTTGAAGAAAAAACAATCGATTATTATTTATATCTGAAAAATTGGATCGATGCCGTCCAGTGGCATTTAGAGGATATTATTCGCAATCCGTCTATCGATCCTGCAGAAGCATTGCAGATAAAACGCCGTATTGACAAGTCGAATCAGGATCGTACCGATTTGGTCGAGTTGATAGATAGTTATTTCTGGGATAAGTATAAGAATGTAAAGGTGTCGGCCGATGCAAAGATCAATACTGAAAGTCCTGCATGGGCAATAGATCGACTTTCTATTCTGGCCCTTAAGATTTATCATATGCAGCAGGAGGTAGAACGCCGTGACGCTTCTCCGGAACATATAGAAAAGTGCCGTGAAAAATTGCGGGTGTTGCTTGAGCAACGAATCGATTTGTCTTCTGCGATAGATCAACTTTTACTTGATATTGAGTCGGGGAAGAAATATATGAAAGTATATAAGCAAATGAAGATGTATAATGATCCGGCTTTGAATCCGGTGTTATATGGTAAAAAATAATTGTTCTGTGATTTCTTGCCGGCCATTAAGAAATATATTGATTATTCGGCTTTCCGCATTGGGAGATGTTGCAATGACTATTCCGATAGTTTATTCTTTATGTAAAGCTTACCCTGATGTGAATTTTACAATGCTGACTACTCCTGTGGTATCTCGGATATTTATAAACCGACCGGATAATTTGAAAATTTATCCGGCTGAAATTCGGGGACGGCACAAGGGAATAAAAGGTATTTATATTCTATATAAAGAACTTCGGACATTTTCTTTTGACGGTATAGCTGATCTTCATAATGTTTTACGCTCACGGCTGTTGTGTGCTTTATTGCGTTTTTCAGGAGTGAAAAGCGTTCACATAAATAAAGGTCGGATTGCTAAATGTGAAATTACGGCACGTCGGCATAAAAAATTGCGGCAGTTACCTACCTCTTTTCATCGTTATACAGATGTGTTTCGGAAACTCGGCTTTTCTTTTCCTGAAAATTTTGTTTCGATTTATGGAAAGAAAAAGGCAGCTTTACCGGAAGTTTTATTGTCGGAGTATTCATCCGAAATGCACTGTATAGGGATAGCTCCGTTTGCAAAGCATCGAGGAAAGATATATCCGGAGAAAAAAATGGAACAGTTAATATCGATGTTGGCGAAAACGGGAGAATATAAAATATTCCTTTTCGGCGGAGGGGAAAGAGAGTCTTTGATTCTAAACCGGTGGGCGTCTGATTTCCCAGGGAAAGTCGTTTCTTTGACAGGCATGCAATTGGGGTTTTCCGGAGAACTGGCTTTAATGAGCCATTTGAAATTATTGGTTTCGATGGACTCTGCAAATATGCATCTGGCTTCTTTGGTCGGACTTCCGGTTATATCTGTTTGGGGCGCGACGCACCCGTATGCGGGTTTTTTGGGTTGGAAACAATCTTTAGATAATACTGTTCAGGTTGATTTACCCTGTCGTCCATGTTCTGTATTCGGAAATCGTCCTTGTTGGCGAAATGATTATGCTTGTTTAAATGAAATCTCGCCTGAGGAGATTGCAAATAAGATAAAAAAGGAGATATATGCCCAAAAATAGTTTTGTAAAAAGCTATATTCAAGAAAATAGGTATATTTGTATAGAATTAACGAAGAGTCTTAACTCGGTAATATGAATATTGTAATTAATCCGGATTATTCGAAACTTTCACTTTTTATAAAGCAACTTCCTGCTAATTTCAGTAAGGGGGGTGATATGATTTATGAAGCCAGGAATCAAATTAAGAAATTCAGTGCACAAGATATCGATGTTGTAGTGAAGCGCTATAAAGTTCCGATTTGTATCAACCGGATTATTTATGCTTTTTTTCGTCCCAGTAAAGCGAGGAGGGCTTATGAGTATGCAATGTTTCTTTTGAGCAAAGGAATACGTACTCCTGAACCGATAGCTTATATAGAGGTGAAAAAAGGGTTGCTTTTTTATCAAGGATATTTTATCAGTAAGATAGAAAATTATCCTCGGATGATGCGTGATTTTTATAATTCGATAGGGACGGGAGAGTATATCCTCGACAAGTTTGCCGAGTTTACTTTAGGAGTTCATGAAGCGGGGATCTTGCATCTGGATTATTCTCCGGGAAATGTTCTTTATGAACAGGTCGGAGATGAAGTGCATTTTAGTTTGGTGGATTTAAACAGGATGCGTTTCGGTAAACTGTCGAAAAAGGAATGTCTTCGTAATTTCGACAGGATCAGTCCGAGTGATGAGGTGACTTCATATATTGTCGCCGAATATTCCCGTCTTCGAGGTTGGGATATTGCTTCTTCTGTGAAAACGGCATTGTATTATAAGAGAAAGTTTTGGGAAAAAGTAGCTAAAAAAGCTGCCCTGAAAAATAAAATGCGTAAGGATTCTTGATTTTGGCAATTTTGTTTTGAAGTTTAATCAGATACTTTTTCATAAAGATCGTTTGTTCCGAAATAAATATCTAAGTTTGTTTTTCGAAAGTATGAAACTTTTAGCCTGTATATGGAATCTGATTTTGATATAAGAGAGCAAAATATTTCTGAAAATGAGCGGGAGTTTGAAAAAGCCCTTCGTCCGCTGACTTTTGATAATTTTAGCGGACAAGATAAAATTATAGAGAATCTGAGGGTTTTTGTTATGGCTGCCCGTATGAGGGAAGAGGCTTTAGATCATGTCCTGCTGCATGGTCCTCCCGGATTGGGAAAGACGACTCTTTCGAATATCGTGGCGAATGAGTTAGGTGTGGGATTTAAAATCACTTCCGGACCGGTATTGGATAAACCCGGAGATTTGGCGGGAATTTTGACCTCATTAGAACCTAACGACGTACTTTTTATCGATGAGATACATCGGTTGAGTCCTGTTGTAGAAGAGTATCTTTATTCTGCTATGGAAGACTATCGCATCGATATTATGATCGATAAAGGTCCGAGTGCCCGTTCCATACAGATCGACCTGAATCCTTTTACCCTGATCGGAGCTACTACCCGAAGCGGATTGTTAACCAGTCCTTTACGTGCTCGGTTCGGCATTAATTGTCATCTTGAGTATTACGATCATACGGTATTGAGTCGTATCGTTTTACGCTCAGCCTCGATTATGCAGGTTCCTTGTACGATCGAAGCTGCGGATGAGATTGCCATGCGTAGTCGGGGAACACCCCGTATAGCAAATGCTTTATTACGCCGTGTTCGGGATTTTGCACAAGTAAAAGGTAGCGGAGAGATAACGATAGATATAGCCAAGTTCTCTCTGGAGGCTTTGAATATAGATCAATATGGATTGGACGAAATCGATAATAAGATATTGATAACGATTATCGATAAATTTAAAGGCGGTCCTGTCGGGCTTACGACTATAGCTACTGCTTTAGGCGAAGATCCGGGTACTCTCGAAGAAGTTTACGAGCCGTATTTAATTAAAGAAGGATTTATTAAACGGACTCCACGTGGGCGGGAAGTGACCGATTTGGCATATACACATTTGCATCGTTCCCGTTTCTCAGAACAGGGTTCTTTATTTTAAAACGATTATTTATGTCCGGAATGAAAAGTCTTGCCAAGGATACTGCGATATACGGATTGAGCAGTATCTTGGGGCGTTTCTTGAACTGGTGCTTTGTCTTTTTGTATATTAACGCACTGAAAACTACCGCAGAGTACGGGATAGTTACAAACTTGTATGCCTATATGGCTCTGTTATTGATTATTCTCACCTATGGACTCGAAACCGGATTTTTTCGTTTTGCCAATGATAAAGAGTATAAAGACCCTCTTAAAGTATATACTACCGGACTGATATCTTTAGCATCCACGTCGTCTTTGTTCTTTATATTGGTGCTTATTTTTCTGAAGCCGGTTTCTGCATGGTTGGGGTATCCCGCTCATACCGATTATGTCTGGATGGTGGCATTGATAATCGCGATAGACGCTTTTACTGCTTTGCCGTTCGCTTATTTGCGTTATCAGAAACGACCGATGCGCTTTGCCGCGCTTAAACTTTTTTCTATATTTCTGAATATCGCATTAAATCTATTCTTCTTTTTGCTGTGTCCATGGATATACAAAACTAATCCTGTTTTGATTTCATGGTTTTTTGACCCTGATTTTATGGTAGGCTATATTTTAGTCTCTAATTTAATCAGTTCGGGAGCTGTATTATTGATGTTGATTCCCGAAATATTTAAGATTCGTTATCATTTTGATGCGGTGATCTGGAAACGTATGCTTCGTTACTCATTCCCGTTGTTGATATTGGGGGTTGCCGGAATTATGAATCAGACATTTGATAAAATGTTTTATCCGTTGTTGGCGGAATCCCGGCCTAATGCGATGTCTGAGTTGGGAATATACGGTGCGGCCTATAAGATAGCTATTGTCATGGTTATGTTCACGCAGGCGTTTCGCTTTGCTTATGAACCGTTTATTTTTGCAAAAAATAAAGAATCCGGAGATGAGAATAAAAAATCCTATTCAGATGCGATGAAGTATTTTGTCATTTTCGGTCTCTTTATATTTTTGGGTGTGATGTTTTATTTAGATTTGGTACGCTTTCTTATGCCGAAAGAGTATTTTACAGGCATCGAAGTCGTTCCCATCGTTATGTTGGCAGAGTTGTTTTTCGGAATATTTTTTAATCTTTCTCTCTGGTATAAGCTTACAGACCAGACTCAATGGGGTGCTTGGTTTTCTTTATTCGGGTTTGTTGTTACGGCAGCGATAAATATAATGTTCGTCCCTCGTTTCGGATATATGGCATGTGCATGGGCTGCTTTTTTCTGTTATTTCTCGATGATGATGGTTTCCTATTTTATAGGACAAAAAAAATATCCGATTAAATACGATTTATCCTCTATGGGACGTTATGCGGTATTGACTCTTGTTTTATATAGTGTAGCAGTATTGGTGGATATAGATAACCTATTTCTGAAATTATTGTTCCGTACAGCACTTTTATCTGTTTTCGTTGTTTATATGGTAAAACGGGATTTGCCGATAGAAGAGATTCCGCTGATAAATAAATTGATAAAAAAGTGAGGATATGTTTTTTAAAGAGTCGTTTCTTGCTGTCAGACAATTTCTGGGGCATTATTTAGATCAAAGTCAGGACCGAGAAAGTGAACAGGTGACAGTCGAGGCTATCCGTGAAGGAATAGAATTTAAAGGTTCTACTATATGGATTCTTATTTTTGCTATTTTTATTGCTTCTTTAGGATTAAATACAAATTCTACGGCGGTTATTATTGGTGCGATGTTGATTTCTCCGTTAATGGGTCCTATAATGGGCATTGGATTGGGGCTTGGAATCAATGATTTTGAACTGATAAAAAAGTCTTTTCGGAATTTAGGTGTGGCGACTATTTTCAGTGTATTGACCTCTACGCTCTATTTTTTGATTTCTCCGTTGAATGAAGCCCGATCGGAATTGCTGGCACGCACATCCCCGACGATATATGATGTGTTGATCGCTCTTTTTGGCGGATTGGCAGGCATTGTGGCTATGGCTACCAAGCAAAAGGGAAACGTAATTCCGGGAGTGGCTATTGCTACGGCTTTGATGCCTCCTTTATGTACGGCAGGTTTCGGTCTGGCGAATGGAAATATGCACTATTTTTTCGGAGCGTTTTATCTGTTCTTTATTAATTCTGTTTTTATTGCTTTTGCAACTACAATGGGAGTAAAAGCAATGAAGTTTTCTAAAAAGCAGTTTGTCGATAAAGACCGTGAGAAAACCGTACAACGTATTGTATATTCTATTCTGCTCCTTACAATGACGCCGAGTGTGATCATTACCTATAATATGATACGTCAGAATTATTTCGAGACATCAGCATTCCAGTTTGTTAATCAGCAATTTAACTTACCTGATATTCAGGTTTTAAGTAAAACGGCTTCATTTGAGAATGGTCAGAAAGTTATTCGGGTTTCTCTTATAGGACAAGAACTTTCGAAAGACTCGATATTATCAATTGAATCTCGGTTACCCGAATACGGATTGACCGGTACAAAATTGATCCTTTCACAAGGATTTGCGTCCAATAGGGAAATTGATTTGAAAAGCTTGAACAGTATGATGTTTAAAGATATTTATAAAGATAATCAACAGCGCATTGCATTATTGAATAAAAAAGTCGATTCTTTGCAGACCGTCGTGTCCCGTTACCAACAGTATGATACGATAGGTATTGCAATTTCTCCCGAAATTAAAATCCTTTTTCCGTTAGTTGAAAATATTGCGGTTACGAAATCTGTATTTAGCAGTGTGGAAACCGGAAAACTTGATACGATGACGTTAGCTGTGGTACGCTATGCGAAACCCATGTCGAAAGCAGAACAATCACGTTTTGTTCAGTGGCTTGAGGCAAGGCTTGCTGTAAGAAGTATAAAAATAGTAACGGAATAGTCTTTTTTTCTATATAGAGACGGCAGATTCTTGTAGAAAGGATCTGCCGTTTTAATTGCTATTTAAATTTTTGAAAATATAAATCAGACTGATAAAATATAGAACCTTGTTGCTCATTAGGTAAATTCATTTCCGAATTTTGCTTTTGCATCATTCACAATCTGTCGGATACGTTCCTCTTCATCTTTTCTGCAAATGAGCAATACATTGTCCGAATCGGCAACGATATAGTTCTTTAAGCCTTCGATGACGACCAATTTATCTTTCGGAACAGCAATGATATTGTTGTCGCTTTCGTAAATGAGAGATTTTCCCTCTTGATTTACATTGCCGTTTTTATCTTTAGACGAAATATCATAAAGAGATCCCCATGTCCCTACATCTGCCCATCCGAAATCGGCGCAGAGAACAAATACATTCGATGCTTTTTCCATCAGTCCGAAATCTATGGAGATGTTTTGGCAAGCGGGGAAATTTTCCTGAATAAATTCTTTTTCTTCAGATGTGTTGAATTTTCCGATTCCAGATTCGAACCGAACCGAGACTTCGGGAAGATACCGTTGGAACGCTTTAATAATGGTTTGTACATTCCAGATAAAGATCCCGGAATTCCAGAAAAATTCTCCGCTTTCTACAAAAACTTCGGCCAATTCTTGGTTTGGTTTTTCTGTAAACGTTTTAACGGTCTTGATATCTCCGTTACTTTCATCTCCGATCTGTATATATCCGTATCCGGTCTCCGGACGGTTGGGTTTTACTCCTAATGTAAGGAGTGCCGGAAAATTGTTTACAAATTCTAATCCTTTACCGATACATTCCGCAAAAGCATCTTCTTTGAGAATAAGGTGATCTGATGGGGTTACTACGATATTTGCTTCCGGGTCGATTGCCTGAATGTGGTATGCTGCCCAAGCAATACAAGGAGCTGTATTTCTTCGTTGGGGTTCTAACAAAATATGTTTATCATCGGCATCCGGTATTTGTTGTTTTACCAAACCCTCATATTGTTCGTTCGTTACGATAAAGATATTTTCGGGAGGAATGATTTTGCGGAAACGATCATAGGTCAGTTGCAAGAGAGTATGTCCTGTTCCGAAAAAATCTAAAAACTGTTTGGGGCGGTTTGTTCGGCTGACAGGCCAGAACCGGCTTCCGATTCCGCCAGCCATAATAATGCAATATCTATTTTTCATACTATAGCTTTTTGTGTCGGTTGGACGAATAAAATACGGTACGAAAATATATTAAAACCTGTTTTTCATTTATTTATCCGATTTTATTCTGAAATATATTTTGTATTTATACCGTTTGCTAAAGTAACTAATATTTTTCTTTACAAATCTATATATATCCTTTTTTTGAAAAAAAAGTCTGAAAAGCTTGCCACAATCAAAAAGAATATCTACTTTTGCCCCGTCTAAAAGCCCAGATGGCGGAATTGGTAGACGCGCTGGTCTCAAACACCAGTGGATTCACTTCCATGCCGGTTCGATCCCGGCTCTGGGTACAAAAAGAAAGAAGTCAAATGTAAATATCATTTGACTTCTTTCTTTTTATATATAGGTTTCCCAAATTGTTCCCACGTGTCTTAAGAATAAAATAATTGCATTAAGCTGTTTTTTCGCTTATATGGGGAATACTCCTCATCAACCTTCCCGATGGATTATATTTATAATGTCATCTATATTCATTAAATAGCTCTTGTCAATTAGAATGTAATTGTATTTTCTTGATATACACTGTTTTAGGTTATATCTATTGGTTTTATTCATATCCTCCAAGATTATATCTGTTGTTTGCCTCTTTTCTATAACATTTTCATATTTCAAGATATCTTGAAAATTATGTCGTATATATTCTTGGCTGAATATAAGACAGATGTATTTTATCTGTTTTCTATATTCATCAGTAAAGTCATTTTCCCAGCCGAAAGGAATATAGCATCCTTCAATAATCAGGTTTTGTGAATTCTCGATACAGGTCTTTATTATTTCTTTGACAATCGGCCACAGATAATCGGCTAATTCCATATCATTGCTATCGGCAGGCAATTTACATTGTCCGCTTCTGATAGTTCCCATTTTCAAATGGTCTATCGAAAAGTAGGGATATTTATATTTTTCCAGCAACTTTTGTGCTAATAAGGTCTTTCCCGTATGCGTATCTCCTGCAATAAGAATAATCATAAATCTTTTGGGTTATCTAAAATTTCAAATCTTATACTATGCTTTTTATCAACAATCTCATCATTATAAAGGCATTTCCTCAATAAAATGGTTGGGGTATTTATCCCAATATTTTTTATATACTCTGTCTTTTTGTCCATCAAAATTTAGTTGGTACATTCTGAATGTAACCAGAAAATTTTTAGGTTGCCACAGTTCTTCATAAGAGTACCGATATGTCATGCCTATGGCTTTCATTACTTTTCCGCTTCTCGGATTATTTACATCATGTGTAGCTGTGATATAGGGGATATCTGTTTGTTTCAGCATATCGATTATTGCCAAGCAGGATTCGGTGCAAATCCCTTTATGCCAGAACTCTTTCCTGATGCTATATCCTAAATCATGGCTGTCGTCTGCGCTTACATGAATACAGCCGATAGGAATATTGTCTTCTTTGAGGCAAATAGCGTAGTAGTGCCCTTTCTGTTGAATATAATCTTTTATATATTGAAAATACTTTTTCGCCTCCTCTATGTTTCTCAAAAGATACATGGGGAGAAACGTGTTTACATCTTTATCACTTAAAATAGCGAACAGAGCATTTATATCTTTTTCTGTGAAATGCCTTAATATCAATCGTTTTGTTTTTAAGCAATTCATTTTTACGTATGTTTATGTTTTCGTAAATATACAAAAATATAAATTGGAGGTTATATATCTATTGTATGATAGACACTTGTTTCTATAACAAAGAAAAGTCTGAAATTTTTCTATATATGCAAAGTCGTGATTAAGAGTTTGTCGAATGTTCTTATACATAATTCCAAACATGGTTTTGATCTGTTGAAATATAAAATTAAATTTATTTACTTAAAGAAAAAATCATAACTTTGTTTTCTCATTCCGAGATGGGGTGTAATTATACCGTGACACGATTAGAAGTCGGTTCGAACGGAGATATGTTTCGAAACAGTTATTGCCTATGGCAGATCATGAAAAAACTTTGTCGGTGATCATTCCTTCGTATAACGAAGGGAAGACCATTTGCCATATCCTGACTCGGGTTT
The DNA here is from genome assembly GCF_947855755.1 of uncultured Coprobacter sp. Classification (NCBI taxonomy): domain Bacteria; kingdom Pseudomonadati; phylum Bacteroidota; class Bacteroidia; order Bacteroidales; family Barnesiellaceae; genus Coprobacter; species uncultured Coprobacter sp. The sequence continues at coordinate 22,313 of NZ_CANUAR010000013.1, forward strand.
TGTCGGTGTTGTTGCCGTTCAAAATAAAAAAAGAGATCGTGGTTGTCGATGACGGTTCTGCCGATGAGACCGGAATGCTTGTCGAATCATTTATCCGGGAACATCCGGAGATTCCGATAAAATATATTGTTCATGATATAAATCGAGGAAAAGGCATGGCTATCCGTACCGGGATAAAACATATTACCGGAGAGTATGTGATTATACAAGATGCCGATTTAGAGTATGATCCGCACGATTATTCTTTGCTGTTGCCTTATTTGCATTCCGGAGAATACTCGGTTGTGTACGGTTCTCGTTTTTTGAATAAGCAGAACCGTCATTCCTATCCGTCATTCTATTGGGGAGGCCGTTTGGTCTCGTTTATAGCAAGTTTATTGTACGGACAGGTCTTGACTGATGAGCCGACTTGTTATAAAATGTTCAAGTCGTCTTTGTTAAAATCGATCCCTCTTGACTGTACCGGTTTTGAATTTTGTCCGGAGGTAACGGCTAAGATTCTGAAAAAAGGATATAAGATAAAAGAGGTGGCAATCAGCTATACCCCTCGATCTGTGGAGGAGGGAAAAAAAATAAAATGGACAGATGGACTTGAGGCGATTTGGGTTTTACTGAAATATCGGATAAGATAGTTAATATGGGAAATAAGAAAAGAATAATAAAAGAGTCGAAAACAGAAATAAACGGAAAAGCCGTAAAAAAACCGGCTTATTCCAGATGGTTGTTTAAGAATATCATAGCAGTTGCGCTTACGTTGTTTTTATTAAAGGTCGTCATGGTTTTGCAGCCTACCTATAACTGGGTATGCTTTACGATGCTTCCTGAAAATATGGAAATTGTCAGAAAGTATCCGAATCTTAATTATGACGGTAGAATGTCTATAAAGCTCGGAGCCAATTATATGTATCTGAAAAATACTCGGGAACATACACCGGAGAATGCGATTATTTTATGGCCTTCTTCAGAAGCTTTTACAAAAGGAAAGAGCCCTTTTACGGCAGAGATATCGAATAAAATATATGCACTCCGCTTCCTTTATCCCCGAAAACTGGTTATCCCTTTTGATTTCGGAAAAAGCCATTATGTCGATGAGATTACCCATGTCGCCATTGTAAACGGTGAAGGATTTGAATATGTCCCTTATGAAGTAGAAAAGTTCGAAAACGGTATTTTGCCGGTCAAAAAAACTGAAAACAAATAAGCATTATGGTATCTTTTGGTATATTTCTTTCATTCCTGGCAGGATTTGTGACGGTCAATCTTATATCGTTAAGGTTCAGCTTGATCGAGAAACTGGGGCTCTCTTTCCCGATAGGCATAGCTTTGCAGACTTTGTTGATGCTGTTGATGGATGCCGTCGGTATTCCGCTTACAAGAGTCTCGGTTTTAGTAGCGAGTGCCTTGCTCATCCTATCGCTTTCGTTCCCGCTGATTTTCCGTCGGAAAGAACTTGTTCAGGAGATTCGGAAACCGCTCTCTTTCGATTTCTCCGGTTTTAATCTGGTATGGCTGCTGTTTGTTATCCTCATTATTATTTTGGAATATATGAATTTCTCTCGGTGTGTCTATTTCCCTACTTATGACCGGGACAGCCTTTCGGGATTCGATACGATCGGGTACATCATTTCCCAAGAACATACGTTAAAAGGCCTTTCCATATTTCAAGGAGATTATATGCCGTCTATACACCAACCGGGAAGTTATATTACCTATACCCCTATGGTTCAGCTCAGTTATGCCTATGTTTATTTATTGGGAGCACCCATGTCGAAGTTGATTCCGGGGTTGATGTATCTTTTCTTCCTGATTGCTTTTTATGCGGTCTTATGCCGGGTAGTTAATCGTACAGGCGCTGTAATAGCCACTTTCTTTATGTTGATAACTCCCGATATGCTCGGTTTCTCTTCGCTTTCGGGGACAAATGTCATACACGCCGTAACCGCTTCTTTGGGAATCATATATCTTGCCGTTTGGTTTCGGTATCGTGAACGGAAAGACCTGTATCTGGCATCCCTTTTGCTGGCATTGAATATTTGGACACGTACCGAAGGAATCGTATTTATCGGCGCTGCACTTTGTGTTGTCGGTTACGACTCTTTCAGAAGAAAACAGTATAAAGACTTATTGCCGGTTTTGTTGTCATTGTCTCCCGCTTTGCTTTGGAGTCTGTTTATGAAACTGAACGGGCTGTATGCCGAAGGGATAGCCATTGTCCGCCTTTTCTGGGATGGGGAGAAGGTCGAGACTATCTATAATTATATGAAAGATCTTTATGTCAATAATTATTATTACGGCTGGTCGTTTTCCGCTGCTCTTCTTTCGCTGCTTGTCAATATCCGGAATGTGATAAAGACACGAGATAACCTTCGTCTGTTATCTATGATTCTGTTGGCATCTTTGTTCTATGTGATTATTTTATATCAGATCGATTATAAATGGGATACGATAGAAAATGTTTTGGCTTATTCCGCCAAGCGTTTCCTTTTTTGCTTTGTCCCTTGCGTATGGTTCTTTACGGTGACGAACAGAGTTGTAATGACCGCATTCGATAAGCTGGAAAAATATTTAGCGCTCAGATAGGTACTAAGTATTTATGGGGCAGAAACTTGTTTTTTCCCTTGTTCGGTTTCTAAAAATCTCCGTATTTCGCTTTTGGCACGGAGTGTATAAGTGCTTTCTGCCTTTAAAGGTTGTTTCAATATCCGTTCGGCAATGGCGATTGCGGTCGTCGTGTCCCCTTTTTGTAACGAGTTTTGCCATAACAAATAGTTGGGAGTTATTTTCCCGGGAACCATAAAAGACGCTGTTTTCAAATATTCTTCTGCAGAGTCGTATTGTTCAGAGAGCATATATGTTTTTCCTATATTGCAATAATTGCTGCATCCCGCCGGCAGTCTCGGCAATTTTTTTATATCCGGATGTTTTTCTATCCACATGCTGTAGATATTGTTGAATAATTCGCTATATTTTAGCTGTTCATAATGTCGGTCTGAAAATAAAATCGCTTCCGAGCAGTTTCCCGTGAAAAATTTTTCGAGAGTTTTTGCTCCGTTATAATAAAATCTGATTTCCCGAATCGAACCGGAACAGACCAGAACCGATAGAATTAGCAGGCTTCCCGTTGTCAAGGCGGATATCGGTATTTTAAATACCTTCCGGTTCTCGATGCATCCCGAAAATATTCCGAAAAGGACGAATAGAGGGAAGACCGAATTCGGATAGGAAAACAACGAAAAACATAAATAAGCGATTAATCCGGCTTTTAAAACCCGTTTTGTCCCGTTTTTCGATCGAGATAAAAATAGAGAGATCAAGAAAGCGCCGATTGCCGATAATCCCGGGATACCGAGTTCTACCAATATATGTAGAAACTCATTGAAAGGGTAGAGCGTATCATCGGCAGTTTGAGAAAAGCGCGAGTCGGGATGCGTTTCGAAATAGTGTGCTTGGTGCAGCATATAATCCTGTCCGAATGATGCGGTTCCGTATCCTGAAAACGGCTTATGAGAGATCATTTCCGAACACACTCTCCAGATCAGTAGCCTGCCGTTTGCCGAGTTTTCCCGATAATTGAATATAAGGATGGATGATAATATCAATATTCCTCCGATTATCGGGATAATATGCGGATGCTTTTTCAGAAAAATCCGTATTGTTTGAAAGAAATAAAATGTGCAACCTGCTATTGTCGCTACAAATGCCGCGCGCGAATCGGCAAAATAAAAGGCCGTTAACATTGTTCCGGCGGCAATAATATATGTGCTATGTATTATTTTGTTTTGCTTTCGGGTTTCATATATCCGGCACAGGCATATAACGATGCAAATAGCCAGAAATCCTCCTAATGGTCCGGGATTACCGAACGATCCTGTAATCTCGAACCATTCGTTGTTACTTTTCATATAGCCGGTTTTCTGGAATAAGACTATTGCCGATTGCATCGTCCCGCTGAGAATGAGTGTCTCCGGTATTATGTCTGCACATCGTATGTTTCGCATCAGAAGATAAACCGCTAATATGGCACACCATTCTTCTACCGGAATAAAAATCAATCGGCCGTTTTTAATGGAATTAAAAACAAGAATAAAGGAGAATAGTACGATTAATATATCGGCATAAGATATGTTTATAAATTTTTGTTCGGAAAAACCGGTTGACTTTGAAATTACTGTTCCGGCATAAAGTATGCTGCAAAATAACAGAGTACAAACTATAAGCAGTTCTTTTCCCAATAAAAGACTGTGACAGATATTCCAGAGTATGGGTAAAGAGATGATATATATGCAGAAAATCAGGCCGCTTAATTTATCTGCATATTTCTTCGGTTCTGTAATTTCATCTACTCTTGTTCGATCTGTTTCTGTCATTGGGAAAGGTAAGTATTTACAGTTATTTTGGTTGTCTCAGTCGATATTATTGTCCCGTTGTTTTGGGGGCATCTTTTCGAATATGTTTTTTTGTGCATACCCGGCTGTCGTGATCAGTAGCAGGGCAAATAAAGTGATTAGTATCCGTTTCATAATCCTGTCGGTTATTTATATACTTTGAACTTTCGTGGAACAATTTTACTTGAATCTACGGGAAGTGGAGTTCCTTCTTTTGATTGAGGTATCCAGAAAGGCATTATGGTATGTTCGTTATCTTTTTCAAGGCTTTCAATGTCTAACCCCCACTCATTCATAAAATACATGCTGCAAACTTTTCCATTGTCCGCCCAAATAAGTACTTGTACGATATAATTTTTGGCATATTTTTCTTTTAGAGGGTCATAGAAAAAGGTTACTTGATAAAATGGCCTTCCTCTGTCTTCTTTTATCCGATAATCTTTGGGTGCGGCTCCTCTGAAAATGACTTCGGGTTTTTTATAATCCCTGTAATATCCGGGTGCATATTTCAGTACTGCATTTTTAGCCGTTTCTATAAGGATGCTGTCCCGTTGATTTGAGGGCATCTTTTCGAATATGTTTTTTTGCGCATACCCGGCTGTCATGATCAGTAGCAATGCCGATAAAGTGATTAGTATTCGTTTCATAATCCTGCCGGTTATTTATATACTTTGAACTTTCGTGGTACATTCTTACTTGAGTCTACAGGGAGAGGTGTACCTTCTTTTGATTGAGGTATCCAGAAAGGCATTATGGTATGTTCGTTGTCTTTTTCAAGGCCTTCAATGTCTAACCCCCACTCATTCATAAAATACATATCAGAAACTTTTCCATTGTCTGCCCAAATGAAAACTCTTACGATGTAGTTTTTAGCGTATTTTTCTTTTAGAGGGTCATAGAAAAAGGTTATCTGATAGTATAATCTACCCCAGTCTTCCTTTTTATGGTGTTTCTTAGAGAGAGCTCCTCTAAAAATGACTTCGGGTTTTTTATAATCCCTGTAATATCCGGGAGCATATTTCAGTACTGCATTTTTAGCCGTTTCTATAAGAATGCTGTCCCGTTGTTTTGGGGGCATCTTTTCGAACATGTTTTTTTGCGCATACCCGGCTGTCGTGATCAGTAGCAGAGCAGATAAAGTGATTAGTATCCGTTTCATAATCCTGTCGGTTATTTATATACTTTGAACTTTCGTGGAACAATTTTACTTGAATCTACGGGAAGTGGAGTTCCTTCTTTTGATTGAGGTATCCAGAAAGGCATTATGGTATGTTCGTTATCTTTTTCAAGGCCTTCAATGTCTAACCCCCACTCATTCATAAAATACATATCAGAAACTTTTCCATTGTCTGCCCAAATGAAAACTCTTACGATGTAGTTTTTAGCGTATTTTTCTTTTAGAGGGTCATAGAAAAAGGTTATCTGATAGTATAATCTACCCCAGTCTTCCTTTTTATGGTGTTTCTTAGAGAGAGCTCCTCTAAAAATGACTTCGGGTTTTTTATAATCCCTGTAATATCCGGGAGCATATTTCAGTACTGCATTTTTAGCCGTTTCTATAAGAATACTGTCCCGTTGTTTTGGGGGCATCTTTTCGAATATGTTTTTTTGCGCATACCCGGCTGTCATGATCAGTAGCAATGCCGATAAAGTGATTAGTATTCGTTTCATAATCCTGCCGGTTATTTATATACTTTGAACTTTCGTGGTACATTCTTACTTGAGTCTACAGGGAGAGGTGTGCCTTTTCCTACTCGAGGAACAGAAAAAGGTACAATATTCGAAGAATTATTTTTTTCTGCCATTTCAACATTAAAAGCCCAATTGGTCATAAATGCTAAACTATATACTTTCCCATTATCCGCCCAGATATATGCTTTTACTATATAGTCTGTGGGAAATTTTTCTTTTAAAGGGTCATAAAAAAAAGTTACCTGATAAAATAACCTTCCCCGGTCTTTCTTTATCCGGTAGTCTTTAGGTACAGCTCCATAAAGAATGACTTCGGGTTTTTTATAATCCCTGTAATATCCGGGAGCATATTTCAGCACTGCATTTTTAGCCGTTTCTATAAGAATACTGTCCCGTTGATTTTGAGGCATTTTTTCAAATATGTTCTTTTGTGCATATGCAGTCGTAATAATAGATAATAAAATTTGCGCTGTGATTAAGAATCGTTTCATATTGTGTTTAAATTTATATAGTGTAAATTATTAGTTTGGTCTTCTTTCAGATCCATAAAAGTATATCTTTGCTGGTTCGTTTTTTTTGTGGCCATTATAAATATAATACTCTCCTGTTGTGTTTTTTTTCCCGATATAATCATAAATAATACCGGGAACTTTGTATGGAAGCGGATTTGCTAAATCGAGAGCAGATGGACCTGTTCTTCGGGATGCTTCTTGGGGCGCAAATTCTATAGGTGGATGTGTATGAAAGCACGCGACCCCGAATATACCCCCTAATGAAAAGGTCGTATCGTTAGGCGATTTTCCGGAGAAGTCATCTTTCAGTTCAATTCCTACGTTTATTTCGGTATAGTCAGGAGTTTTCATTTCTCCCGGAGTATCCTTGTAGATATAATCTTCTTTTCCTCCATCCCTCGTATCGAGATAAACGGCACAGCCGTATTCCCGACACGAGGTTTCGGAATAGTCGTTTAAAGTTTTTTGCCATAATTCGTCAAAATGGGATTGTGCTGTTTGCAATATCTCGTCCCTCGACGGAAAGATATGCTCTACCTGTATAGTGTTACTATAGAAGATTTCATAATCGATATAGGCGTGCGCCCGTAACTCAAAGCGACCGGGGAAACGAGCTTTTACCGTTGCGCCATTAAGGCCCTCCCATTTTCCCTCACCGGGTCTTGACATTTCGTAATAAAATATTCCGGGATTTTTGTTTGCAGGAGAGACACTTACCGATAGCGTATATTCGTCGAGAAGAGTATAAGTTTTACTTCCCGACACATCCAGACGGATAATTACCGGGTCGGTATCTTCATCCGGATCGGTAGGATTTTCTCCGCTGCCACCCCCACCACCGCCCCCACCGCTACCGGGGTTGGGATCAGGTTCAGGAACTTCCGGGATTTCCGGATCCGTTCCGGGTTCTGGCTCAGGTTCAGGATCAGGTCTGTGTCCCGGGACTTCAATATCCGGCAAATTGTAGCCGTTCCATATAATTGTACCGTGGCCTCCTCCGATATACTCCCCTCCCCGTGTTGCCGTAGCTTTAGGCATCCGATAGACCACCCCGTCTTCGACGAACGAACGCATTATCCGGTGGTTCTCCTCAAACGTATTCTCGTTATTGTAGACCGAAGCCGCTTTCACGGCCTTTCCGTCCCTCAAGACGTTTATTCTCACCGTGCTGTTATCTTTAAGATACGAGTATAGAACGATACCGCAGAAGTCGTTTTCGCAATTCGCAAAACGCAGGGGGATATCGTTTTTGTGCTTATTGTAATATTGCTTTGTCGGAATCAGGTTAATAATAAAGCATCCGGTCAACCGGCTGCGTTTATCATAAACGACCAGCAGTTTCTGAAAAATGTCGGTAGCATACCTTTCTGTATCGCCTTTTTTAGATAGCTTTCCGGAATTGAAAGTTCCCCGATATAAGAATTGCGCGCTGATGGGCACATCGACACTTTCGATAAGAGAATCCGCCGATTCGCTCGCTTTATCCCAAATAGGGGTGAAGTCACCCGGGAACAGTCCGGATTTCTCGACGAGCGATTTTTTCAAGACAAGAGAATCGGAAGAAACGAATTGCTCGAATATCTGGCGAGCTTTCCGGATGGTAAGGGTGGTATTGGGAACTCCCTCAGTCTCTTCTTGCGGGAAAAAGAGGTCGTCTTTGCAGGCGAGAAATATGATCGGAATCATTATCCCTACGAGTAAGAAGACGATGCATCTGTTTTTCATGGCAACGGAAGATATAAGGTTATAAATAATATTGTGTTTCGATAATAAAATTTAGTTATCGTATGATCTGAATCATTTGCAAAATGAAGCCGATTCGGTATCGATTCATCAATAAAAATAGGTATTATTTATTAAATATCAAAGTTTATGACCCGAAAATATTTGATATTATAAATTTATTGTGAATAAATTTTTGGCGAAGTATTATTTTTATTATATTTGTATTATATAATATTATAATATTAAGGTGGAGTATCGGCAATCGGCACATAGTGTTATAGATAGGTTCATGAAAATAGTTTGTCTTTTTTCAGGGCTTGCCGTTATCGTATGCACCGGCTGTAATCGGGAAAAGGAACGAAATCTCGAGATATTGGAAAAGGCCGTTTACGAACATTACGGCCATAAGGCTGAAGATAGTCTGAAACTTGTTGCGGCAAAATTCTTGATCGAGAATATGTCGGGACATTTTTCGGTTCGGGATGAGGATTATTTTGGGCAAGTCGCATCGATTGCACAGACAAAGGGCATTTCTTATCCGGACAAAAAGGCTTTGGAGATGTTTGCCTCTTATTACAGCGAGGGAGCGGAGCGGCTTTCGGATGCGGATGCCGTTTCTCCCGCTTTCCTGATCCGGCATATCGACCGGGCTTTTGAACAGCAGGCAAAGTTCCCTTGGTTACGGGATATCGATGACGAAACTTTTTTTGAGTATTTATTGCCGTATCGGTTTTTGAACGAACCGTTGGATTATTGGAGGGATTCTCTGACGATAGCTCCGCAGGCTTTTTCGGACATGATATCGTGCGATAATTTGAAATATGACCCGGCTGCAGTCGCTTCGCATGTATATACCGATCGGGAATCGGGCGATATGGGAGGATATGCGTATGTGCGACATTTACCGGGGGTGACTACGGATAAGGGTTGTTACTTTTTTGCCGCTGCCAATTTGCTGCGTTATCGGGTATCGGGGATACCATCGGCGATCGACTTCATTCCTGCGTATGCCAACCGGAACGGAGGACATTGCTGGGTATCGGTAATTTCGCCTGACGGGAGATTCGGAAAGTCGGAGATAGACCCGGGCAGGCGTGCTCCTAAGATTTATCGGTATATGTATTCGAGAACGAACCGTTATGCCGATTACCGTACGAGAGAATATCTTCCCGAGATGTTCGGCAATCCTTTTATTAAGGACGTGACAGATTGTTATCTGAATACGCGGGATGTGACGGTTACCGTTTCGAGAATGTCGGGAGACAAACTTCCGAATCTCTGTTTCCTTGCGGTTTTTAATGCGGGGCAATGGATACCGGTTGCTGTGGCGGAGAGAAAGATGAAACGAGCGACTTTCGATCGTATGGCGGTCGGGAATGTCTATCTTCCGGTATATTATTGGCGACGAGAACTGAAGGCTTTCAACTATCCGTTTATAGTGAACGAAAAAGATGGTATGGTTTATCTGATTCCCGATCATTCCCGTACCCGGAAAATCAGGATCTCCCGAAAATATCCCTACAACGAAAAGTTGAACGGTTATTGTAAATCGCTCGAAGGGATGGAAATCTGGGGATCGGATGAGCGATCTTTCGATCGAGCCCGGCGATTATGCGTGTTGAAGAAGGGCAGCGGGGATGCGATATTCGATAATAGCGTGAGTTTGTCCGGTAAGTTCCGTTATCTGAAATTGTTGAGCCGCAAACCTGTTGCCGATTTGTCCGAGATTGTTGTATATGATGAAAAAGGACATGCGGTCGGTTGCGTGCCGACAGACTCTTGTTTTAAAAAAAGTACCGATCGTGACCCGTTGACGTATGTCCGCTATGTAAGAGATAATAAGAAAGAAATGGTAATCGATCTGAAAAGTCTTGTCGGGATAACCCGGATCGTATGTGTGCCTCGAAATGACGGAAATTCGGTTTTCCCGGGCTCTGTCTATGAACTGTTTTATTATGGTATGGACGGATGGGAATCGTTGGGGATAAAACGGGCTGAGGATTATAATGTGGAATATGAAGATGTGCCTGCCGGGGCGTTGTATTGGCTGAAGTGTCTTACCGGAGGTGTTGAAGAGAGAATATTTACGTTTACCGATAAAGACGGAATACGTTTTTTTTGAGGACAGAATTAGATAGGCTCTTAGACGGATTCTTAAACGAGTTATGAAATAAAAAATATGTTTTGTGTAACATTAAATCGGATTTGCCATGAAAAAGTTTATGATTGTTGCCTGCTCGGTGTTGATTGCTTGTTTCGTTTGGGGTATTGATTTGACGAATGATTCGGGAAAACAGGTCGGGATCGATACCGGTACAGAAGAGGTTGAAGATGCTTCCGAACCGGAGAGTATCGGAATAAATAAAAATTCCGAGTCAGCGGTGCGGTATAATCCGGGACGGCAAAACCGTTCGGTCAGGAATTATCCGGAGGGGCGCAGATATACTACAAACCATGTTTGGGTGCAACCCGAAGGCGATTATTGTTGGGTCGGGATAACCGATTATCTCCAAGAACGTTTGGGAGATATCGTATATGTCTCTGTCGATGGAATCGATGAATATTTTGATAAGAACACTGTATTTGCCACTATAGAATCGATTAGCGAGGTTTGTGATTTGTATATGCCTCTTTCGGGCACGGTCTTAGGTGTGAATAATATTTTGAATGATTCTCCGGGTATGTTGAATTCCAATGCTCATGAATATCCGATTATTATGCTGAAACCGGATGATAGTCTGGAATTCGAAGAATTGTTGACCGCCAGCGAATATTCTGATTTTATTGATAGTTGGTAAATCGTTTAGAGTTCTTTCTTCAACAGTTCTCGGATTTTCCTACATTTATATATGTGTGAATCTTCATTTGTCCGGCAAGTTCCATAACATGTTCATCTCTATCAATTTTATAAATCATATTATAAGCCAATGGAATAATTATATTAAAATAACATGAGTTTGATATAAAAAGCCAACTAATTCATAATAATTTGATTATGAATTAGTTGGCTAATTTTATTATTTACTGAATCTACCTAATCATTCAGGATTATTTTCTTTGCTTTACCATCTGGATAGTCCCATCTTCATTATAATACAATCGGTCTACACAAATGGATCTCAACCAATCATGATTAGACAATGCACTATTATGATAGAAAGCAAACCATTCGCCTTTATATTCTACAATAGAGCCATGATTTGTGTAACTGTCGGTAGGTTCCATATAGATACCTTGATGTTTCCATGGTCCCAACGGGCTATCACTGATAGCATAACGCATCCGGTTATCACCTTTGACTCCATCATTCATATTTTCATCGTGATTATCCGAGTATGACAGATAATACTTTCCGTTATATTTATGTACCCATGGTGCTTCATGAAAATCTACCAATCCTTCCATTCGGAGCATTTCACCATCCAGTTCCATCATATTATCTTTAAGCTTTCCGCCTTTACATATACCACCTCCTCCATGATATATATAGGCCTGTCCATCATCGTCAATAAATACGCACGGATCGATCAATGAATCCATACCTTTTATATATCCTTGAACTTTAAAATCTCGGTCAGGATACCGACTGGTTGCCACTCCGATTTTCCAGGAATCATTCCAAGCCGTTTCACTCGGATGCGGGAAATAAAAATAATAAGTTCCATTTTTATAAGCACAATCGGGAGCCCACATGAAACCTCCTTCTTTACGCCCCCAAACAACCTGAGATGAATTCAAGATCTCTCCATGATCTGTCCAATGTACCATATCATCGGTAGAAAAGACATGATAACGGTCCATCAAATCACATCCCCGTGGAGGATCGATATCGTGGGATGCATAGATATAAAGTCTTCCATCCTCCCATACATGCGCCGAAGGGTCTGCTGTATACATATGTGTAATAAAAGGGTTGGATGCCAAGCTGTCTATACCACTTTTTTCTGTAACCTTATTCTTGACCGACTGGCACGACATCATGCAACCAATAAAACATAAAGCTCCAATAGAGTGTAAAACTTTCATAAGCAGTTAGTATTAATCATGAAACAAATGTCAATAAATTGACGGAGAAACTACATCCTTTTACGCCCCCATTCCTTATTTGGCATATCATATCTTTACGGGATATTCCGCATCCTGTAAATACCAAACACATTATGAGATATAGAATATTATTCTTCATTATTTCTTCATATTACAAAAGTCGGACAATCGGTTTTAATGCGGACGCTTGGGCAATGTAAATGTCAAGGGTTTTTTCCCCTTGAGAATTAACGAAGCCTCTCCTGTCAACCATAAATAGTGATCAGAAGGCATATTGTCCATTCCCACAAATTGAATATTCTTGCCTACCGGTGGATTATCAGTACATTTGAAGATAGCCGTGCCCTCATTCACTTCATCGAACATAGCTATATACAGCATTCTGGCGCCACAGTTTATGGCCGTAGAAATCTGCTGCCAATAAAAACGACCACCTTGACGGGGTATTGAACCGGAGGGTTTAACATCATCCGGAAATGCATATCGACTTAAATTATACCAACTGAATCCGGGTGTAACACAAGGAACATATTCTATACCGTTCTCCTTACACCATGACATATCACGCAGTATCACATCGCGATAACGGTCCATGTCATTATGCAACAAAGGAGTAAATCTTTGTACCATCCAAGGCATAATTAAATCTGCTTCGCGGATAATTTCATGTAAATAAGGATCATGCACACAGTCGGCACCAAGTTCACGCCAATAGGTAGGTACTCCCAACATAATGCTGCATCCTCCATACTCGGGATCATTACATAAAAAATCTATAAAACGTTTCAGACCGATGTTCCGAATATCGTAAGGCCTGTCAGGAAAACCTACTCCCCAAATTGTAACCAATGGCTTCCCGTTATGGAAAATATAAGTATGAGCTCCGTCCTGATTTGTAACTTTTAAAGAATCGACTAAGAATTTCCAGTCTTCAATCAAAGATGAACAATCCTCGCCATGAGCTTTCAGCCCTGACAAATCATACATGATGCCGATTGCACGGTTATACTTGGAAGCTGCTTTAAAGGCATGACTGATAACAGCATTCCCTTTTGTGTTATCTTTACGGGCAGCGTTAAAGAAACGCTGCATAAAGACACCGTCTACCCCATACTCTTTCATCCAACGGAAATGGAGGTCTACAGTACTCTCGTCGGAAGAACAAAAGAATCGTGCTGTAGAACCGTCGGCATGTTTCAGACCTGTTGGATAAGTTTTGGGATATTCGCTTACATCAGGCCACATGTCAATTCGCACATTCTTCTCATCGGGATACATCATTCCTTTTTCCGGTTTATGAAACCATCCTTGATAACCGGCCATAGCGAGTCCGTGGTAAGACGGATAATTTGTATCTGCTGCATGCTTGGGAGATGCAGACAAACTTAATACAAAACTATTAAATAAAAGGAATACGCTTATCCGGATTCTACATGTCTTGAGACTACAATATTTTTTAGTAACAGAATATATCATCAATCAACTATATTACAGATTTAGAACAACATTGACTATTTATTTTTTAACTTGATTTGTTCTACTGCCTGATCACAAAGACCAAGCAGTAGGACAAGTACACGGATTTATCTTGCCGGCCAGGATGACTTCAAAGGAACTTCTCCTCTAAGCATCCTGCGACCTTGCCCGGTGAGCCATAAATAATGGTCTGTCGGAAGCCCGTCTTCCACTCCTTGAAATTTAACCTTTAGATCCTTAGCCAACTGACACCATTCATTAGCCCCGGTCACTTCTACCTTAGATTGAGTCATGCGATAACTATTATTTTGATATACAACATAATAATCGTCTTCAGCTTCATTGCTTGGCACATCGCTTTCATTCAAGCATTTGAAAATAGCTGTACCTTCGTCTATTTCATCGAACATGGCAATATACAACATTTGCGCACCGGACTTGATACAGAAATACATCTGATCCCACAAGAATTGGCCTCCGTAACGCGGATTAATCGAATTATTCGGGTGCATATTACGGTCTGAAGAGCCTGGGAAACATAAAGGAGCATAGGCTACATTATTTTCTTTACACCATGCAATATCTTGCTGAATCAAATTATGGAAGTTAGAATATTCACTTTTCCCATACCTTCCGACAAACCAAGGCATAATCACATCAGCCATTTTGATAAGGTCATGTAGTTTGGCATCTGGTATTGCATCATTTCTTCTTTCTCTCCAATAAGTCGGAACTCCCAACATGATACTGAAACCTTTTTCTTTCAGCCCATTCATCAGTTGCTCTACATCATTCATGTTATAAGGACGATTATCGTTAAATCCGACGCCCCATAATACGATCAGCGGTTTCTCGTTTTCATACAAATAGTATTTCTGCACATTCCTGTCTTTCAATCGATATGTATCCAATATTTCCTGTGCATCGGCCAAAACAGCATCTGCATTACGAGTATTATCAGACATAAATCCTCCCAAATCATACATGACACAAATAGCACGCTGATACTGATTTGACGCTTTCATTGCAGAAGCCAGTACTTTATTGAAATGTGCTTTTCCGTCAGGATTATTTATAACTTCACCTACGAATCGCTGCATAAAGACACCATCTAATCCGTAATCTTTCATCCATTTAAAATGTAACATAACGGTAGATTCATCATAAGAGCTGAATACTGTCGCTTTTTCACCATTAGGAAGAATAAATTTGCCGGGAGTATATTGAGTCTCATACTCACTCATATCTGGCCAGAAATCAATTGAATTTCTCAAGACTCCGGGTTCAAAGCGGTCGTTTTCACGATAATGATACCATGCGGTATTGGAATGGTCACTGTGCGGACACCCGTCACCGGGAGCGCCGAACCAACCTTGATAGCCGGCCATAACCAACCCGCGATAAGTATTGAAAGGTTCTCCATCTACGTGGGGAGTAAATCCTAAATCATTATAGATTTCAGGATCTGCCGGTTTTTCCGGTTCTTGAATGGCAGGTGGAATATAGTCATCATCTTTATTACTACAAGAAATACAACACAAGCCTATTACAGCCCAAAGTATGTATAAATTATATTTCAATTTCATAAGCAACTATTCATTTTTTACGTTCGGGAAAAGATTTCTCCTTTCCCGAATCGAACTTTATTAACTTTAATATGTCTATTACTGAGGTACTTCGACCTTTACTATTTCGGTATAGTTATGTTTTTCAAACGAATCCTTTACTTTTGCTCCCATACGAACAAAGTAAATATATCCGCGTTTTACAGGAACGGTAACCTCAAAAGGAATAGTTCTGCCGTCTCCCTCTTTTTCGATCTTGTCCCATGATTTCATCACATTGACTCTAAAATCATTGGTATTATAATAGTTAATGCAGTTGGATGCTCCGCAAAACTGATTTAAGCTCAAATATGGACGGACTTCCATTATTTGTGGCAATCCCTCGGTTATAGGTGCATCCAGACGGCAGGACATCGTAAGATTTTCGCCTTCCAGATTCACTTGAAAATCTATTAACTTCAGATAGGGAGTTACCTCAAAATTCTGAGTTACCGTTTTCTTTCCAATCCCGACACGGATAGTATCGCAAGGCCACCAGGCTCCTTCCGGAACGACATCGTATGTTCCGGAAAATAATTTTGAATTATTATATGTACCATCCTGTTTCACAGGGATATCCTGATTTGCAGGATTCAGGCTGAAACTTTTCTCCCAGATACGGACTCTGCATTCGCCCTGGTCTGCCAAAATATTCTCGCCTGTAGTGCTATCTATAATACGACCGGTTACATGAGCTTCAGGAGCATCGAAGTTGTCTACTTTCATGCATGAAGAACTTGCTAACACGGATGCAACAAACAGAATACTATATATTGTCTTTTTCATATTGTGATCGTTTATATAGGTTTGAAATTAATAACCATCATTGCGGATCAAGTTTGGATTCTTTCCGATTTCACCACTTGGAATCTGTTCATAGTACCAACGTTTTTCAAACGTCACTTTACGACCTTCGCGTTCCACTTCATTCAAGAAGATCCACTTATTTTCATCCATCACATAATATGGCAACAATGTATGGGTGTACATACCATTCTGGAACATGATATCCGCAACTCTCCAACGACGTAAGTCGAAAATACGATGGTTCTCATAACATAATTCACGAGCACGTTCATCACGGATATACTGAAGGTTCTCATCAATAGGGAAACCATAAATTTCAGAACCTATATCTTGCGGACTTTCTACCATATCATGGCGATGGGCACCTGCTCTATCACGAATTTCGTTGATATGATCGAATGCTTCTCGTTTTAGATTATTATCATTTTTGATAAGTCCAAGTTCATAAGCGGCTTCTGCCCAATTCAACAGAATCTCTCCGTAACGGAATACTTTCCATGACTGAAAACTTCCATGTAAAACTCTACTCGATGCATCAGCATTATAGTTGACATATTTGCGTATAAACGCACCTGTACGAGTATATCCTTCATCACCGGTGCCTTCGGCCAATCCATGCTTCCCGCTTACTTGAACAGATTGCCCGTTAATGACTTGAGTTTCACCGGGACTTGCTGCTCTTACTCTGTAAGTATTAGTATAATCATTAATACTTCCGGGAATTTCAGACTCTCCATCGTTTGCCAAACCCGGGTATTCCTTATATACACCACCCCGTATGTCAAGGCTAACCCCGGAAACAGACTCGGTCATACCGGGGAAAAAGAAATTGGCTCGGCAACGAGCTTCCATCTCGTCTGTATTCCACAATTCATTGACACTATTGAAGCGAATCGGTTTACCTTCTGCATCTTTTATTGCCGGCATTTCATATAAACCTATCATTTCCCAAACCGGTTGTAAAGCACATCCGACATCGCTGGCCAGACCTTCACCTCTCGGTAAAATCATAGTATCCCAAGAATGAAACAAACTCGTGTTTGCCGGAGTAGTCGTCTTGGGGCCATACTGTTTAACAAAGATATCTTCTTCATTGTCTATCAAGAAAGTTTCAAGATAAGCTTTTTCCTTATCAGACCCGGTATGCAATGTAAAACCGGCTTTTTTCAAGAACACACAAGCATCATAGGCATATTGGAAAAACTCTGCCGCTTTGTCCGACGGGATTCCCATCAGGCCTGCAGTAACTGCAGGACCTGTCGTCCCGACATAACCTCCATATTTGGCAATTGTTCCGGCATATAACATTGCTCTTGACATTAATGCAGCTGCAGCATACCGATTTGCTCTACCGATTTCTGCTTTAGATGCAGATGCATTATTCATTGCATATAACAAATCATTGTAGATAAACTTCCAGCAATCGTATTCAGTATCTCTCGGCTGTTGGAGTTCGGCAGTCGGAGCACTTGGGTCCAATACTTTATCTACAATAGGGACTCCTCCATATCTTTTTACGATACCGAAATAGTAGAAAGCGCGTAAGAAACGTGCTTCTCCCATATACGCATTGTAATCTTCTTCTGTATGATAACTACGATATTCAGGAAGTTTCTCAATGAAATTATTAATATCGCGGATTCTGTCATAAGGCCAATATCCCCAACCGTCACCGTATGAAGGATCGCGACCGGCAGCTTCTGCTCCAGCGGCGGCCGGGCTACCTTTTTGGGCTTGCCATTTATTACCGGTATGCCAACCTCCTTGATTGACCGTCGCAAAGCCTTTTTCATCACCATTTTGTTTATAGTTGAAGTCTTCAATAGGCAAATCTTGGTATATAAGGGCCATATATTTCTTTATGCCGTTATCAGACTGAAACAAAACATTTTCGTATAACAATCCTTTTGGTTCCAGTTCCAAATCATTACAAGAAGTAATCGAGACTCCCAAAGCGGCTAATATAAATAAATATTTAAAAGTTTTCATATGCTATTCCTTTGATTAGAATTTAATAGTCGCACCAATATTGAATGTACGATTTACAGGATAATTATAGTAAAGGATACCACTGCTACTACCGCTATTACTTCCCCCTTGATATCCGGGTCGTTCAGGGTCGATATTGTCCAATCCGCTAAAAGTTAACAAGTTATATGCATTTACATATATTCTCAGATTTTTTACTCCGATCTTATTCATCCATACTTTAGGGAAAGTATAGCCGAGCTCGAGTGTTTTCAGACGTATATAAGATGTATTGTGTATACCTGTCGAACCTGTGTTAAAGCTATGTCCGGTAGCCGGATACAATCCTTCTACCCATTGAGTATTAGGATTCCACGGATCATCATTGACATTTACTGTATGCCAACGGTCCTTATACATGTCAAGGACTGCACCACCGTTGAATGGTCCGACTTCTGTAAACACTTCATTATACGAATTATATACACCTGCAGCACCTTGCCAATTCATTGATAGGTCAATGCCTTTCCATGATGCTCCCATAGAAATACCATAGTTGAAAACCGGCAGATTAAATGTGGCTACAGGATGTCTGTCCGCATCATTTACGATACCGTCTTCATTCCAATCTTTATACCAATAGTCACCCGGCAATGTTCCTTGGTTATAATTCGCACCGGTCGTTCCATGATATCGAATTTCATCATAACTTGTAAAGCGTCCGCCTTCCTCGTATGTAAACCAAATATCCTTGTTACGTCCGGATACATCGGAACGATACCAATTCTCCATCGAGTTACCGGCTTGACTGTCCAAATGATAATCCCAACGGTTCTTAGTTGCTGAAATCTGGGTATTTACCCAATAATCGATATTAGCTACACGATTATGGTGTCCCAGACTGATTTCCCAACCGAAAGTTTCGTCACTATTGATATTTTCTTGAGGCATAGAGGCTCCCACAGTACCTGGAATAACGGCCGATGACGTAGCTAACAGGCCTTCGCGTTTACGTTTAAATAATTCCAATGTACCGGTGAGTTTCTGACTCCATAAGTCAAAATCCAATCCCAAGTTATATGTTTTAGCTGTGTACCATGTCAGTTTCGGATTAGGGATCGATGTTGCAGAAACACCTGCTATAAATTTTCCATTATAAAAATAACCGATCTGGTCTTTATTAATATTATAGGCAACTTGCGTCTGAGGATATGTATTTGCACCGGCATCATCTCCCATTTCACCATAAGATGCACGGAGCTTTAAGTTGGTCAAGAATGGTACTGCCTCTTTTATAAAATGTTCCTCGCTTATTCGCCAACCGGCAGATATCGCAGGGAAGAATCCCCAACGAGAATCTTTAGGGAAACTTGATGTCCCGTCGTAACGGAAAGAAAAATCAACCATGTATCGACCTTTATAGTCATAATTGAATTTACCGACCAAAGCCTTTCGGGTCTTATCGCCGGCACCGGACATCGAACCGACCTGTTCTTCATCTTCACCATAAATCAGATAATCTCCATCAAGCATCATCACACGCTGAGCATAAAAGTTATCCCAATTATCATATTGTTCCTCGAACAAAAGCATACCGCTTACATTATGATCGCCGAACTTATTCGCATAATTCAAAGAAAGTTGCAGTACGGTTCCATATCTTGGATCCGTATTTCTACGCAAATAACTGTCACTATTTCTGATAAATGATTGTAATTCGCCATCTCCCCCTCTATTATACAGTTTATAAGTACGACGATATTCTGTATTATTTGTTGTATAATAATCATAACTGTAAAATGCTTTTGCAGACAAACCTTTAACGCCGGGTATATCATAGTTCAAGGCTAATGATCCATTGAAATTATACCGCTTTTCTCTACGATAGCCGGTAAATTCGCTATTTGTTGCAGCCACCGGATTTTCACTGTCCAGCATTTCATCATCATACGCCGGCAGACTATGATCACCGTCAACCCATGCAGACGATGTAGGTCTGAATGTCCATGCTTTCTTATATACTGCCCAAATATCGGTAAACGGTTGATTCTTTTCATCCATATAACCACTCAAAGCAACGGTAGCTTTCAACCGGTTAGTGATCTTGGCATCTATATTTGAACGGAAATTCCATCTATCATAATTCAAAGAACCGCTTTTATATGAACCTTCCTGTTTCAAATAGCCCAAGTTGAAGAAGTACCTGATCCTGTCAGAACCACCATCCATACTGATATTGTATTGTTCCTGAGGTACATTATTGTCAAACAACTCATTTGTCCAATTTGTACTCTGTTTTTTTCCTGTACTATATTCCATCATCTGCTCCCAAGTATATTTAGGAGTTGTGCGGATAGGATAGTTCCCATCGAATGAATTATAGCCTTTCTCATTGATAAGGAGCATATGATCTACTGCACTTGCTGTTTCCGGGACATATAAGAATTGTTGCCATCCGTAATTCGCAGAAAATGTAATGTTAAACTTACCATCGGAGCTATCTCCATGTTTTGTAGTCACCAAAATAACACCGTTTGCAGCTCGGATACCATAAATAGCAGCTGATGCATCTTTCAAAACAGATACGCTTTCTATCTCATTGGCATCCATACGTGAAAAATATGCCTTATCTCTTGGGATTCCATCAACAACAATTAATGGTTCTCCCATACCACGAATATCAATAGTGTTATCAAACTCACCGGGTTGAGAACTATTTTGAGAAATTCTGACTCCCGGAATTTTACCGGTAAGCATATTGACAACATTCTCATTCTTGGTAACTGTAATTTCTTTATTGGTTACAGCAGATATGGCTCCTGTTAAAGTAGCTTTTTTTTGAACTCCATATCCTACCACTACCACTTCATCCAAAGTCTTGGTATCCTCTTTCAAAATGACCTTAATATTTCGTTTATCACCAACAGAAACTACGGCATCCAAATAACCGATAAACGATATGGTAAGTTTCTCATTATTTGAGACATTTATATCGAACTCTCCATTAAGGCCTGTTACAGTACCTCGAGTACTACCATCCACTCTCACGTTGGCTCCGATAACCGGTTCGCCGGAAGTATCCAAGACGACACCGTGTAGAGCTCTATTCTGAGCAAAAGAAGGAAGCGATGAACAGATAAAAAATAGTATCATCATGGTTTTCCATAAATATGGGCTTCCTATTATTAGTCTTTTATGTTTCATGTTTTAGATTCTTAAAGAATTAGACGAATAATATTAAATTATTCTTTAGGAGCCGGCATTGTAGCACCTTCCGGAGCCAAACGACGATTAAAGAAGAATAATCCGAATTGGTCTGCTTCACCTATCTTCTTGACTCCATAAGCATATTCATATCCTGCACCTACACCGATACGGAAGCCATAGCCTGTATATGTTTCAGGAAGGGTGATGACACCTGTCTGTTCATCAATCTTAAAATTCCAGGATGAAACCGGATCATAGAAAGTTGTCGGATTATTGATATATTCACTATAAGAGCCTAACCAGAGATCATAATCATATCCTTCTCCTCCGGCATAAGATTTACCATTTGTCCCGATGTATTTACCATCTTCTACGGCCAATGTTTCAGGAACATAAATTGCAAATCCGCGATAGAACCAATAAATCCCACGAGATTTCGCAGCATATTCTGCGCCCAAATCTCCTAAAACTAATTTAGTTCCGTCGCAATAAATAATGTTATCCTCATTAGGAGTAGAAATAGCGATACTTGACCATTTTGCAAAGAAGTCATCTTTTCCGCTATGAATTATTGTATAATCACTTTCATAGTTAGTAAATGTAGCTTGAATATCAATAGTTTGTGCTCCTAATGACAACGATTTTTCACGACCTCCCCATTCTGCTTCAGCTTGTTTTAAACCTGCATTAAAATCGACATCGGCCAATTCATCAATAATTTTCAAATAAATTTTAGCCTTTACTACATCATTGGATACTATATTAAACAAGAATCCGGGACGGTCTTGATTGGAATTAAAACTTGTTCCCGGTCTTTCGGCAAATGCCCATGTTCCATCTTTCTGCAAACTGTTTGCCAACAGAGTATATTTATTCTGCGCATCGCCGACAGGCTGCTGATCTATACCTGCAATTCTAAATTCTGCATTTTCCGGTAATTGAGAGAAGAAGTCCTTAAAATTCAAATTTTTTAATAGAGTAACACCGTTTACAGTCATTTCACTATAATTTTCGTCCAAACTGGCAGGATTATATTCTGATTTTATTTCATAACCACCAATCTGTTCACCGATAAAAGAAAAGTCTTCGGCAATATGCACATTAAAATAATTAGATCCTATGACTGTTCCACGCATATTCATTTGTAAAGAGATTGCATAATGGTTTCCGGCCTCAACGTTTAAAGCCTTAAGAGGAACAGAAATGAATCCGTTAGCTAAGGTTGCCTGACCATTTACTTTAAACTGCTCACCATCTCCTGCACGGGTTACCGCGTGTGACTCGGCAATAGAAAATTCAGCACCATCCAGACTGTTTAATGAAGGTCTTACTAAAAATTTTACGACCGCACCGTCATTTCCGATTTCTACGATACCATCCAATGTTTCAGGGACATATACCAATGAGCTTACAGATGCTCCTAAAGGAAGGATATATTCTTGACCATCTATTGTTATAACTGCATTGGTATCTGTTACTACAACAGAGATATTAGAACCTCCTCCTGCCTGGTTCTTAATTTCAATAGTCTGCCCATTACTTAAAGTAATGTTCCAACTTCCGTCGTCTTTTTGTTCTACCTTCGTTATACTAGCACCTGTAACAAGAGCATTCTGCAATTGCGACTTAATATCATCAATGGCAATTTCTACCACAGACATTCGAGATTTTAATTCATCAACATCATCGTTACATGAAGTAAAACCATTACAAGAAAGGATAATTGTTCCTAATAGGAACGCATTTAAAATGTGTTTATTCATCATGATTAAATTTATAAATTAAAAAAAATAATGAAATCAAGGCATCGTAATTCAATATTTGAGCGGGAATTATATCGGGATAAAAGTATGCTTGCAACCTTAACATTTTCCTTAAAAAAACATTAATAAATACGCTATGTGTCTAAAATATTGCTATTATAATATTATTATATAAAGTTGTACGACAGGATCTTAGAGAAATAAGCGGAAAATCTTCACGGATAATTTTCGTATTTATTTATAGGAAAAGTTACTTTTGTTTAATTGCATATATTTCTTGTGTTTTATCTATGAAAAGCGTACTGAATTTATTAACGTTTTTGTTTATTTCAATATGTACGGCGATTGCTGCATCTCCAAAAGAGTATGGATTATATATTCGAACATATCCATACCCCAAAGACGAATTTACCAGTGTCGTATTGGAAAATGGGGATCCGATAAGAACTTTCCAAAAGAAACTCACCTTAAGTTTCAGCATATTCACAAGAGAAGAAAATGTTTTTGGTAGCATATTCCGAATAATAACCGACAATAATCAGAATATAGATTTATTATATAGCGTTGATCAAGATGATAAACGCTACCCTATTTTAGTCACAGGTAAAACAGTACATCCTCTTTCTGACGAGAATGTAAAAAAAGGAGTATGGGTTAATGTCACAATAAGTATTGACCCTAAGACCGGTGATATAAACCTGATCTATGACAAGACTTCCACATTTATTAAATTTCCGGAATTGAAAGATACCGAGAGTGTTCGAATCGCTTTTGGATATTGTCCGTTTGAAAACTTTTCTTTAGCAGATGTTGCATCAGTCAATGTCAAAGACATAACTATCAACAGAGGGAAAGAAGAAATACGAAGATGGAAATTGGGTCATCATGACGGAAATACTTGTTATGACGAGCTATTTTACAAACCTGCGACTACCTCTAACCCTCATTGGATTATCGACCAATACATAACTTGGAACAAATTATATTCCGCAACGTTCGATTCATCTCTTTCTATAGCGTTTGATCCTAATATAGGGACTTTTTATATGGCTACGGCTAAAGATAATTTATATGTGTACCATCTTGGAGAAAAGAAAACAGATACAATTTCTATAAAAGGAGGAGAAATAGCATCAAATTATCCTAATCAATTAGTGTTTATTCCTGATCAGAATCAACTTCTCTCATATAATTTGGATGAGAACACATACTCACCGTTGAACCCTATCAACCATCGATGGGGCAATAATATAGTCTCCAAAAAGGACCATGACTATTGGAACAATACTTGTGTATTTAACCCTAAAGATTCCAGTCTGGTTAGCTTTGGAGGATATGGACATTATCGTTATAATAATGAACTCTTGATCAGCTATCCGTTCCATACAAAACCTCAACAGA
The DNA here is from genome assembly GCF_947855755.1 of uncultured Coprobacter sp. NCBI lineage: Bacteria > Pseudomonadati > Bacteroidota > Bacteroidia > Bacteroidales > Barnesiellaceae > Coprobacter > uncultured Coprobacter sp. The sequence continues at coordinate 46,900 of NZ_CANUAR010000013.1, forward strand.
GATATATATTAAAGGAAATAGATCCACGATATTCATGCGCCTCAGTGATAGTCAATGATACTTTGTATGTTTTTGGCGGACGAGGATGCCCATCCGGAAGGCAAGAATTATCTCCACAAAATTATTATGATTTATATGCTATTGATTTAAAGACTTATAATGTACACCGATTATGGCAACGTACTACTCCAATAGAAGGAGGAGAATTCCAACCTTGCGAACACATGATTTATGATAAAGCCAATAATTGTTTTTATGTATTCTGCACCCAAGAAGGAGGACTATTAATAAAAATAAATAGAGACAATCCTCATTTTGAAAAGATGTCACTCCCCATAGGCAAAAAATTTGATTTACAATATTTATATACCGATATATATTTCTCCCAACAATTAAATAAACTATATTTAGTCATACATGAAGCTGAAGTATCGGGGAAATCTTATGTAGAAATTTACGAATTAGACTACCCGCCAATTCCTGCAACAAGTTTTATACAAACCAACAATACAGAGGGAACATCACAAACGCATAATTATTGGACAACTATTATTATATTATTATCCCTTATTGCTATCGCGATCTTAAGCTACATTATCTATATCAAGAAAAGAAAACATAAGGTTGCCTCCGAATATAAGGAAAGTCTCAATAACAGTTTAGATGTCGATAATATACATAAAGAAGCATTCTCTGCAAAGCAGTATGATTTTTCGAAACAATGCATCTGTTTTTTGGGAGGCTTCCGCATTGTAGATAAAGAGGGGAATGATATAACCTTGTTATTTACACGTACCCTGAAAATGTTACTTATAGCATTGATATTATATACCGGAAAATGTGAAAAAGGCATAAATGGTAATAAGCTCATCCAAATGCTTTGGCCCGGAAAACCTGAAGATGCCGCACAAAATATCCGTAATGTATATATGAGCAAATTACGTAACATACTTGAAAAGATTGGCGATATCAAAATTATTAACCAGAAAGGATTTTGGAGCATAAAATTAGATCCCGATGTTACATGTGATTATCTTGAAGTATTATATCTCCATAACAAAAATGGCGACAGTAATAATATTGAACGATTATTGGAATTATTATTGCATGGAATGATGCTTCCTAATATTGAGACAGAATGGGTAGATACATTTAAAAGTGATTTCTCCAGCCAAACAATTGATTTACTTTGTAACTTACTTAAACAAGAAGACTTGCCAGATTCCCTCAAAATACGAATATCAGATGTTTTATTCCAGCATGATTACCTCAATGAGAATGCTCTGTCAACCAAGATACGTATACTCTGTGCCCAAGGTAAGAAAGGTGTTGCTAAAAGTATTTATGATGCATTCTGCAAGGAATATTATACGACATTAGGCGTAGAATACCAATATTCTTTTATGGAAATTATTAAAGATACTCTGGAAATAAGATAAAATGGAAGGCTATCTTAAATGGAATGCCTCTAAAAGTTAGATAATTATAGAAGGATATCTGTACATTTGTATTATTCATAATCAGCGAGATGTTCCGTATCGTATTTATTGGGGACTCGAATAACTGTCAAAATCGGTTGATTTCTCGGTTAAGGTTACATTGAGGTTCGATAAGCCGTAAATTCCGCCGTAATTATATGTTTGGGTTATGGCAGACCGGAAAGAACCGTTTTTCTCTCAGAGTTTCAGTTTTATTTCAGGATTATCTTTTATCTTTGAATTGTAGGTTGTTTTTAGTTTGTCGAAAGAGGAAAGAGACGATCCGAGAATAAATCGGATGCGATTCTTTATTTTAAAACAGTAGGAAATGAAAATTCTGATTGTCGAAGATGAACCTTCTTTGAGAGAATTGATGCAGAGAACGCTGGAGAAAGAACGTTATGTTGTCGAGGTTGCCGCAACTTACGGTCAGGCTTTGCAAAAGATCGAAGACTACAATTATGACTGCATTTTGCTGGATATTATGCTGCCGGACGGTAGCGGTTTAGATTTGCTCGACCGTTTTAAAGCGTTACGAAAGCAGGGAAATGTCATTATTATATCGGCAAAAGATTCGATAGAGGATAAGGTGTCGGGGCTTGATTTAGGTGCAGATGATTATTTGGCGAAACCTTTTCATCTGGCGGAGCTGTCTGCACGAATAAAAAGTGTGATGCGCCGTAATCGCGGGAATGGAGAAAATACGATCAAGTTGGGAAATGTGGTCGTGTCGCCCGATAAATTTCTAGTATCGGTAAATGGCGCTGATGTGCCTCTGCTTCGTAAAGAATACGATATATTGTATTATTTTATTCTTCGTCCCGGTCATTTGGTCGATAAATCGGTATTGGCGGAAGCCGTATGGGGCGATCATATCGATCAGGCGGATAATTTCGATTTCATATATGCGCAGATGAAAAACCTGAGGAAAAAGTTGAGAGATGCGGGAGCTGAAATTGAAATAAAATCGGTGTACGGATTCGGTTATAAACTTGTCGTTGCCGGATAACCGGTTATAGTGGAATGAAGCTTATATATCAGATCATATTGCGGGTTTCGGTCGCCTTGGTGATTTTACTGACGGCTTGGGCGGCCTTTTTTTATTTTGCATTGCAGACGGAGATTAACGATGAGGTGGATGATGCGCTCGAGAACTATTCCGATATGATTATTATGCAGGTGCTGGCAGGAGAGAAGACTCTTTCATCAGGCGACGGGTCGAATAACAGTTATCAGATCAGAGAGGTAACCCGGGAATATGCCGAAAGTCATTCGGCCATCAGCTATACAGACGCGAAAATTTACATTCCCCGTTTGCAGGATACCGAACCGGCAAGAATCTTGAAAACCATATTTCAAAACGATTCGGGTGTTTATTTTGAACTGACCGTAGCGACACCTTCTTTTGAAAAAGAAGACTTGCGTAATTCTATTCTGAACTGGATCATCGTGCTATATGTTACTTTATTGTTGATTATTATCGGGATAAACACATGGGTTTTTTACCGGAGTATGCGTCCGCTTTATACATTATTGCATTGGCTGGATGATTATACTGTGGGGGGAGAAAACAAACTTTTGAAAAATGATACGAAAATATCGGAGTTTAAAAAATTGAATGATGCGGCGATTCGTTATGCGAGAAGAACCGAACAGCTATTCGATCAGCAGAAACAGTTTATCGGAAATGCTTCTCACGAGATACAAACCCCGTTGGCGGTTTGCCAAAACCGTCTCGAATGGCTGACGGACAATACCGAGCTTACGGAGGAACAATTGGTTGAAATCTTGAAAACCCGGCAGACGATCGAGTATATAGTCCGCCTCAATAAATCTCTTTTGTTCCTTTCTAAAATAGATAGCGGACAGTTTACCGATAATGTTTCTGTAAATATGAACGAATTATTGGAACGACAACTGGATCTGTATAAAGATATATATAGCTACCGGAACATAAAGGTGGAATTGGAAAAGCGCTCTCAGTTGATTGTTTATATGAATGAGTCGTTAGCGACGGCGCTTGTTACGAATTTATTGAAGAATGCCTATGTCCACAATTCGGACAACGGTTATATCCGTATCATAACGGACGCTTCGGGAATTATGTTTTGTAACGGTGCGGTTTCCGGAGCTTTAGACGGAGAGCGTATTTTTGACCGTTTTTATCAAGGTTCTAAGAAAAAAGGGTCGACAGGTTTGGGCTTGGCTATTGTTAAAGCTATAGGACAATATTATGGAATAGAGGTCGATTATCGGTATGTCGGGGGAGAGCATCGTTTTATCCTTTCATGGAATAAACTGCCTTAGAACCTGTTCAAATTTTATTCGGGTCGGCGGTTTTGATAATTTCTTTCGGTCTGTTTTCCTGTTTTTATTTCAAGTTCATTTCAGATTTGTGTTTCATTTTTGTCACATACGGTTATTCTTAACGGCTGTGTGACAGTTGAATTAAAGGTCTTTTTATAAACGAAAAAAGGAGATTATGAAAAAATTATTTGTTCTGTTTATCTGTTTGTTTACCCTTAGTACTGCGACTTATGCGAGAGAAGATCGTCCTATTCGTGTGGATCAGCTACCTGCTAAAGCCCAGCAATTTATCAAAAAATATTTCCCCGATCTGAAAGTTGCATTGGCAAAAGTGGATAAGAGTTGGTTCGATCAAGAATATGAAGTGATTTTCGTGAATGGCAATAAGGTCGAATTCCGTAAATATGGCGATCTGAAAGAGGTAGATTGTAAATACAGTATGGTTCCTGCCGGTATTGTTCCTGTTCCGATTGCCGAATATTTGAAGGAAAATCATCCGGATATACCGGTTATTAAGTTTGAGCAAGATACGAAAGAGTATGAGGTGAAGTTGAAAGGTGGCATAGAGTTGACATTCGACAAGCAGTTTCGCCTGATAGATTATGATGATTGATCTTTGCAGAAGATTACAAGGGTGCGCCCGGAAGCAATTCATCCTTCCGGGCGCACCCTTGTAAAGCTACATCGAGATGCGGGGGAATACGTATTTATCGGATAATGATGTAAAAGTAAGTCGGACAGGAAAATTGTTCCGCTGGATATCCGGATAAAGTCTCGCCAAATCTATTTGTTTTAGTAACCGGAGATTTTCGGCATCTAATGCATATATTTTGTTTTCGTCCGGATTAGATAAAGATACCGTCCAGTCGAAAATGTTTCCGAAAATGGAAATTTCATCCTTCTGCGGGTTGAAGTGAGGAACACCGCTTTTTTTGAGTTCGTAAGTTTTGGTATATAAAACATACAAGTCATTTTTGTCATCGGTCAGGAAAGCATGGTATTTCCGATTTTTAAACTCTGTCGGGAAAATATATTTTATTTTCAATCCGTTCGGAATTTCTATTTTCCTGAAATACGGGCGTCCTTTTACCTGTTTCAAATGATATAAAGATCCTGTCCGGTCTGTAATGAGATAACCTTCGTCATAATCTTTTCGGGCAGTCGGATTTCCGGCTATGATATTCGCCGGGAAACAAAATCCTTTTTTCTTCATGGCATCTGTATAAATGTCGCTTTTCCTTTCATCGATACTGTTTGTGTTTATATCTATGAACTCGATACCGTTGTTATTTATCCTGAAAACATCATCCGGCATTTTCAGATCGACTCTCCCGGACATCGATTCCAGAAGAGGATAAAGTCCCGGTTTTTTACAATTCACGTCAGACGGCTGATGGCGGAAGATGAAATTTTCCGTTTGTGCGATTTTCGGAGTCAAGACGACACCGTTTATTTCCTTCGGGAATCTTTCGTCCGCGATTAATTGCCGGTAGTAGAACATCGGCAATATGCTGTCGAATTCCGATTCGGTATAGTATTTCCCTTTCAGGTCTTTTCTTTCCGTTCCTTTTCCGTTATTTTCTAAAATGGCGAAATCATTTATTACCGTACTGTATAAAATAAACGGATTTTTTTGAGGTTTTGAAAAAATGAAATCGTATCCCCACGGAATCAACCAAAATAATAACAGAATTATGGTTATATACAGGAGTATTTTGCTGAAACGTATCATGATTTTTAGTTTTATATTAGTATCTTAATATTAATCCTGTTTCCCCGCTCTGAATCGTGATATCGACAATAAGCTGAAGAATAGTGTCAGTATTGTAAATAAGATAAGTATGGGTAAAAAACAGTTATAAGATTCGGGAACAGAAGATAAAAAGAAAATACGGAGTATCGCTGCGGAAATAAAAATATTGAGTATTCTGCGTTTCCATGTGGGTTCGAGGCATATCCATGCAGTTAATAGATATCCGGTAATACCGGCTGTAAACCAAGGAATAGCAGTCAACAATATTCTGGATGTCAGTTCTGAAGCGAAAAACTTCTGCAAATAAAGCCATAACAACAGAAAATTCGATGCAAATCCGATAAGCAATAAGATAATTCCGAAAGATAGCATGATCGATATTGTCTTGTATTGCGATACCGGCAGATGTAAAGTCAGCTTTAGTCGGTTCTGCTGCATCTCAGGAACAAATTGTACCCACGCCAACAATATCCCGATCAATAACGGTAAATAAGTCAACAAGTCGATAAAAACCACGTCTTTCCCGAGCATTACCTCCCATAGATGAGGTGCGCCTTTCATGGTTATCGCTCGGTTGATTTTAAGTATACAGTATCCGGTCATGCCCCATGACACGAGTATTGCCAGGAAGTAATAGTATCGGGTTTTGATCCATTCTTTATAACATAATGCTTTTTCCATTCTGAGAAGAGTCTTTAATGTATTAATATTTTCCGGTGAGACCGATAAATGCGTCTTCCAGATTGACTGATTCGGCTTTTAATCCGGAAAAGGGGATTCCGAGAGACTTGAGTTTCTCCTCCGCTTCTTTCTCCGAAAAGAAAGAAAATGTTTCTACGTGATTTCGTATTTTCGAAGGATAGTAAAATCCGGGACATTCGTTTAGTTCATATCGGTCGGGCACGGTAAACTCATACCGTTTTACAGAGCCTAAAAGTTCTTTTACCGGTTGTTGGATCATTATGCGTCCGTAATCCATGATAATACAATCATCGATAAGGCGTTCCATATCCTGAATGATATGAGAAGTGAGAAAAACCGTTTTTTGTTCTGCTCGGGCATATTCACGCAAATAATCGACGAAAAGCCTTCGGTAACCGGGGTCAAGACCTAAAGAAAAATCGTCCAAAATCAATAATTCGGGATCTTGAGCAAGAATAAGTCCGAGAGCTATTTGAGATCTTTGTCCGCAAGACATGCGGCTGATACGTTGAGTCGGGGTGATTTTTAATTTCCCGACCAGTTCGTAAAAAGCCTCTTTTTTCCATTTCGGATAAAAAGAGGCATAGAACTTCTCGATTTGCCGGATATTCATGAATGAGTATTGGATATGTCCTTCTATCAGTAACCCTATATTACGGCGTAATGACGGCTTCATGTTTTGCACGTCTCGCCCGAATATAAGGCATTCTCCTGATTTAGGTTTCAGATAACCGTTCAGAATATTGATCGTTGTTGTCTTTCCTGTTCCGTTTTTTCCTAAAAGTCCTAAAATCCGGCCTTTCGGGACATTGAAACTCAAATCTTTATAAATAAGCCTTTTCCCATAATAATGGGTCAGGTTTTTACATGATATGACGTTTTCCATTATTCTTATTCTAAGATCTTATAGGACTCTGCTTCTACAAAATAAAAAGAGAGATAATCTTTTCCGGTTTTCGCTTTGCGTTCTGCTATTTTTTTTCTGAAGTCTGCAATCCGTTCTTCTGTCGTGTTTCCGGTTTCTCCCCGAGCTTTCTTCTCGGTACTGCATCCGGCTTCTCCTGTTCCGTGTTTCTCTCCGGTTTGTGCTTTAACTCGTTCTTCCCATTGTACCAGATATTCTTCGTCGATCCGTTGTTCTTTTAATATACCGTTTACTTCTACTATACTGTTTACGCAATCGGGACTGAATTGCCCTAAATCTCCGGCTTCAATGCGTATAGTCTGTGTATTGTCACTTCCCATCAAGAATATCTTTTTAGCGCCGTGTTTGCAAGTGTGTGTACAAATACCTTGTACCGTTATATTTTTTTCAGCCAGCGAATCGGCGTTTGCAAGAAGAGAATCGACTTCCATCCCGGTAGAGACGACAGTTTGTTCTTCTATCGTATTATTTTGAGATGCTTGTTTTGTACTGTTTCCGCAACTGATGCTTCCTATACATAGTAATGAGGAAGCGATGTAAAGCATTGTTTTATTCATAATGATTTTTTTTATAACAAAAAGCATCCATTTCCTGTAATAACAGGTTTATGGATGCTTTTTAGTAAATTAATATACAACTACTTTTGATTTGTTTACGATATAGATTCCTTTAGGTATGGAAATAGAGTGCTTACCGGCAGATACGGTTGTATTTTTCACGATTTGTCCATAAGTATTCAGTATTTGTACATCCGAAGATTCTCCAGCTTCTACAAATATCTGATTTTTACCGCCGTAAACTTTGATGCCTTGTTCTTGAGATATTTCTGAAGAAATTAATCCGGTTGTTTGTCCCAGTTCCGGAATTTCGAAAGAAGCAAGAATTGTGATCCATGATCCGGCATCTTTTCGGCCTTCTATCGTGTAAGCTCCGTCTAAAATATTATTAGCAGATGTTGCTCTGCTGCGGGCAAGAGTCAGAAGTTGTCCTCCGTCGAACAGGCATCCCCATGCGGAAGTTGATCCGCCTTTTACCAAACTATATTCATTCTCTATCTCCCATGTAGAAGTATTATAGGTTATAAGATAAGTATTTCCTAAAGCATAACCGTATGTGTAGATTTTTCCGTTTTCATCTTCGAATGCGCCATAATATCCTCCGATCGAGTTCTCACCGATAGCTCCGCCTAACCAAGTCCCGTCAGTTGCGCTGCATTTGATAAGGAAGCCTGTCTGCATAGTGGATGATCCTTCGATCAGCGCTTCGTTTTTATCTGTCCCAAAACCTCCGATGACGTGTCCCATCAGGTATAAACTTCCGTTTTGCACTTCCATTTTTTTGTTTTGGGTAGTGTGTTTTCCGTTACTGGCTGCAAATGCAGGAAAATGTTTTACCCATGCGACGGTCATATCGGTATTAACAGCCCCTACGATAATATCGTCGAATTTTGTCGGCTGTATAGTAGTGTCACCTAATTTTATTTCCGAATCTTCTGTCGATGCTCCTTTTACCATACCCAAGAAATAGATTTTTCCGTCAGCGTATGTTATATCGTTAATACTTTCTCTGGCTGCAACTCCGGTAGTAGTTACGTGTCCCAGATAATTTCCTGCTTCATCTAATTTTACTAAAAACAGGTCTCCGACACTTGATTGAGGATCTCCGGTCCAGCCTTCGGTATTGTGAGGTGTCAATATAACTTTTTCTCCATCCTTTTTAACGAATGTCATTTCTTTTCGATAATTTCCTGCAATATATAGATTCCCGTCGTTATCTTCTGTCGCACCGTAAAAGTAAAATCCTTGCGGAGTATAGTTTTTGTAGGTGCTCGATGTCGTTCCCGGTACAGGGGAATAATCTACATTGATCAGTTTTGTCCATTCAACATTTCCGTCCGTACTGATTTTCACTAAAATTCCCTGATATACCCAGTATCCCGGATATTCCCAAATAACATCTGTCGTTTTACCCGATGCATCGACCAATGACAGTAATTTCCCGTTTTTTGCGGCATCGTAGTTGGTATGATAAAACTTCAGAGCAAGGAATGCTCCTCCGTCGGCAGTCGGGGTGTAAGCACAGTCAGAAAGAGAGGCTCCACCCCAGCAACTATATACAGACCAAATGAGATCACCGTTCTTTTCTAATTTTTGAAATGCAATGTTTGAATTCCCTGAAGAACTGCTTCCGCTATAAGGTGCTCCATGTCCGATTAATTCATCGTTATAAGAAAGAGAATCTGCAGCTCCGGACGATCCGAAATTGGTAAATGCAAATACTTTGTCGTCTGCACTTTTGGCAAGAGAATGTGCCCCTGTTCCCATAGGAGAAACAAATGTTTTTGCCCATTGAAAATCAATGTCGCTCGCATAAGCAGTCAACCCACATAAAATCGAAACAAATAGTAAAATCTTTTTCATTATCACTTAGTTTTAAATATATTTTATTGCACGGCAAAAATATGTACCGAAGAAAAATTGTGAAATCACATAATTTAGGTATTTTATAAAATACTAATCAGTATTTATAGGTATTGTCCGGTGAAAATATACCTCTTATTTTCGCATCGCATTAATATTGTGTAAATAATGTGATTATTCGAGGATGAATTTTAAAAAAGCGATTCTGATTTTTTTAATGATGCTTTTGTATTTTTCTTTTGTCCGGGCTATCCCGGATAAAGTAATTTGCAGTGGCTATGTAAGGGATACGGTTACTAACGAACAGCTTGAGTTTGCTACGATACAATTGAAAGGGAAAAATACATTTTCTGTTTTATCTGATAGAAATGGTAATTTTAAATTTTCTTCCATTCCTCCCGGAGAATATATTTTGCAAGTATCTTATTTAGGCTATGTGCCGTGGCAAAGAAAAATCATATTGAGAAAAGATTTGTTTTTGCAGATAAATATGACTGCTCGGTCTAATAGATTGAAAGAAGTCGTAATAACGGCTGCCGAGTCGCCGGGTATTGTTAGTTCGTCGAAAATCGATAGAGCTGCGATGGCGCATTTGCAACCTACAAGTTTTGCCGATTTGTTGGAGCTTTTGCCGGGAAATATATCTCAGACCCCTAATATGGGAGTAGCCAATACGATAACGTTACGCGAAACGGGTATGTTGAATGCTTCCGGAGAAAAAAGTGACAATCCCGATTATTCTATTACCTCTTTGGGAACTTTGTTCCTTGTCGATGGAGCTCCGATTAACGGTGATGCCAATATGCAGTATATTCCTTCGGGCTCTGACTCGAGTTCTCCCGAGTATAAAAGAAATATAACGAATAAAGGTGTAGATATGCGTTCCATATCTACCGATGATATAGAAAGTGTGGAGATCGTTCGTGGAATACCTTCTGCAGAGTATGGGAATCTTACCAGCGGTTTGGTGAATATTAAGCGGATAAGAAAATCGACTCCGTTTACCGCTCGTTTTAAGGCAGATGAATACAGCAAACTTTTTTCTGCAGGTAAGGGCTTTGTTGTTCCGGGGCAAGATTTGATTTTGAATATAGACGGGGGATATCTCGATTCGAAAGTAGATCCGCGAAATAATCTCGAAAATTATAAACGTATCAATGCTTCGGTGCGTTCGACATGGAATTTTAAAAGAGAGACATGGAATATGGGATGGAACTCGGGAGTCGATTATACCGGTTCGTTCGATAATGTAAAAACAGATCCCGACTTGTCGTATCAGAAAATAGATAAATATAAATCTACGTATAATAGGACGGCCTTTACGAATAATCTTACATGGACTTTCCCTAAGGTAGATTTGATAAAATCTATAGAACTCTACTCTTCTGTAAGTATTCAGTCCGACAGGCTGGAGAGGACCAAGTTGATGTCTCCTCAACGGGCGACAGTAGCTCCGACCAGTATGGAAGAGGGGGTGCATGACGGGACTTATCTTTTGGGACAATACGTTGCAGATTATTTAAGTGAAGGTAAGCCTTTGAATGCGTTTTTAAAAGTAAAAGGGGAACTGGAATTCTTTTTGGGAATAGTTAAAAATAGCATAAAAGCCGGAGGAGAATGGAACTATTCGAAGAACAGAGGTCGGGGGCAAGTATATGATATAAGCCACCCGATTGTAACGAGCGGATGGACTACACGTCCGAGAGCTTATAAGGATATACCTGCATTGCAGAACCTCTCTTTCTTTCTGGAAGATAATATTACCGTTCGTGCAGGTAAGCATAAATGGGAGACGCTTGCAGGTGTTCGTTCGATCTCTTTGGTCGGTATGAGTCCGGCATATTTGCTACAAGGGAAAATCTATCTTGATCCGCGTATTAACTCTCGATGGAGCTTTCCAGCTATCCGACTGGGGAGTCATAATTTGAATATAGATATATCAGGGGGGTATGGATTGACGACAAAAATGCCGACCATAGATTATCTGTATCCTAACAAATGGTATAATGATATTATTCAGTTAAACTATTATGATGTTAATAAACCGTTGGAATATAGTCGGATTAATGTACGCACTTATATCAAGGATATCACGAATTACCGATTAAAGCCTTCGAGGAATCGGAAATGGGAAGTAAGAAGCGATATATCTTATAACGGTAACCGCCTATCCGTGACGTATTTTAGAGAACGGCTAACTTCCGGATTCCGTTACTCTTCTTATTATATGCCTTTTGAATATCGTAAATATGATGCTTCTTCTATTGATGCGGGTTCTTTGCAAGGACCTCCCGCATTGGAGAGCATTCCATATACAGATACCCGGAAACTGGATGGATATACGCAAGCAGCGAATGGTAGTCGGTTAGAAAAAGAAGGGGTAGAGTTTCAATTTACATCGCAACGTATCAGGCCGTTGAGAACCTCCGTCATTATTAACGGGGCATGGTTCAGATCTACTTATACAAATAGCCAGCCTATGTTTGAGACTGTTTCGGAGGTAGTAGATAACCGCCCGATTCAAGAAGAATATGTCGGATTGTATGATTGGAACAGCGGACGGATAAATCAGCAATTCAATACCAATTTTATGTTGGATACTCAGGTCCCGGAATGGGGACTTATTTTCTCGACATCGGTACAGTGTATGTGGTTTGTTTCTACTCAAAGAATGTTTCAGAACGGGATACCGGTCAGTTATCTTGATGTGAATGACGGTCTTTTACATCCTTATACGCAGGAGTCTGCAGAAGATATGAAATTACAGTTTTTGGTGAAAACATATAATACCGATTCGTTTAAGAAACAAACTGTTCCGATGGCTATATATGTTAATTTTAAAGCGACGAAACAGATCGGTAAATATTTGAGACTTGCCTTATTCGCTAATCGTATTTTAGATTATCTTCCGGATTATACCTCTAACGGATTACAGATAAGAAGAAATGTAAATCCTTATTTTGGTATGGAGTTAAATTTCAGTTTATAACACATGTAAAATTATATAAGAACAATGAGATTTAGGTTATTCCCTTTAATTATTTTTTTACTCCTTTTTATCGGTTGTGAAGAAAAAACGGATATTCCACGTACATCGGTGAACATATCGGTTGATTATCCCTCCGATTTAGACGGTCTGTCTGTTCAGCATGAAACAGTAAAATTCAAGAATGTATCTTCGGGTATGGAAACCGAGTACTCAAATTCAAAACAATTGTCGCTTCCTGAAGGGTTGTATGATTGCAGTTATGAAGCGAATATCACCTATTTAAAAAATGGGGAAACGGTAGAGGGAAAATTGAGAGGTTATCAGGCTTCTTTAAAGGTGCTCGGAACAAATGTGAAGGTTGCTTTGGATACTTACTTGTTGGAGGATAAAAACGATTTTATTATAGAAGAGATTTTTTTTACCGGAACGTTACAACCTTCCGGGAAACAGTATTACGGAGATCAGTATGTTAAGATTTATAATAATACCGATCACGTTTTATATGCAGATGGGGTATCTTTTATGGAGTCAAAGTTTGTAACGGTGACCAAATATGATTATACGCCGGATATTATGAAAGAAGCGATGACCGTGCATGCTGTTTATACGATACCGGGAAATGGGACAGAACATCCGGTACAACCGGGAGAATCTCTGATAATCTGCGATACCGGGATAGATCATAGAGTCGCCAATCCGAATTCGTTCGACTTAAGCCGTGCAGATTTCGAGTGGTATGATGAATCGACAGTACCTGCACATATGGATATAGATAGCCCGACAGTCCCGAATTTGGATAAATACTATTGTTATACGCTTAGTTTCTGGCTTCTTCATAATCGAGGTTTCAGGGCTTTTGCTTTAGCCCGTATTCCGGAGAAAAAAGAGGACTTCTTGAAAAATTATCTTTATACTTATAAATATGTCATGGTGTTGCCTGCCGGAACTTTTCCTATGGAACAAACGGCCTATAAAGTTCCTAATGAATGGATTATAGATGCTGTGAATACAAGTGTTCAGGCCAGTTATGTATGGAATGTTACCGATCCGTCTTTGGACTCGGGTTGGACTCATTGCGGAACGATCGATGGGGATAAAACCCGTTATTTTAAAAGCGTACGCCGAAAGTTGCTGTATATAACTCGTGATGGAAGAAAAGTGTTGAAAGATACGAATAATTCCTCTGACGATTTCAATACCGAGTGTGTACCTTCTTTGATCGAAGAGCAACATACGGCTACAGATGCCAATGGCACTCCGGCAGTAAATGTTACTTATGATGGTGTAACGCTTAAAACCGAGTAAAATAAACTGAATGCGAGATGAAAAAGGTATGTGCTGTCATTTTATCGTTTTTGTTGTATCCGGCTTTCTCGTATGCTGGGGATACCCTTTCTGTCGTGCAGCGGAATATGCAGAATAATTCGGTCGGAGAAACCTTTTTCAATTTGGTTTATTATAATCCGGCAGAAAAATATTATCAGCATACTCTGACTCTTACCGAAGTAAATGCGATCATTGAGTATTCGGATGAAGATCAGCCGATATTTTTGCAAAAAGGAGATGGTTTGATTCGCGGGTCGTTTGATGTAGATTCATATATTGCTTTGAAAAATAGAAAATTGTGGGGACAGGCTCATTATAGAAATGGAGTGAAACGAAATGTCGTTTGGAGCGAGACATCTGATTATGATTGGGTATATCCTTATGTTTTGGGAGATTCGGTCGGTGGAAATTTAAGATGCGAGGAATATTATTTTGCCGGGGGATATGCCCGGGAATATGCTCGTGTCACTTGGGGTGGAACGTTGGATTATAGGGCTGCCGTGGAATTTAGAAATATCGACCCTCGTCCTAAAAATGTTATTGGAGAGTTGAATGCTTCGTTAGGTATTTCGTTGCGGACAAAAACTCATTATGGTATTGGAATATCTGCTTTTGCAACAAAATATAAACAATCTAATGAAATAAAATTTTATAGCGAATTAGGTCAGTCAAAAGTTTATCATTTTACCGGAATGGGAATGGACTATGTCCGTTTTTCGGGGAATAATAACAGTGCATATTATAAAGGAAAATCTTTTGGCGGAAATATCGGAATCTCTTCCCATAAACAAAACGGATTTTCCGGGACGTTCTCCTATCGTTATTATTCTTGTGAGAAAATAATTTCATCTTTGAATGAATTACCGATGGCTTTGATACATGAACATTCCGGAAAATTTGAAATAGGTTACCGTAATACCACGAAATACGGGGTATGGGGTGTAAAGGGGTATGGTAATGTTTCTCGTAGAAACGGAATTGAAAATCTGTTTGACGATGCAGCCAATGAAATCTATCCGAAAATAGGTGAAGTAGAACAATATCATAACGATGTTTTCTACACAGGTATTGCCGGTATGTATGAGGCAGAAGTTACAGGAGGATATAAATTGTCTTTGTTGCCTGAGGTTATCTATAAGCGAAACAAAGCATCATATATTTATCCGTCTCGTTCGCTTGAAGAAAATCGTTTGACCGGAAACTTTTCTTTACGGGGATATAAGGTGTGGGAAAATTGTTTTTTGCAAATAGATGCCGGAATTGGCTATTCTCGTGCTTTTGACACGGATATTGCTTTATCGGAAATGGAGATTACAGATCCCGGAGTTTTGAATATGCTTTATCGTAATTATCGTTTTATTTCATCAAACAGCATATTTTCTGATATTGGCATACAGTTCTCGCATCAGATTCTGAAGAATTATCTGTTGCAGATTAAAGCTGCTTGGAAGCATGGTTGCTATACGGGTAAAGTCAAGTCTGACTATATATCAGGGACTATAGGAATATCTTTTTAATATAGGCTTTTAGAAGGTAGGAAAAGAATCGATAAATTGTTTATATCGTTTTTCTGCATTTTCGATAAGATGTTGATTAATAGAGATTGTTTTTTCGAAAAAAGATGTCTTTATAGTTATCCCTGATTTGTTTCGAAGAAGTTCCCAGTTACCCGAAATTTTTCCGTTATGTAAGATAACAGGGTAAAATATTCCGTAATTGTTAAATGCCTTTGAACGAAATTTTTCGTTTAAGACCTCGCTTCGATCTTTATAGCTGATCAAATATTCATCGAATGAGGGTAAAAGATGAAAAATATTTTTTTGAGGTAAATTTTTGTTTGAATATGATTCATGGATGAATATTTCTTTTTGATTGTCGAGTCGTTCTTTTAGTAGACAAGGTTTGATATGGTCGATAGCTTGTCGGGCTTCTGTAATAGACAATCCCGACCACCATGTAAAATCTTCTAATGTGGCAGGAGAATGACTTTGGAAATATTTGTTTGCCAGTTTAGCAAGAGCTTCGTCTTTCGTTATTTCCTTGGTTGGTGAGACACGTTCGTTAAGTAGAGCATAAGTTTGTTTGTTCCCTTTGTTTATTCCACTACAAATGATTTTTTCTGTCTCTGCCCGGATAAGAAATCTATTTAACCGAGGTATATCGATTTCTATATTTTCTTTCTTTAAAATATCTCCGATCTCTTGTTTGGTGAGGTGGTTATGTCCTGTTAGGTGTTTCTCTATTAACCGGTTGCATTTTGTGTATAGCTTTTCTGTTATTCCCAGATTTTTTCCGAAAGACTCGTTGGCCGATCTTATTCGCTGTGCTGAGAGCTCTAACATCCACTGTATATCTTCTGCAATAATAAAGTGCCATGTAGGACGCAATATGTGCATTCGTAATATTTCTCCCTGTTGAAGGGCTTTTTCTATGATGTTATCTGTAACGTCCTTGAGTCGGATACCGATTGCCCATTTCGCCATATTGTAGTTTTGTGCTTGAATAGCTCCCATCCATGATACGATTTCTTTGGGGGTATTGAATACCGGTTTTGTCAATTGTTGGCTATATAAGCGGATGTTTATAAGCATATACTTTTTTTACCGTAAAAATAGATAAAAAATTAAAGAATAAAATTTGATGTGAGCTATTTTAATAAATGGTATTCTTTTACTAAGAATAAGCAGAAAGGAATAAGGTATATAAAAAATGTAAAAAAGACACTTGTCGGATTATTCATCATTTGATTTTAGTATTATTTGTTTAAATTTGCAAAAAGCCTTGGGTTTTGTCGTCTAAATTTTGTTCGGGTCAGATTTGAGAGTTTTTTTCGAAGATATTTTTTTCGATCAGAAGTGTAGGTTATGTGACGTACAGGAACAGGAAAACAAACCAAAAAAACTTAAAGAGTATGGAGATAGTTTTTATCAAAAGATTTAGATAGGTTCTTATATGGTTATCTTTTGTTAAATGAAAAATATTGCTGTCTATTCTCGTTTTAGAAAATTGTCCAAATATTAAAGAGGATAAATTATAAAATATAATACACCCATGAAAAAAACATCCATTTTTGCATTATTGTTTTTGGTTATGATAGGTGGTGCTTTTGCCCAGAATCCTGACCGGTATGCCGAAATAACCGATCCGAAAGTTGTGAGTATAAATAAAGAACCTGCTCGTGCCAGTTTTATTTCATTTCGGGACGAAAGTAGTGCGTTGGTAGGAAATCCTTTGTCGGGAGCAGATTATTTGTTACTGAACGGAAAGTGGAAATTTAATTATGTCGAGCGATTCAATGATCGTCCGGTCGATTTTATGAATCCTTCTTACGATGTGAGCAAATGGGCGGATATTCAAGTGCCGGGAAATTGGGAAATGCAGGGATTCGGAGATCCTATTTATACGAATATCCCTTATGAATTTGTCTCTGCAGGCTATAGTAAGTATCTGCAACATCCTATGCCCCCTTATGTTCCTAAAGAATGGAATCCGACAGGAACTTATCGTCGAGATTTTGATCTTCCCGATTGGAACGGGAAAGATATTTTTTTAAGTGCCGACGGAGTAAAAGGTGCAGCTTATTTCTATCTGAACGGGGAATTTATCGGGATGTCAAAAGCCGCAAAAGCTCCGGCGCGTTTTAATATTACAAGGTACGCTAAACCCGGTAAAAATACGTTAGCGGTACAGATACATCGTTTTTCGGACGGAAATTATTTGGAATGTCAGGATTTTTGGCGTTTAACTGGATTTGAGAGAGATGTGTATGTCTATGCCCAACCGAAAGTGCGGCTGGCCGATTTTTTTGCACGCACTCCTTTAGACGTTTCTTTTAAAAATGGTATGCTTGATTTGGATATAACGCTGAATAATGCTTCGGGCACAGTCCAATCATATACTGTAATGTATAAGGTTCTCGATAAACAGGGTAAAATTGTTGCTGACGGAGAGAAAAAACGTCCTTTTTCAGAAGGTCTGTCTACCATGAATTTTAAAACGGTTCTTCCGAATGTTGCTGCATGGACTGCCGAAACTCCAAACCTTTATACTTTACAGATAACTATTAAAGACGGGAATGGAAAAATCTCTGAATCGATAGCCAGCCGTATAGGTTTCCGTACTGTTGAGATAAAGGGTAAACAGTTGTTGGTGAACGGGCAACCGATCCTTGTAAAGGGAGTAAATATTCATGAGCATAATGGGTATACGGGGCATTATGTTCCGGAAGAACTGATGCAAAAAGATTTCGAACTTTTTAAAAAATATAATGTGAATACTGTTCGCACCAGTCATTATCCGCAGCCGGAACGTTTTTATCAATTGTGCGATGAATATGGCTTATATGTGATTGACGAGGCGAATATAGAATCGCACGGAATGGGATATGACATACAAAAAGGACATTCTTTAGCGAATAATCCGGATTGGGTAGATGCCCATATGGATCGCACTCGGAGTATGGTCGAAAGGGATAAAAACCACCCGTCGGTCATTATTTGGTCTTTAGGGAACGAATCGGGAAATGGGGTTTGTTTTTATGATACTTACCGGTGGATTCGAGAAACCGATCCTTCCCGTCCGATACAGTATGAACGGGCTGGAATGGAGTGGAATACCGATATTTTCTGCCCGATGTATAGCTCCATAGAAGGGATTAGAAACTATGCTACGAATAAAAACTCCGATCGTCCGTTGATATTATGCGAGTATGCTCATGCTATGGGAAACAGTCTCGGGAATTTCCAAGATTATTGGGACACGATCGAAAAATATGATTTATTGCAGGGCGGATGTATTTGGGATTGGGTAGACCAAGGATTGATCGCTAAGAATGCAAAAGGAGAGTCTTATTGGGCCTACGGGGGAGATTTCGGAGAGGAAGGTACGCCTACGGATGGAGACTTTTGTATTAACGGTCTGGTTTATCCCGATCGTAAAGTTAAACCTCATACGATCGAGATGGGAAAAGTTTATCAAAATATAAAATTTACCGATTTTGATCCGATACGGGGAACTGTGAATATAAAGAACGGTTTTTTCTTTACCGACCTGAATAAATATAATATCGTATATACGATAAAAGCAGACGGTAAAGCTGTTGAAAGTGGTAATATATCTCTTAGTCTTGCTCCTCAACAAGTTAAACAAGTCAAGATAGAAAAGTTACCCTCTGTGCACCCTGCTCCGGTTGATTATCAGATTCTTTTTGAAGCCAAAATAAAAGATGCAGAGCCGTTTTTGCCCGTAGGTTATGTAATTGCCAGTGAACAGATGCCGATAAATACTTATGTAAAGGAAAAAGCAAAATTGCCGCAAGGAACGATCAGCGTCAAAGAAGATAAGAATTTTGTAACTTTATCCGGGAAAGATTTTAAGGTCGTTTTTGATAAGAGTTCTGGTTTTATGACTTCATACCGATATAAAGGAACTGAATATATCCTGAATGGTTTCGGGCTGAGACCTGTATTTTGGAGAGCTCCTTTGGATAATGACTACGGATGGGATACCCCTAATTGTCTGAGGGTCTGGAAAGATGCGACATACCAAAATCTTGTGCCCAAAAATTTTGTGATAGAAAAAACAGAAAATGGCGTAAAAGTGTCATGTCGTTATCCTTATCGTCGTATCAATTCTCATTGGGATGTATCGTATAGAGTTTTTGCCGATGGGACAATAAATGTAGATAACACATTTACTGTAAACAATAAAGATGTTCCGGCAATACCGCGTATCGGTTTACGGATGCAAATGCCGGTCGATTTTACTGACCTTACTTATTATGGACGAGGTCCTTGGGAAAATTATCAGGATAGAAAAACAAGTTGTTTTGTCGGAGAATATTCTTGTCGTGTAACAGATATGTTTGAGCCGTATATTCGTCCGCAGGAAAATAGTCACCGTACCGATATTATTTGGTTCTCGTTATCCGATAAAAAAGGAAAAGGCTTGTTGGTTGTAGCAGACGATAAGTTGGAGATGAATGTTTCGAATTATACCCTTGAAAGTTTAGATAGTGGGGAATTCAGGGATGATATTCCTCAACGTCCGTCGGTTTTGACCCAACGCCATACGTGCGATGCAAAACCTCAGCAATTGGTAGATCTTTTTATCGATTATAAAATGATGGGTATCGGAGGAGATAATTCATGGGGAGCTCAGCCTCGTAATGAATATCAGATTAAGTTGAATCCCGGTAAGGTTTCTTATGGCTTTACGCTTGTCCCTTATGATACGAAAGCGGATAGGAGGAGTTTTATAAAACAGTATTAATATAGGATGTTTAAAAGAGAAAAGCAGGAATCGGTAATATTACCAGTTCCTGCTTTTACATTCACAATACACACACATACTAAAATAACACTCTTTTAGTATTTCCGTTACAAAGATAAGTATTTCAATCGGTTATCAAAATAAAAAATCGATAAAATACTTTGTTCCAATGTCGGAAAGGTGTTTTTTTTATTTAATCTCGTTAATTTATACCTGATTTGAATGCCCGAATAAAAATATATTTATCTTTTTTTAATCTGCTTTTGTCTCATTTCGTAATGTAAATTTCCAACAACAGGCACATTTAGGGTCGGTAATATCGGGGAAGCAGCTTATTGTCTCACAATCAAATCTTGGATCGATCTCTTTTGCAAAATAAGTATATTCTATGATTCCTACCGATTTACAAGGATGTAAAGGCATTCCTTTACGAGTGCGGGCAGTTTGTACACGACAGTCAATAACTTTGTAAATAAGAGTGTTATTTGTTATTTGGGTCTCGCTTTTATTTAAAAAAGCATTGAAATGGAAATCAAGAGCTTTTTTTAAACCGTTTATACCCGCTTTTTCGGGTAATTTTAAAAATGCTTTAATACGTTTGGCTTCAATTACAGTATATTTCCTCCATGCATTTTGGTCATGCTCTATGGCTTCATCCATGCCGAGCTTAGTCTCTATGGATTGAAACCATACACCGTCCAATGCCAGCATATTTTTAGCAAAAATATGTACTAATTCGATGAGTTCTTGTTTTGATAGTTGTTCTAATTGATCCATAAAAATTTAAAAATGCCTGTTTTCTCCATATAATGCAATATACTTCCATAAAGGAGCAGCATGTTGGGCTTGAGTTACTTTATTATTTTCCAATAGATCTTTTACCTCTTCGATAGTCAAGAGCTTTACTTGTATATCTTCTGTCGCTTCTAAGTGAGGTTCGGATATTTTTTCTACATTAGTAGCAAGATAGCAATAAGTTAAGTTTGTATGGGTTCCCGGGTTGGGTGATATGATCATAAACTCCTCCCATTCGCCTTTCCCGTAACCGGTCTCTTCCATTAATTCCCTTTGTGCGGAGATTAACGGAGACGAATCTTCTTTTTCACAAACTCCGGCACACAACTCGTATGAAGTACTTCGCAATCCGTGACGATATTGTCGTTCGAAAATAAATTTTCCATCTTTAGTAATTGCGATTACATTGACCCAATTAGGGTATTCTAAAACATAATATGAATCGATCGTGTTTCCGTTAGGGAGTTGCACTTTTTCTTTGCGTACGGTAAACCATGGCTCTTGAGATATATACTGACTGCTCAATACTTTCCATGCCATGTCGTCTTTTTCTTTCATTTCTTTGCAAATAAAGTAGTTTGGAGAACAAATATATATCATGTGATTTGTTTACGAGTAATTTTATGAGCTGTTTTTCATCTTTGAATAAAAAACAATACCTTTGCGCTCGACCTTAAATTAAGTTCTGTATTCAGGAAATAGTTTGATTACGACATGTCGAAACGTATCTTAAAGCAATATTGTACTAAAAATTTTCGTAAAATAAGACATCGGAAAGGTTTCGGTGTCCATTCTCCGTTTGCTTATAATTTAATAACCAAAGTAATAGAAGAAACTTATAGCTATTATGCCTATCAACAGATCGAGGAAGTGTGGCATACTCGGGTATGCAATAGGCTTACTCAAGACGATTTTCAACGACGTAAACCTGTTTCGGAAAAATATGGGCGCTTGCTTTTTCGTATGGTCAACCGATTTCGTCCGGGTATAATATTCGAATATGGTTCTTGTTGGGGTATTTCGTCTTTGTGTCTTTATTTAGGGAATACCCGGTCTCAGCTTTTTTGTGCAGACCCAGATCCTCGTATTTATAATTTCTCGAAAGATGTCATACCTTCTGATTTTCAAAACATTCATTTCTTTAATTCTTGTTTTTTAGAAGGCTTGTCAGAATGCCAGAAATTCGGTACGCCTGGTTTTATTTGTATTCACCGTCCGGCTGACACACAAGAATATGAATCAATTTATAATCGGTTATTTTCCTGTTTGGGAGAAAATACAGTTATCCTCATAGAAGGAATACATTCGGAGGGTAGAGCCTTAGATGCGTGGCACAGATTTATCTTGGACGAAAGAATCCGGGTGACAATGGACTTATTTGATTTGGGAATTGTATTTTGTGATCCTAAATTAAATAAACAAGATTACATTGTCGCATTTTAATATTGCTTTTCAAAAAAAATTTGTATCTTGCTTTCGCAAAATAATTTGAAATAAGGTGTCCCTATGAGTTTTTGTTCCGATAGGGGAAGGGGTATCTCTTTTTCGGTTTATTGAATTTGTTAATCACTAATCACATACGCAAATGAAACGGTTATTATCTTTATGTTTTCTACTTCCTTTATTAGTGGGATGTAACTCCGGTCCGAAAGTGACTTTGTTACCTGATTCGCAATTTGATACTATTATAGATGGTAAAAAAGTTGCGCTTTATACGTTGAAGAATGCCAAAGGAATGGCTATGCAAGTGACGAATTACGGGGCTCGGGTAGTCTCTTTATGGGCTCCCGATCGGGCAGGAAAAATGTCTGATGTAGTTCTTGGATATAAGGATATTCACAGTTATGTCAATAACCCTGGCGAACGTTTTTTAGGTGCTGCTATTGGTCGGTACGGGAATCGTATTGCAAACGGCAAATTTACTTTAGATGGCAAGGAATATCAGTTGGCTGCTTATAATAATGGACAGTGTTTACATGGAGGTCTTAAAAGTTTTGACCGGGTGGTTTGGAATGTAGATAGCGTGATGCCGAACAAGATATGTTTTTCTTATTTATCTCCGGATGGAGAAGAGAATTTTCCGGGTAATTTGAATGTCAAAATGACTTATGAGCTTACGGATAATGATGATTTTGAGATTAATTATACTGCTACCACAGATAAAGCTACACCGGTTAATTTGACGAATCATACTTTCTTTAATCTTAAGGGTGAAGGGAATGGAGATATATTGGCTCATGAGTTGACTATACGGGCTTCTCATTTTACTCCGGTGGATAGTCTTTTGATTCCCACAGGAGAATTAAAGGAAACTCTCGGAACTCCTTTTGACTTTCAGAAACCTCGTCAAATCGGTAGTCGTATAGATATGGATGATCCTCAATTGCGGAATGGTCAAGGATATGATCATAACTGGGTGTTGGATCGTCATACTGATAAGAATTTGGAATGGGCAGCGACTGTTTTCGAACCGGTAACAGGGCGTCAGCTTGAAGTTTGGACCACAGAGCCCGGATTACAATTTTATAGTGGAAATTTCTTTGATGGGGCAGCTACCGGAAAATCAGGACAGCCGTATGATTACCGTTGCGGTATTGCTTTGGAGACACAGCATTTCCCGGATTCACCTAACCATCCGGATTTCCCGAGTACGATTCTTAAACCCGGAGAAGCTTATCAGCAAACATGTGTTTATAAGTTCCGGATAAAATGATCGGATGATTGCATGAAAATCATATAATTTGATTAAATTAGCACTGCTTCGGTAGAACCGGGCGGTGCTGATTTGTTTATTATATCGATATAATTGATGAATTATGGAGAAAAGTAAAATTTATACGAGAACGGGAGACCGGGGGCAAACTTCTTTAGTGGGAGGAAAGCGAGTTTCGAAATATGATGTGCGTTTAGAGGCTTATGGAACAGTTGATGAGTTGAATTCATACTTAGGTATGTTGATAGCGACTTTGCCCGTTTCATCTTCAGATACAGAACTATTGCAGTTTATCCAAAATAAGCTGTTTGTCGTAGGTTCTTATCTGGCAACTGATACCGCATTTACCGAATTGCGCGAAGCAAGCCGAATGAAAGTTGCAGATGTAGAGCGTATAGAACGGCGTATCGATGAAATTGATCGTGTATTGCCACCGCTCAATCGATTTGTTTTGCCCGGAGGAGTTCCGGCTGCGGTTAAAGCTCATATTTGCCGGACGGTTTGTCGTCGGGCGGAAAGACGTATTTGTGAAGTTGCCGGACAATATGAGGTAGATGAACTTATTCTTCGTTTTGTAAATCGATTGTCGGATTATCTGTTTGTCTTATCGCGCTTTATGAATGTAGAAGAAGGTATAGAAGAAATTTATTGGAATAATAGTTGCGAATGAGAAATTTTATTCTATTTTTGCGGAAAATTTAGACAAGCTCTTAGAAGGAAAAAACATTAAAAGCATATAATTATGTACTGGACGTTAGAATTAGCATCTAAATTGGAAGATGCGCCTTGGCCTGCAACTAAAGATGAGTTGATTGATTATGCAATGCGTTCGGGAGCCCCTCTTGAGGTAATCGAAAATTTACAGGAAATGGAAGATGAAGGTGAGATATATGAGTGTATAGAAGATATTTGGCCTGACTATCCTAGTAAAGAAGATTTTTTCTTCAACGAGGAGGAGTATTAATCTCTTTTGATGCATAATTAAAGTAGGAATTATGATATGTGAGGCAGCCTGTTATGGGCTGCTTTCTTGTTTTGTAGTCGTTATGAGTTTTCTGGATTTAGAGTCTGTTTAAATTTTCTGATAAAATTATATATTCAAACTTTTTAATTCTCCTTTTGATTTTATACGCCATGAAGCCCGTTATATTCTTCATTGGAATCGAAAAAGCGTCCCTAAAAGATTTTCAAAAAATGTTTGTGTAAAATTTAAACATGTCCCAATATTTATGCTAATTATAGTATGTTGAAATATCGGCTGTACTCTTATAAATTTGTATACTATAATTAGTGAGTTAAAATCTATCAACATGAAACACGAAATTTTAGTTTCGTTTGGACGCAAGGTGCAGATGAGGCGAAAAGAATTGAAATTGTCTCAAGAGCAGTTGGCTGAGGAAGCAGGATTGCATCGTACATATATTGGCATGATAGAAAGAGCAGAAAAAAACGTAACGCTTGTGAATATTGAAAAAATTGCAAAGGCGTTAAAAATTAGCATATCGGAGTTGTTCTTGTTCTAACCATTATCAAATACTCTTCACGTTGATATTCGTGACCTTATTATACTTCATAAAACTAAAATCGCATTATGACTGACATCAAAAGTATTATCGACAATAATTCAGAAGCGATCAGAAATGCTGTTTCTGAAAAATTGTTGCATTTAACGTCAGGTACTGAAGGCTATATAACTGCCTGGAAAGTTCTCCAAGACGAGGCTGCCGAAGTCGTTGTTGATATTCTAAAAACCTTTACTTCCTAACTGTGAGTTCTATATACCTAAAGGCTAAGAGCCTGTCTAAATTTTATTCAACAATAATCTAATAGCCGAAATCTTGACCACGATCTCCGCAGTTTCAATAGCCCTCTCATAGTTTCTACATAATCTCCTGTAATTGTCGAACCAATCGAATGTTCTTTCCACAACCCACCTCTTCTTCAGAGGTTTAAAACCTTTTTTCTTGTCTCCGCTCACCACTATCTCCACCTTGTATCCCGTATCCCTCCTGATCCTTTCCGCAAACTTGCCCTGATAGCCTGCGTCGGCAAGGATCACCTTCACCGGAGAAAGAGAATCTTTCAATATACGGGTCAGAGTCAAGGAGGCCGTCCCGTCATGAACTCCGGCATCAGTGACCATAACGGCCAAGGGAAAGCCGTTTTTGTCTACCGCTAAATGACGCTTTGATGCCCTTGACCTTCTTGTTCCCGTCAAAGCCCTTGGGACTGCGGTTATCTCCCCAATGGACGCTCCGGCTGTCCATGATTCCGAGACTGGCTTCTCGATTTTGCCCCATCCGGAGGCGTACCTTTCCGCTCAAGTCATTGAGCAGCAGATCGATCTCTCCCAAGGAAGACCATTTGCGATAATAATAGCAGACTGTCTTCCATGGGGCGAAATCACCGGGAAGCATACGCCATTGGCAGCCCGTTTTAATTATATAAAAAATGACGTTCCATATCTCTCGCAAATCTATAGCAAAATGTTTTGTTACTTTTTTGCTCGATACTTTATTAAGTCTTGAAATACTTTGAAAAGCGGTGTATAAGGGAAATAGAAGTTTATGTTAAAATATGGTACACTATTTTTAGAGCTTGTCTAACTTTTGTTCCGATAATTTTTTGAACAGAGTTACAAAATTCTTTTTATATTATATATTCTAATTTTCCCGGATTTGTGTAATATGATTGTTACGGCTTTATAAAATAAATGTAGCCATGTTGCATTAAGCTTGTAATTTGCGTGTCGGATATTTGCATCGTAAAAAGAACAAAGCAAGAATGATGAACAGAATTACATTGAAACAACTTTCTTTTTTAGTAATAGTTTTTTTCCTATTTTCTTCTACGACATCGGTTGCACAAACTATTTCAGGTAAAGTATTTGATAAAGAGACCGGAGAACCGGTATTGGGTGCAACCATTTTATTAGCGGGATCTTCTGTTGCGACAGCATCTGGAGAAGATGGTTCGTATCTGTTAAAAAACTTACCGGCAAATAAATCTTTGGAAATAGAGTGCCGTTTTATCGGATATAGTGTTCATAAAGAGACTATCATGCTTCAGAAAGGAGAGACGAAAAATATCGATTTCTTTTTGGTCTCAGAAGATAAGCAACTTGACGGAGTCGTTGTTACAGGGGTAAGAAGACGAAATACCGAGACGGCGATGATTTCGAATATAAAGAATGCCTTGACTGTTTCTACGGGTATATCGGCTGCACAGATTATAAAAACATCCGATAGTGATGCCGCCGAGATTATCAAAAGAGTACCGGGCATTTCCCTTATTGAGAACCGGTTTATTATTGTAAGGGGGCTTTCTCAAAGGTATAACAACGTGTCGATCAATAATGGTGCGGTACCGAGTTCCGAAGCCGACGGTCGAGCTTTTTC
The DNA here is from genome assembly GCF_947855755.1 of uncultured Coprobacter sp. Taxonomy (NCBI): domain Bacteria; kingdom Pseudomonadati; phylum Bacteroidota; class Bacteroidia; order Bacteroidales; family Barnesiellaceae; genus Coprobacter; species uncultured Coprobacter sp. The sequence continues at coordinate 73,976 of NZ_CANUAR010000013.1, forward strand.
TTTCGATATTATACCCAGTTCCAATATCGACAATATGATGATTATCAAATCTCCGACAGCAGAATTGCCGGGTGATTTCTCCGGAGGGTTTATAAAAATTTCGACGAAAAATATGCCGGATGAAAATTCTCTCTCTTTAAGTGTCGGTACTGGAATAAATACAGTTACCCATTTTGAAGATTTTTCATTGTTGAAATCATCTTCGACCGAATGGTTGGGATTCGATCGGTGTGCACGACCTTTATCTAAGGATTTTCCTTCGCATTTGGGATCGATAACCGATCCGGCTCAAATTACTTATTACACAAAAAACGGGTTTAATAATGATTGGAATGTAAAAACATTTCGTCCTCTTCCCGACTTAAAGTTTAATTTGACATGGAATCGGAAAATCGGAGATAAAGTCGGTACGATTCTCACTTTCGGATATAGTAATGCAAACAAGACAATTCCGGATATGCAGAATACTCGATACGGAATATATAGTGCCACGGCGGATGTACCTACTATTGAGAAGAATTATGTCGATAATCAGTTTACAAATGAGGTGAAAATCAATGCGATGAATAACTGGTCTTTTATTCTTGATTCGAGAAATCGATTCGAGTTCAGGAATCTTTTCTCTCAGATCGGGAAAAACCGTTTTACTGAACGTTACGGAACGAGTACAGTAAGCGGAGAGTATTATGAAAATCAGACGGAGATGCTATATTCTTCAAGATTAAGTTATGTGGGGCAGCTTGCCGGACTGCATACATTGGATGAGGATATGACCCAGACATTGAACTGGACTGTCGATTATTCGTATGCCAATAAAATGGAACCTGATCGTCGGATTATAAAAAATATCGGAGGAATTCCTGCCGATAAAGTAATCACTCCCGATTTACCCTCTTATAACGATATGATAAACCGTTATGATCAGAAGTTGTACGATCATATTGCTTCGGTCGGAGCAGATTATAAAAAAAGTTTTTCCGATCACTCGTGGAATCCTGAGATAAAATCGGGGATATATGGTGAATATCGCATGCGTGAATATACACCGAGAGAATTTATTTATCGCTATGATAGACTTTCGGGTGATGAACGGGTAGATTATATAAATTTACCTTATACCGAAATGATGAATGAAAAATGGCTTGGTTATGATAAAGTTTATATAGAGGAGACGACACGTAAATCGAATGCGTATGACGGAAAGAATAGTATTGCGGCCGCTTATGTAGAAGGGGTATTTCCATTCGGTGCGTTTCAAGCGAATCTGGGCGTGCGTGCCGAGTGGTGGAATATGTCGATAAAATATGACCGGGCGATCAGTGCTTCACAGATATTGATGACAAAATATAAGTATGATAAAGTATCGGTTCTTCCGTCGTTGAATGCGACTTACAATTTTAATGATAAAAATCTTGTCCGGTTGGCATACGGGCGTTCGGTCAACCGTCCGGAATTTCGTGAAGTTTCTCCTGCCGTTTATTATGATTTTGAGCTTTTTGCCGAAGTGCAAGGAAATCCCGATTTGAAAATGGCTACGATCGATAATGTGGACCTGCGATATGAGCTTTATCCTTCGGCCGGAGAAACCGTCAGTATCGGATTGTTTTATAAGAACTTTAAAAATCCGATAGAATGGAACTTCATCGATATGGGCGGAAGTTATCGTTACAGCTATGAAAATGCCCGTAGCGCTTATACAACCGGAGTTGAAGTAGATATCCGGAAGTCTCTCGACTTTATCAATGTCCCCGACTTGACTTTAGTCCTTAATGCGGCATGGGTAAAAAGCCGTGTAAAATTTAGCGAAGAAGGGTTGGTAAAAGAGAAAGACCGCCCTCTGCAAGGTCAGTCTCCGTATATCGTGAATGCCGGACTTTATTATACGTCTTCCGAAAAGATCGGATTATCGGCAAGTTTATTGTATAACATTATCGGTAAACGCATTGTCGGGGTCGGAAAATCCACCTCTGTCGATGGAAACAGCGACTATGATGTCCCTGATGCATACGAGATGCCTCGTAATGTTCTTGACTTGACCGTAAACAAGACATTCGGGAAGATGATTTCTTTGAAACTGGGGATCAAGGATATTCTGGCACAGCCGGTTATCATGAAACAATTTCCCACTACGACGATCGATGGAGTAAAACAAGAACGGGAACAGGTTACCCGGAAATATACGCCCGGAAGATCGGTCTCACTAAGTCTTTCTTTAAAGTTTTGATCATAAACCAAAATTAAAAAACGATGAAATCAAAATTGAAATTTTTTGTTTTAGCAGTAATCGGTGCTGTTTGTACAGCCGGATTTACGAGTTGTAACGATGATGATGACAATGGGGGAGATCCTGCTGTCACCGGAGAAGTTATCGATTTGGGAGATGGTTCCGACAATTATGAGATAGCGGGTGATTTGACATTGACCTATCCCAATACTTATAACTTGAAAGGTTTTGTTTATGTGCCTGACGGCAAGACGATAACGATAGAGCCGGGAGTGGTTATCAAAGGAGATAAAGCCAGTAAAGGTACGTTGATTATTGAACGTGGAGGTAAGATCATGGCGAGAGGTGAGCAGGACCGTCCTATCGTGTTTACTTCGTCACAAGCTCCCGGAAACCGAAAACCCGGAGATTGGGGTGGATTGATTATTTTAGGAAAAGCGAAGAATAACGCCGGTGAACAGACTATCGAAGGAGGTGTCCGTTCGAAGCACGGGGGAAACGATGATACGGATAATTCCGGCGTTTTAAGTTACGTACGTGTCGAATTTGCCGGGATAGAGTATTCTACCGATAACGAAATCAACGGTATTACCTTCGGATCGGTAGGTACGGGTACTCAAATCGACCATCTTCAGGTGTCTTATTCCGGAGATGACAGTTACGAATGGTTCGGTGGTAAAGTAGATGCCCGTTATTTAGTCTCTTTGGGGTGTTGGGATGATGATTTCGATACCGATAACGGCTATCAGGGACGAGTTCAGTTTGCTGTTGCCCTCCGTAATCCGCAATATGCCGATAAATCATGTTCGAATAGTTTTGAGTCGGATAATAACAGTTCAGGTAGCGTAATCGATCCGACTACCCGTCCTATTTTTGCCAACGTATCGCTTTTCGGTCCGGTTACCGATCCGGCCAATTATCAAGATAAAGGAAATGATAAGGGTAGTACGATGGGCTGTTTCCAGACCGGAGTTCAAATACGTCGGAGTTCGAACTGCAATCTGTTTAATTCCGTTATTGCCGGATATCCGATCGGTTTGATTATCGAGAACGATAAGACCGGGTCTAATTCTCAAGAATCTGCTACGACAGGGACATTGAATATTTCTGGATGTGTGATTGCAGGATGCCAAAAAGCATTCCAAGATAAAGCTCTGAATCCGAAAAATCGGGAAAGCGTTATCAACCCATCTGATCCCGGTACATTCGTGAGTGCATATTGGGCTACTGCTGCGCTCTCCAATGAAGGAGTCTTGTCTTCGATTTCTGATTTGAAATTAAAAGGAAATCCTCAATTATTGAACGGTACACCGGATATGTGTCCTAATGACGACAGTCCGTTGGCTACCGGTGCAGTATGGACCAATAGTTATGTAAATAATTCGTTCTTTACCAAAACCGTTTACAGAGGAGCTTTCGGTCCTACTGAAACCGCTTCGAGTAACTGGATGAGCGGATGGACTAATTTTGACCCTCAGAATACAGTATATTGATTAGATTCTTGTTTTGTCGGAAGGAGGGGGAAGAGATTTTCTCTCCTTTCTTTTTTATGTCTCGAAGTAATCCGGGACATTTTCGTTATATTTGCAGAATCTATTCTTCATAACTAATAACATACATGCACAAACCATGAATTGCAGAACAAAATCTTTATTGCTTCTATCTCTCTTGTTCTTAGTTACGGGATATGATCCGTTTACAATTGCCGCATCCTCCCATAGAAAAAAAGAGCGTCTTTCTGAATATGTGAATCCGTTTATCGGAGCAAGTACCAGTATCCGGAAGGCGAGAGCCGGTCATGGATTGGGAAAAACTTTTCCCGGAGCTACGACACCGTGGGGAATGACTCAAGCAAGTCCTAATACGATTACAGGAGGTGATAATGGACCGGGATATAGTGACGAACATACGACGATAGAAGGTTTTGCTTTGACGCAAATGAGCGGAATAGGCTGGTATGGCGATTTAGGTAATTTTTTGGTTATGCCTACAACTGGAGAATTGTTTACTTATCGGGGTACTGAACAGTATCCCGATAAAGGATACCGTTCGCGTTATGACAAGCGATCTGAAAAGGCTTCTGCCGGATACTATTCGGTTTTTCTTTCGGATTATAAAATAAAAGCGGAGTTGACAGCTACACCACATTGCGGAATTATGCGGTTTACTTATCCGAAACATAAACAAGCCCGTATTCAAATCGATCTTGCCCGTCGTGTGGGAGGAACTTCTACCCGACAGTATGTAGAGCGGGTGGATGATCGGACCATAAGAGGGTGGATGCGTTGTACGCCTGCTGGCGGAGGATGGGGCAATGGATCGGGAAAGGCCGATTACACGGTATATTTCTATGCGCAATTCAGTTGTCCGTTGAAAGAATACGGAATATGGAACGCCGATATTCCCGATAATTGGACACGCCGGTTGGGAGACATAGGAAAACCCGAATATGTAGATCGGATTATACATGCCGAGAAATTCCGAAACAGGGACGAAATGGAAGGTGATCATTTGGGATTTTATACGGAATTTCCTACGGAAGAAGGTGATGAGATGATTGTAAAAGCCGGTATCTCTTTTGTCAGTATGAAGGGTGCGGAGATGAATTTGAAAGCCGAAGTGCGAGGATGGGATTTTGACCGTTATCGGGATAAAGCGGCCTCTCTGTGGGATGAAGCTTTGGGCAAAATAAAAGTATCGGGAGGTACGCAAGATATGAAAACTATCTTTTATACGGCATTGTACCATACGATGATAGATCCGAGGGCTTTCACCGATGTTACAGGTGAATATATCGGAGGCGATAAACGGGTACATAAGACCGGCAATTTTACTAAACGGACGGTATTCAGCGGTTGGGACGTATTCAGAAGTCAGTTCCCTTTGCAGGCGATTATTAATCCAGAAGTCGTAAACGACATGATCTGTTCTTTCATATCTCTTGCCGAAGAGAATGGCACGAAATATTATGACCGGTGGGAGTTTATGAATGCTTATAGCGGATGTATGGTCGGAAATCCCGCTATATCGGTAATTGTGGACGCCTATCGGAAAGGAATTCGTAATTATGATGTAAAAAAGGCTTACGCTTATGCGGTAAATACAGCTGAGAAAATGGGGAATGACAAGAAACTCGGATATGTACCGGGAAGGGTTTCCGAAACATTGGAATATGCTTATGCCGATTGGTGTCTCTCTGTATTAGCGGAGGATTTGGATTGTAAAGAAGCTGCTGCTGAATATTTGAAACGCTCCCGTTCTTATTCTAAGGTTTTCGATGAAGAGAAAAAGTGGTTCAGACCTCGTAATGTAGATGGTACATGGAAGGACTGGCCTGAAGAAGGTAGGTTAAAAGAAAGTTTCGGATGTGTAGAAAGTAATCTCTATCAACAAGGGTGGTTTGTTCCCCATGATATTCCCGGAATGGTGAGTCTTATGGGTGGGCGGTCGAAAACTTTGGCCGATTTGACGAATTTTTTTGAGAAATGTCCATCTGATTTTTTGTGGAATGCTTATTATAACCATGCAAATGAGCCGGTTCATCATGTCCCGTTTCTTTTTAACCGTTTAGGTGCACCTTGGCTTACGCAATATTGGACGAGAGCTATTTGTAACGGGGCTTATAAAAATAAAGTAGAAGGTTTGGTCGGCAATGAAGATGTCGGACAAATGTCCGCATGGTATGTTTTGTCTGCTATCGGGTTTCATCCGGTATGTCCCGGAGAGACTCGTTACGAATTGACAGCACCATTGTTCGACCGGGTCGAAATAAAATTGGATGATCGTTATGCAAAGGGAAAAAGATTCGTAATCAAAACGGTTGGAAATGCTTCGGAGGCTTGTTATATCCAGTCTGCAAAACTAAACGGGAAATCTTTAGAAAAATGTTATATAGACCATAGCGATATTGTAAATGGCGGAGGGATATCTTTTCGATTGGCGTCACATCCTAATTATTCATGGGGACTTGAGTAATTCCGACGGATGTTTGTGAGACTGCTTTTTGTCCCGATAAGTATGTGATGTGCAAAAGCGGGAAAAAGGTCCGGAAAGAGACTTGAAAAGTCAGGATATATAGTTTACTTTTTGTTTCCGATGACCGCATCGAGTTAAAGATATATTTGTATTTTTGTGAGAAATTTAAGAGCCTGTCTGAATTTTACTCGGATCAGGTTTGAGATTTTCTTAAATAGGTTTTGAAATACTTGGACAATTTATCAGCCTTTTTTGAGTTATAAATTAAGGAAGTAATTAGACGGAAGTTGGTATTTTTTAATTCTGAAATAAAAAGTATATGCTTGTTCGGATCGGTTCGTCTTTTCGGGAAGCATTCGTCATGAGTATAAAAAAAATCATATCGCTATTTTTTTTGTTGCTCGGATTTGTAGAACTCCGGGCACAAGTCGATGCTCAGTTCAGTCAATATTGGGCATTGCCTAATTATTATAATGCCGGAGCGGTAGGACAAGACGGTAAATTAAATATTCGTGCCGGTTTGCGTCAGCAGTGGGTAGGTATGCCCGGAGCACCCAAGACGTTTTTAGTTTCGGCCGAAATGCCTTTTCGTTTATTTAAACAGAATCATGGAGTAGGATTGGCGATGACAAATGAAACTCTCGGCTTGTATTCGAATATGACGATTGCCCTCCAATATGCTTATAAAGTGCGTTTATGGCAGGGGCAGCTCAGTTTGGGATTGCAGTTGGGGTTGCTCGACCAGCGTTTTGACGGTACGGAAGTTTCTATACCTGAAAGCGATTATCACAATTCTTCAGATGACGGTATTCCCCAAAGTGAGTTGCAGGGAATGGCTTTCGATATGGGATTCGGAGTATTTTATTCCCATAAATATTTTTATGCAGGTCTTTCGTCAACACATCTTACCGAACCGGTGATTACGTTCGATGAAAAATATGAAACTTATACAGGACGTTCGTATTATTTTATCGCCGGGGGCAATATTCCTTTTAAAAATGCGTTATATGAGTTGCAGCCCTCGCTTTTGTTGAAGACGACGTTTCAGATCACCCAGGTGGAGTTGACGGCTCGTCTGAGATATAATAAGTTTTTGTGGGGGGGATTGTCTTATCGGTGGAAAGATGCGTTGGTGATTATGATTGGTGCTGATTATAAAAACTTTATGTTGGGATATTCCTATGATTATCCGGTTTCGGCAATTGTAAAGGCAACGAGTGGAAGCCATGAAGTTTTTTTAGGATATAGTTTAAAGATAGATTTTTCAAATAAGAACAAGAATAAACATAAAAGTATTCGGATACTATAATTTATGAAGAAGATCATGTTATTTTTGGCAATCGTGGGCATGCTGGTCTCTTGCGCTCCGTCTTCTGCACCTAATGGTGGAGAAGTGGTGGGAGTAAGCAGCACTGCTTTCGGTGAGCCTACACCTTACGGTATGGTATTGGTAAAACGCGGTTCTTTTGAAATAGGTCCGTCTGAGAAAGATACTCTTTGGGGAACTCCTCAAACAGCGAAAGGAATATCGATAGACGCTTTCTGGATGGATGAGACCGAGATTACCAATTCCGAGTATAAGCAATTCGTGTATTGGGTGCGGGATTCGATTATTCGGGAACGTCTTGCCGATCCGGCTTTTGGCGGGAACGAAGCATTTAAGATAGAAGAAGATCGGGATGGGAATCCGGTAAAACCTCATTTGAATTGGAATAAGGCGATTCCTTGGCGTAATCCGACCGAAGATGAGGCTCGGGCGATTGAGAGTGTCTATCGGATCAATCCGATTACCGGAGCGAAAGAGTTGGATGTGAGACAGCTTAATTATCGATACGAAGTGTTTAACTATACCGAAGCAGCAAAGCGGAAACACCGTCTCGACCCGGCACGTCGCATTTTGAATACTGACGTACAGCCTGACCCTGAAGCCGAAGTGCTCATTTCCAAAGATACGGCATTTTTCGATGACGATGGGCGGATTATCACACAAACGATTGTTCGTCCGTTGCAAAGCGAGTTCGATTTTCTGAATACCTATATCGTTAATATTTATCCTGATTCTACAGCTTGGGTAAATGACTTTGATAATGCATATAATGAGCCTTACATGCGTATGTATTTTGCCCATCCGGGTTATAACGATTATCCGGTAGTCGGTGTTTCATGGGAACAAGCGACGGCTTTTTGCGTATGGCGAACTCATTATTTGTTAGCCGGAATCAAAGGCGCTTCGTATATAGAACCTTATCGCCTGCCTACTGAAGCCGAATGGGAATATGCCGCACGTTCCGGGAAAAATGAGAATAAATTTCCTTGGTCCGAAGACGCTCCGATGTCGGATAAAGGATGTTTTTATGCTAACTTCAAACCGCAAAAGGGAAATTATGTAAAAGACGGAAATCTTATTACATCCCGAGTCGGAACATATCCACCTAATGAGTTCGGACTTTACGATATGGCGGGAAATGTATCGGAATGGACGTCGACAGCTTATACTGAGGGTGGAAATCTTTATACCAGCGACATGAATCCCGATTATCGTTATAATGCAGCGAAAGAAGATCCTTATCGGATGAAAAGGAAGATCGTACGTGGCGGTTCGTGGAAAGACGTGTCGAATTTTGTACGTTCTGACATACGTATGTGGGAATATCAGAATGAACAACGTTCGTATATCGGTTTCCGGTGTGTACGTACGCAAGTGGGATTCGCCAAAGGTCGTAAATAATAAAAGGATTTAAAGTTTACCATTATGGGAAAATATAAAAGATATAAAAATCGTATTGAGAAATTTCTTTCGGGCGATTCCGGAAAACGATTCTTTAATTTTGCTTATAGTATCGGTGCTGCCATTGTGATTTTGGGAGCTTTATTTAAGATATTGCACCTTCCAGGAGGTAATTTTATGTTGTCGGTCGGTATGGGTGTGGAGGTAATGATGTTTTTGCTGACAGCATTCGACCGTCCTGCCAAAGAATATAACTGGGAAGAGGTGTTTCCCGTGTTATCGACCAAAGATCCGGAAGATCGTCCTGAATTTCATGGAGGTCAGGGCGGTGGCGTAATTATTAAGGGGGGTACTGGTGCGACCGGAACAGTTGTCGTTAACGGAGGATCTTCCGGAGTACATGTTTCGCCTGAAGAGGCTAAGAGAACGGCTGGTATTCCTTCGGACATACAGTTGGGGGAAGAAGATACACAGAGTCTTTCGGAAAGCATTCAGAAACTTTCTGCCGCAGCCGACCAACTTTCGCGTATGGCAGAATTGACTGAGGCTACCCAAAATTATTTAAGTCAATTGTCTGCTATTTCCGCACAAATGGATCAGTTTAAAGAGGCTACTCGTTCGTTGACGGAAGTTTCTAATATCTTACTTGATTCTTATAAGAGCATAACCGAGAATTCTGAGGGTATTTCGGATCATTCTCAAGGGTATGTCACCCAAATGGAGGATCTGAATCGGAATCTGGCCGGTCTGAATACGATTTATGAAATCCAATTGAAGAGCATCAGTTCACAATTGGACAGTATCGATCGGGTCAATGCCGGTTTGAAGAGTATTCGGGATATGTACGAACATTCGATGAACGACAGTAATCGTTATTGTGAAGAGACGGAAAAGATGACTAAGTACATGGCGCAATTGAATGCCGTATATGAAAATATGCTTGCGGCGATGACCGTAAATATGTATAACCGTCCGATGACGCCTCCTCAGCCTCCTGTAGCTCGGACAACTTCTGAAGAGGATGAAAATAAAACGGTCGTTCAATAAAGAAATTATAGATTATGGCATCACCTAATTCAAATCTCTCTCCCCGGCAGAAGATGATAAACTTGATGTATATCGTCCTCACGGCAATGTTGGCGTTGAACGTATCGTCCGATGTGCTGAACGGGTTTAAGCAAGTAGATGAGGGATTGGTGCGGACGACACAGAATTCGACGACACAGAATCAGGCTCTATATAATGAGCTTTCGGCATTTAATCAGACCAATCCCGAAAAGTCCGGAGCTTGGTATGGTAAAGCAACAGAAGTGAAAAACCGTACGGAGTCTCTCTATAAATATCTCGATGAGTTGAAATTGCGTATTGTGCGTCAGGCGGACGGAAAGGATGGCAATGTCAATGATATTGTACATCAAGATGATTTGGAAGCTGCCTCTTATATAATGCTTTCTCCGCGTACGGGAGAGGGTAAAAAACTCAGAACGGCATTGGAGCAATACAGTGAATTTGTCACGCCGATGATTACCGATACGATTAGGCGACAGATTATTTATGATTATCTGTATCCTCGTATTGCAGGACAGTCGGAACGGAATCATAAAAAATGGGAAGAAGTGATGTTCGAGAATATGCCCGTTATCGCAGCGGTTACTTTGTTGAGTAAAATACAAAGCGATTTGCGTTATGCCGAAGGAGAAATCTTGCATGCTTTGCAGAAAAATATAGACGAAGGAGACGTCCGGGTGAATCAGTTGAATGCATACGTGATTCCGGCGTCTAAGACGGTAATGAGGGGAGGAAAATACTCTGCCAATATTGTATTGGCGGCTATCGATACGACTCAAGCTCCGGCAATATATATCGGAGGACAAAAACTCCCTGAAGACCGTAACGGACTGTACGAGTTTGTATGCGGTAAAACCGGAATATTCGACTTTAGCGGGTATCTTGAAGTTCCTCACGGAGACGGAACTTTGACTCGTCATGACTTTACTTCGTCATATACGGTAATAGATCCCACGGCGACAGTATCGGCAACGATGATGAATGTTCTTTATGCCGGTATCGACAATCCGATCAGTATTTCGGTTCCGGGCATTCCGACACAAGCGGTTCAGGCTACTATGTCGGGAGGGACGTTGACCCGTTCGGGAAATGGCTGGATCGCGCGTCCGGGAAAAGTAGGGCAAGATGTGACGATCACGGTAACCGCATCTATGGAGGGGCGTTCACAAGTAGTGAATACGACGACCTTCCGTGTTCGGAAATTGCCCGATCCGATGCCTTATATCGCATATAAGGATGATAAAGGCAATGAACAGCGTTATAAAGGAGGAAAGCCTTTCTCGAAACGGGTATTGTTGTCAGCACCGGGTATTCAGGCGGCGATAGACGATGATTTGTTGAACGTGTCTTACCGTGTTTTGCAGTTTGAAACCGTATTTTTCGATTCTATGGGAAATGTAATTCCCGAAGTTTCTGACGGGGCATCGTTCTCACAACGTCAAAAAGATGCTTTTCGCAGGCTTTCCAGAGGAAAACGTTTTTATATTTCCCGGGTTAAAGCGGTCGGTCCTGACGGAATAGAACGAGATTTGTCTCCGATAGAAGTGATAGTAAATTGATAAAAGATTTAAGAAATAGAATAGAGCGTATGAAAATAACAGTAAAAGGAGTTATTCCGGTACTTTGTCTTTTTATGGCGATGCCATTGCTCCGGGCTCAGAATAATAACAGCAGTACGGTACGCACAGGTGTGGTGGGAAGTACGAACAATACTTCGTCTTCTTCTATTTCGGTGCGGGCAAAATCTCTATATGAGAAAGAAGCGATCTCTCCCGCCGATATTCCTTGGATGCGGGTTATTTACCGTTCTTTAGATCTGAAAGATGAAAAGAACATGCCTTTGTACTATCCTGAAGAACCGACTGAAAATCAAGAAAATCTTTTTCGATTGATTATGAGGCTTCTGACAGAAAATAAGCTTGTTGCGTATGAATATCTGGACGGAAGAGAGGTATTTACCGATCAATATAAAATGAATCTGAAGGATCTGTTGGATAAGTTTCATATCCTGTATGAAGAGAAAGAAGGACGCACCTCTAAAAGTACCCGCTATATCGTGAATGAGAGCGATGTACCTTCTAATGAAGTCCTTTCTTACTATATTCGGGAAAAATGGATGTTCGATCAACGTAATTCGGGACTGGTCTCTGTAATTGAGGCGATTTGTCCTATACTGCATCGTGTCGGTGATTTCGGAGGAGATGCGATGACTTATCCTATGTTTTGGATTAAATATGACGATTTGCGGCCTTATATGGCACAACAATATATTTTGACGAACAATGAAAACAATGTACAGAATTATACTTACGATGATTATTTTAAAATGAGGATGTTCGAAGGCAAGATATATAAGACGACCAATTTGAGAAACATGTCGTTGATGCAATTATATGATACGGCGGAGAAGCAAGACAGCGCACGGGCCGGTATCGAAAAACAATTGAAAAATTTTGAAAACAGCCTTTGGGTGAAATCTCCCGCTCCGGTAGAACAAGCATCTAAGGATACGGATAAAAAAACAGCGACGGCTTCATCCGGTCAAAATGCGACGGAAAAAGAAGTGAAAAGTTCGGTGCGTTCTTCTCGAGGAACGACAACATCCCGTTCGTCCGTAAAATCAGGAAGTTCAAAATCTGTAAAGAGTAAATCTTCTCGTTCGTCATCTTCCAAATCTGCGCCGATACGTTCGGTACGAAGAACGAGATAAAAAATAAAACCTCAAAAACAAGAGCCTGTTTGAACTTTGTTCGAGTCGGATTTGAAAGTTTTTTTCGATAGTGTTTTCTTGTCGGAAAATTCAGGCAGGCTTTAAGCAAACATTGAGATGTTTGCTTGTTTTTTTATAAATCATTGTTGATTCAGTGGACTATCTGGAAATTTGCGGAACTTTTGTCGGATTGCTTTATCTGTGGTTAGAATATCGGGCGAGCGTTTATTTGTGGCTGGCAAGTATTGTGATGCCGGCAATTTATATTTTTGTTTACTATCGAGCCGGTCTGTATGCCGATTTCGGCATTAATATCTATTATCTTCTTGCAGCCCTTTATGGATGGTATATATGGAAGTATGGGAACAAAGCGGAGAATGGAGCAGGAAAACAGCTTGTCGGAGAATTGCCGGTTTCCCGTATGCCATTGCATTATTATCTCCCTTCGACATTCGTCTTTATCTTTCTGTTTGTTGCAATAGGATATATATTGCTTTTCTTTACCGACAGCAATGTTCCTTGGTGGGATAGTTTTACTACGGCACTCAGCGTGATTGCACTGTGGATGCTTGCACATAAATATATAGAGCAATGGTTGGTCTGGATTGTTGTCGATGTAGCATGTTGCGGAATTTATGTTTATAAAGACCTCTGTTTTACTGCATTCCTGTATGGATTTTATGCCGTAGTCGCTATCTTTGGATATTTAAAATGGAAAAAAATGATGCAATGAGCAGAAATGATGTTCCTCTGATTGAAAATAATCTTGATTTTCTTCCTTTTGTACCGGATGCCGTTATTTTGGCTGACGGTGAATATCCGGTACATGAATATCCGTTGCGTTTATTACGGGAAACACCGTATGTCGTTTGTTGTGATGGGGCTGCAAATACATTTATCTCTCACGGGTATATCCCGGATATGATTATCGGAGACGGAGATTCTTTGTCTGTCGAGAATCGGATGCTCTATAAAGACCGCTTACATTATGTTGCCGATCAGGAGACGAACGATCTTACTAAAGCGATTCGTTTCTTGCTCGGAAAGAATTTCCGGAATGTCGTTATTTTAGGAGCTACCGGAAAAAGAGAAGACCATACGTTGGGGAATATCAGCTTACTCATGGAGCATTTTCCCTGTTTTTTACACTTGGCTATGGTGACCGATTATGGAGTATTTATACCGGTATGCGACAGCCATACATTCGGTTCTCGTCCCGGACAACAAGTTTCTATTTTCAATTTCGGTGCATGTGACATGCGTTCCGAAGGACTGGTGTATCCGGTCAGGGATTTTTCCCGATTATGGGAAGGAACACTTAATGAAACTTCAGGAAGTGCTTTTTCTATTTTTTGCAAAGGTAATTATCTGGTATATCTGGCTTATGATGCAAAATGAAATGCTTAAAGCCGGCCTGAATTTTCTGACGAAAAAAACATTGCCGAAAGAAACTTTCAAATCTGGACCTGAGTAAAATTTAGACGACAGGCTCTTATTCTTTGATAATCTTGAACTCTTTTGCTTCTTTTCCTGCAATTACCTTGAGAATATACCAGTTTGGGGGATATGAAGACATGTCGATAGAAATCGGTGCGGAGCTGTTCCCGATTTCGGATTTTAACAGAGAACCTTTACTGTTGTATAATCGAGTTTGTACGTTGATTGCATCTCCCATACCTGAAAATACGATTTTTACGACTCCTCGGGTCGGATTAGGATATACTTTCATGGCTTTTCCGGCTATCGGTTCAGGATTTGTTCCGGATGTTTTCTTTTGTATCGTCCTTTGTAGATTTTGCACCGAAATTTTATACCGGAGTGTTACATTCCCGACACGGTCGTACTCATACTTTATCGGAGTCTGGGCATAACCGTTTCCCGATAAAATGAGTATAAATAGGACCGAAAAGATTTTATTTTTCATTTTGATTATATGTTTTTGTGCTGAAATCGTTTTGTTTAATAAACAGATTTCTTTGTTTTTTATAAAATGTTTCATAATAGACATCCTGTTTATGAATTGATGTTTTTCTTTAAAAGAAATATTGCATGATAAAAGATTCGATAATTTTATCATGTTGCATCTAAGAGCCGGTCGTCTAAATTTTTCAATAAAAAATACTATCAGGTCATTTTTGCGTTTTCTTCCGGAATTCTTCGATCATGGAGTCGATCTTTTGGGCAGCCGGAGTATCATCGTTTAATTCTATTCTGTATTTCGATAAAAAAGAATATTCGCTTTTCGAGGAGATATGGTCTTTTTGTAACAGAGCCTTTATTTTTCCCTCGAATTCCTGAAGTACGGTTTCTGCCCTTTTTATCTCAACTTCATCGGTTGTTTGGCAGATATAGTCATCGACCATACGAGCTTCCTCGGCATCCCGTATTCCCCGTTTCAGGATTGTCCGTATTTTCCGGTTCATTTTCCATTTTTCGGGAGCTAACCCTTCTCCTTCTCCGAAATTTTCGATTAATAACCGATCTATTTCTCGAAGGTCTTCAGAGTCCTCGATTCTTGTATCGGCAAGTTCGTATCCATCTAAAAAGTCATGCCATGCCATCTCAATTTGTCTGTTTGTGAGATTTCTTGTCCTAATTTTTTCTATAATAGCCTCTAATTCTATTTTCGATTCTAAAAAAAAGGTAGATTTGATTTTATATTTTAATAAAACAATTAATTTTTTTTCTAATAAAGTTAGTTCTTTCATTTTTGAATGATGTTTTTAGATTTAAATAGTCTCTACGTTTTTTAATTTAGTTTTTTTAGAGTACCCCAAGTGATTATAAGCAGTATGGTCAATATGAGAATTCCCCAAATATATCCCAAAGCAATCCGTTTATTTATCTCGGGATTGTCACAAAACTTCGGTTTTTTCTCAATGATCTCTTTGTATTTGCCTTTTGCGTATAACATGCGGTAAAATATGAAATATAATAAAGGGAACGGGAATAATGATAAACAAAAAAGAGGAACGGTCTCTGCTAAATTTATGTTATAATATATACATATAGTTAGTATTGCTATCACAAAAAATAAGCTGGTAACGGCTGATAATGCAGAAAGAGCCATTATTTCCGGGTCTGGGTTATTTTTTTTATAACT
>NZ_CANUAR010000014.1:0-89289 GCF_947855755.1 uncultured Coprobacter sp.
TCCCGCCAGACACGCACCAAGAAACAAAGTGGAAAAAGCTACGGCGACCAAGGTTAAGAATGCCGTATTCAGTCCTGTATATGAATACGGAACTGAAAGTGTACTCTCTTTCGGTATCGGAGGAGGAAACGATCTGTTCAAAAAAACATACTTCTCGAATTACAAAAACAAAGAATGGTAAACATGCCTTAATATATACAACATGAATAAAAATCAAAAAAATTCGAACCCATAAAAAAGGTGCTTAAACAATTATTTATAGAACCTGCCCCCAAGTTATCCGTTACTTTATTTATTTTCATCTTAGCAACTTGCCACTCATATCGATACCATAAAGCTCTCAAAGAAAGAGGTGTGATTACCGCCGCAACCATACTTCGGTTCGGAAAGGAATATGTCGAATTCCGATATGAAGTCGATGGAAAGATTTATACCAAAACAACAAAAAAACATATAAATATAAATTTATTCCCGGGAAAAAGTACAAAATGATTTATGACCCGTTAGATCCAGAGACATGCAAGTTATACACAGATGAAAATAAACAATATTTTTTGATCGATGATACCCCGAAAACAAAAACTGATTGACCCAATTCTCCGATTCCTCATTTTTTATTCATAGTAGTAAGAAAAACAAAAAGCTGAAACATACATACAATTCCCTGTCTTTGATTAAGTAAAAGAATATAATCGAAAAATAAAAAAGCATTTCCGAAATCGGAAATGCTTTTTTATGATATATATTATTATTTTATTCGTTAATCAGCAACCAAGCATCCGAGAAACGATCAGGATACTTCGCTTTCACGCTTTCACGCAACTCGGTAGCAGAAGGTCTGTCATCGAAACTGCCGACTATAACACGATACATACCTTTTGCATTCTGAGCTAAAAAAGCATTATATCCGTCTGCGACTAAGGACTCCTGCAAATTAGAAGCATTGGTTTTGATAGTAAAACTTCCGACAACGACATTGAACATTTTCAGTTTCGAAGCATCTCCGGCATTTACCGTTGTTATTTTTTCTGTACTTACCCTTACCGGAGAAGAACTTGTATCTGAAGATGAGGCCGGCTTGGTTACGACAGGTTCCGGAGCCAAAGTCTGCTCTGCAACAGGCTTTTCCTGCGCTTTTTCGTATGCCGCTTTATATGAACTTTCTTTAGCTTTACAAGAAACAAAGCCTATGGCTACAGCTACGGCCACAACTAACACCCAGTTTTTTTTCATATCTTTTTTATTTATATGTTACTTAATACCTTTTCTTTGAACGATTTGGCTTATATTGAAAGACAAATGTACAAAATAAATCAGAGATATATACAGCTTTATAAAAAAACTGTACATTTTAGAGTCTGTATAAATTTTGTACGGACATTTTTCGAAAATTATTTTTGAAGTATTTTTCTATTCTGACGAAGAAGATAACGAGCTACGTGATGTAAAAAATAGGAAAACAGATTCAAAAATCAGAGTATATTTATCGGAAAATTCAGAGAGGTTTTAAGATGCTATTTTTTTTGCTGCTCTTTATCTCTGTACTGTAACATCGCTTTTGCAAACGAATTCTCGGCACGACGATACAAAAAAAGTTTTCTTGGAGAGAGAATCCCCCTGAAACGAATAAAATACTCGCGTTCTATCTGAGCTTCTTTAAGCGGTAATAAAGAGAGAGCCTCTGCCGATGCTGCATATTCTTTTTCCGAAACAGGAGTTTTCGAATGTGCAATACGCCTCGCCTCGCTGCGCACTTGGCGATTCAACCGATATTTTTTCAACTGCATTTCATCATACAACGGGAAAAAATGCGCAGCCTCTTTATCTGTAAGACCGATTTGCTTTTTCAGATACTCTTTCTTATAAGTTTGAAAACTTTTATAACGATCTTCCGGAGAAGTGCCTTGCGCTTTGCATACAGGCAAAATCAAAACGAAAAATAAAAATGCAGTAATTATTCTTTTCATCTCTTTTATATACAATAAGTATCAGATTTCTTATTCTCCTAACGCCAAATACTCATATACCGAATATTCATCTACATTGCTGTAAAATAAATAGTCTTCTACATTCTCATTTGTTATTGAAACTTCCGTTTCCGCCACAACAGAGGAAGATCTTTTTTCCGGAACAAACAAACGCACCATTAAAGCTATTCCGGCAAACATCGCTGCCATATACAACCATGGTCTGACACGTTGCCATACAGTCGGCTTCTCGGTTTCCGCAACCTCAAAATATTCCAACTGACTCACGATCCGAGACGTAAAGCTTTCAAAATAACCGTCGGGAACTCTCATGCCCGTATCACGCCCCACCTGCTTTAATATGTCTTTATCTTTTTCCATAATATCTTTGTCTTTTAGACTATAACCGGACAATAAGGTTTAATCATCTGATGTTAAATATTCCTCGACTTTACGAACCGCATGATGATATGAAGCTTTCAATGCGCCTACCGATGTACCCAGAATATGAGACATATCTTCGTATTTCATATCATCAAAATAACGCATATTAAAAACAAGCCGCTGTTTCTCAGGAAGTCTTAATACAGCTTCTTGCAGACGCTTTTGCAACTTATCTCCATCAAACCATTCATCGGCTTCCAGTTTATCAAGCAAGAATAAATCTTCACCTTCTAACGGAATATGATTCTGTTGACGTTGTTTATTTAAAAACGTAATCGTCTCATTGACCGCTATACGATACAACCATGTAGATAAACGAGCCTCGGCTCGAAAATAGGCAATACTGTTCCATGCTTTAAGAAATGTATTTTGCAATAGGTCATCAGCATCGTCATGAGAAAATACCATTTTACGGATCTGCCAATATAACGGCTCACTATAATGAGCGACAACCTGCGCAAATGCCTCTCTACATTTGAGAGGATCTTGCAATTGCTCTACGATGGTGTCTTCATTGTATTGTTGCATAATATATGATCGGCAAATTAGCAAACAGGCGGATAAACAATTTCAACTACTATAAATATGATGAAAAACAAAAAATCTTTCCGATTCGGTAAAATTACACAAAATACAGAATCCGACAATTTTTTATTTCTTAAAAATCACTACATATAGTGATTGTCTCCTCCACCATTATGGCTTTAATTTGTATGTTCAAAAAATAAGGTAAAAAGGATGAAAAAATTACTACTGCTTTTATTAATCGCAACCGAGGTACTTCCGGTTCTTGCCAGAACAGACAAAGAACAATCCGACCGGGATAGTACGATTTACAAAAACGTGAATCTGAATGAAATAGAGGTGATCTCATCTCCCAAATCAGAAACTCGATTCTTTGAATTTCCCGGTTCTATATCGATTATCGGAGAAAAAAAACTGGAACGACAGCATATCATGTCATTAAAAGGTCTTTCGTCAATAGCCCCTAATCTGTATATTCCGGATTACGGCTCTAAACTGATTTCATCGATATATATACGAGGAATCGGTTCACGAATCAATTCTCCGGCAGTAGGATTAAATGTCGATAATGTTCCGTATCTGGACAAAAGTTCGTTCGATTTCGATTTCATGGATATTGAAAAAATAGAGATTTTGCGCGGTCCGCAAGGTACTTTATACGGACGAAATACTATGGCAGGATTAATCAATATATATACGAAATCTCCTTTTGATTATCAAGGAACGAAGATAAAAGCCGGATATGGTAACCATAATACATGGAATACGGCACTCTCCCATAGTCATAAAATAAATGAATATGTAGCGTTCTCCGTCAGCGGAAAATACCGGAAAAACGATGGATATTTTAAAAATATCGCAACGGGAAAAAATTCAGGATCGACAGAGGTTGCAGGAGGGCGAGCTCAAATCTATATAAAGATCAATCCCCGTCTGAAAATAAATCTTACTTCCGATTTTGAATATAACGATCAGGATGGTTATCCTTACCAACTGTTCGACAAAAAAAACGATATTCGATATCCGATCAATTATAACGACCGCTCTTCCTATGACCGGAAATTATCGACCAACAGCATTTTATTGCAATATGTGCACGATCGGTACATTATGAATTCGATTACCGGATATCAATTTCTGAAAGATAATATGCACATGGATCAGGATTTCACTCCTTTATCTGTTTTCACCTTACAACAAAAACAAAAACAGAATGCCATTACCCAGGAAATAACTTTTAAATCGACAACCGACAAAAATTTGCAATGGGTTGCCGGTGTTTTCGGATTTTATTCTCATCTGCAAACCGATGGACCTGTCAATTTCAAAGAAGACGGATTAAAATACTTGATCGAAGACAATGTAAACTCGATATTTGAAAATATAAACGGACTTCCCGTTCAATTAGGACTAAAAGTACAAAGTCCCGACTTATATATAAACGGAATATATAAAACTCCGACATTCGGACTTGCCGTTTTTAAACAGATGACATACAACAATCTGTTTATAAAGAACTTTTCCGGAACAATCGGGTTAAGACTCGATTATGAACACACAAAAATAAACCACCATACATTTATCGATGAACCGTTCATGTCGGACTTCAATATTATTCTTCCCCCGTCAATGGGAGGAAGAGCAATTTCGATTCCCGTATCCGTACCTTTGTCTATTGACGGAAAGAACGAAATGAACACATGGGAACTTTTACCGAAATTTGAATTAAAATATAAATTCAATTCCCGATATTTTATATATGCTTCCGTCGCTCGAGGATACCGCTCGGGAGGGTACAACTTTCAAATGTTCTCTAATATCATTCAGGAGCAACTCCGAAGTAAAATGATTACAGAGATTCTCAACAAAGTTCCACAGAAATTTAAACCGATGTTGCCCGACTTAAGTCATCTGACTAATAATCAAACCGATGTCAATAATTCAATCCGTTATAAACCCGAACACAGCTGGAATTATGAGATCGGAGGCCGTGCCGATTTATGGGACAGAAGATTGGGTATCGATTTTTCTGTATTTTATATAAACTGTCGGAATCAACAAATTTCTATCGTAGATGGATTCGGACGTACGACAAAAAACTCCGGACATTCTGCCAGCAAAGGCTCTGAAGTTTCCGTCCGCCTGTCACCTGTAAATAATCTTCAACTTACTGCAGCTTACGGATATACTCATGCGACATTTATTTCAAATGAAGACGGTAACAAAGGAAATTACGTTCCGTTCGCTCCTAAACATACTTTAGCCCTTACGGGTAATTATACAATAGAAATAAAGAAAAACTGGCTTGACTACATTTTTATCAATGCCGAATATGTAGGACGTGGAAAAACTTTTTGGACAGAATCTAATGATGTAGCACAAAATTTCTATGGATTATTAAACGGAGATTTGACATTCCAAAAAAATAATATCGATCTAAGTATATGGGGAAAAAACCTTTTGAATAAGCGCTATCAAGCTTTTTATTTCGAAACAATGAATGCAGAAAACCTGAAAGAGAACAATGGATTTATGCAATTGGGGCGTCCGCTTACCTTTGGATTCGATATAACATTACGATTTTAGTTTCCACCATAATAAACAAAAAAAGGAAAAGTTCCGTTCACTTTTCCTTTTTTGTTATCGCTTTAAAGAGTTACGGGTTATCCATAACAAATATCTCCGTTCTCATTCCTATATTCATCAAAACTTTTATTGTATTGTGTCATCGCACGTAAGCTCATTCCCATACTGGAGAATCCGCCGTCATGATACAAATTTTGCATAGTCACTTTACGAGTAAGATCCGAGAACATCACGATACAATAATCGGCACATTCTTCCGCACTTGCATTACCCAGAGGCGACATGCGATTAGCAAAATCCATTAGAGACTCCATCCCTTTCACACCGCTCCCGGCAGTAGTCATAGTCGGTGATTGAGAAATCGTATTGATACGCACACCTTTTTCACGTCCGTAAATATAACCAAAGCTACGAGCTATCGATTCGAGCAAAGCTTTGGCATCAGCCATATCGTTGTAACCGAAAAGCGTACGCTGCGCAGCAACATAACTCAATGCTAATATAGAACCATTTTCTGCAATAGCATCCATCTTTTTAGCCACCTGTATCATTTTATGAAACGAGATAGCCGAGATATCGAGAGTTTTGTTCAAAAGATCATAATCAAGATCATCATAAGGACGTTTTTTCCGAACATTAGGCGACATACCGATCGAATGTAAAACAAAATCGATCTTCCCTCCTAAAATTTCCATCGATTTGGCAAACACCATTTCGAGATCTTCAACATTGGTAGCATCTGCCGGAATAATCTCGGCATTAAGTTTCTCCCCTAATTCAGAAACTTGTCCCATACGCACTGCAACCGGAGTATTGGTCAACGTAATAACCGCACCTTCTTCAACAGCCCTTTCGGCAACTTTCCATGCAATAGACATTTCATTCAAAGCACCAAAGATGATACCTCTTTTTCCTTTCAATAAATTATTACTCATAATTTGTTCTCATTAATTGAATTTCGAAAATGCACATTTTACCTGTTTTTGTGCCATTTTCGGGGAGCAAAGATACTATATTTTTTTGATCTGTCAATCTTTAACCTCAAAATTGCTATCTCTGCATAGCAATTTAATCATTTTATAATTATAATCAGATTATCATTTTTTTGAAACATCAACAAAGGATAAAGAAAATTTCACTCTTTTTTGACGCATTTTTATCGGTAAAAAAAGGAAAATAAAAAGTTTCGATTACCTTTGTGGAATAATCATATAACATTTAACACACAATATGACCATGAGTAAACCCTATGTAGTCGGTATTGACATTGGTGGAACCAACACCGTATTCGGCATCGTAGATGCCCGCGGAACCATTATTGCTAGCGGTTCTATTAAAACAAATAAATTTAATGAGGTAGAAGATTACGTTAACGAACTTCATACTGAGCTTCTCCGTTTGTTGGAACAAAACAATGCAACGGACAAGATCATGGGAATCGGAGTCGGTGCTCCGAACGGTAACTATTTTAACGGAACAATCGAATTTGCTCCGAACCTGCCTTGGAGAGGAGTTATTCCCCTAGCCCAAATGTTGACAGATCGTTTCGGTATTCCGGTTTCTTTGACAAATGACGCTAATGCGGCAGCTATCGGAGAAATGACTTACGGAGCAGCCCGAGGTTTGAAAGATTTTATCATGATTACTTTAGGCACAGGCGTAGGTAGCGGTATCGTTATTAACGGACAATTGGTATATGGACATGACGGATTCGCCGGAGAATTAGGGCACGTAATCGTCCGTCCGAACAACGGAAGACTCTGTGGTTGCGGCCGTACGGGCTGTCTTGAAGCTTATACCTCAGCTACCGGTGTTGCGCGCACAGCAAGAGAATTTCTCGAAGTCCGCAACGAACCAAGCAGCTTGCGACAAATTCCTATTCAGGACATTACCTCCAAAGACGTGTATGACGCTGCTATTACCGGAGACAAACTGGCTTTGGAAATCTTCGATTACACAGGCAAAATATTAGGAGAAGCTTTTGCTAACTTCATTGCATTCTCAAGTCCGAAAGCAATCATATTGTTCGGAGGTTTGGCTAAAGCCGGCGATCTCATTCTGAAACCGATCAAAGAAGCTATGGACCGTAATACTTTGAATATCTACAAAGGTAAAGTAAAAGTCATGTTCTCCGAATTGAAAGAAAGTGACGCAGCCGTATTAGGAGCAAGCGCTTTAGGCTGGGAAGCTAAATGATAATGACGTTTCCAGAATAAAAAACAGGATGTAGCATTTACATCCTGTTTTTTATTCTCATAAAACGAACAAGCCTCTGTTCTATTCAAAGCAGTCGGCATCAGCCAAACATTTTCCGTTCAAGTCTTTAGCAGAAAGCAATAATTTCTCAGTTGCCAACGGCCATTTTATACCGACTGAAGGATCATCATACATTAATGTCGCTTCCTGATCGGGCGCATATACATTATCGACTTTATAGGCAAACGTTGCAGTATCGCTCAATACCAAAAAACCGTGAGCAAATCCACGGGGGATAAACAGTTGTTTATTATTTTCTTCCGACAGTTCTACCATTACGTATTTTCCGAACGTAGGAGAGGATTTTCGCAAATCGACTGCGACATCAAGTACCCGACCACTCAAAACTCTTACCAGTTTTGCTTGCGAATAGTTACCTTTTTGATAGTGTAATCCCCTCAACACTCCATACGTAGAATGAGATTGATTATCTTGTACGAAATTTATCTCTCCGACATAACGATCAAATATTTCTTTCCGATAAGTTTCCATAAAATACCCCCGAGCATCTCCGAATTTTTGAGGCTCGATCACAAATACTCCCTGTATCTCTTGCTCCGTAAATTGCATAAATTTTCTCCTTTCTTAGAACCCGTTTAAATTTTCCAATGAAGAAATCCTGTCAGGTCATTTTTGTGCTATCTTCCGAACTGTTCTCCCGTTTTCATTTATCCGGCTATTATCCTCACAAAAACTTCCCAATATCCTCAAAAGAAATTCCCAAGCCTGATCCATGTAAAATTCAGACCTGTCTTAGTCACAAAGATAGCGATAAAAGCAAAACTATATAAAAAGCCGAAGTGAAAAAGAGAAAATGTTTATGGGAAAGTATGCAACAATAATCAAAATATCAACTCTTTGTTCTTATAAAAAAATTATAATACCTTTGTCAACAATTATTTATGTATCTTCAAAATAAAATAAATCTTTCAAGAACTTCTATTTTATAGGACAAACATAATCTGATGTAATATAAACTGTGTATAAAAGAGTCTTTATGTATAAAATCATATATACAATTTTATTAATGGTGATATGGAGTGCCTGCAACTCTCGTCATTCCGATATCGAAAATGCTTATATCCCTTCTGAACCGGATTATACAGACAGCAAGATGTGGTACATGAACCTCAATGATACGGACGATTCCGGTGCTGATATATTCTATATAGTTTCAACATGGGAATTTGACTGGTATACCAATGACGGACAAATATGCCACTATGCCGATGCAGTCGATAATAAAGATCATCGAGACGATATGACTATCGAAATTTCCAAAATAGCCCAATATATGGGACAAAAAAATAATTTTTATGCCCCATATTACCGACACATTACCCTTAACTCTTGGGCTACATGCAACGAAGACACTATCAATCGGCGTTATCATACGATTTCATTCAACGATGTCCAAAAAGCATTTCAATATTTCATCAACACAAAGAATAATAATCGCCCGTTCATCTTAGCCGGGTTCAGTCAGGGAGGAAAATCGGTTGTCGAACTCATAAAAACAATGCCCGATGATGTCAAGAAACGGATGATTGCCGCCTATGTTCTCGGCTACAAAGTCACTCCTCAAGACACGATAGAATGTAAGAACCTTCGAGCTGCAAAAGATTCACTCGATCTCGGTGTCACAATCTGTTATAACTCAGTTTCTGACATAAAATATATAAAGTCTATAATAAGTGTTCCGTCCGCCATGTGCATAAATCCGGTCAACTGGAAAACCGATGCTACTCCGGCAACTCTTCACGATACTATTACCGTCACCTTATCTCCTAAACACAATGTTCTTGTCCTCTCCGGTTACAGCGGCAGCGAATATACTCCTATTCTCGGAATCATCAACACCGGAGACTTTCATGGCGCAGAACCATGGCTTTACAGCGAATGCCTTGCTAAAAACATCCAACAACGTATAAAGGCCTATCGAAAATTATATCCATAAACCAAACAGAAAATACCAGATACAATCAGACATTATATGAGGAACTTTGTAATCTAAAGTTTGTATTAAACGACTTTATTCAACATAATATGCAAATTGATCCACTTCCATAAATGTTGAGGAACAGTTGTTCCTTTTTCCAAAAAACTGTTCCATTGTTGGTTTAGTTGTTCCCCGTCAATCCAGTCAGATGCGACACTTTCTCTCAGACCGTCAATAGATTCTCCTACCCAATTTTGCAATTCGTTCGATAACCATAACCGCGAAGAACGTCCGGCTTTTCCCTTCGGTGCTAAACGCACATTCTTCGGGAGTAACCGAGACGCAATCTGACGAATCATCCACTTATCCTGACAAGAACGTTCTTTCATATAATGCGGTAAAGCAAAAGCATACTCAATCAAACGATGATCTAAAAACGGCTTCCGAAGTTCAGTAGAATGCATCATACTCACCCGGTCATTAAAACGAAGGATGTGAGGAATACGTTCATAAAACAAATCTCTATATCTCAAATTATCTTCTTCGTCCCGAAAAGGATGCGGATATTCAGGTAAATGCGCCAATTCTTTAAAATCAGATTTCAAACAAGAACAAATTGCAGATTGGTCTATATCTCCTTTTCTCGGATAACTTGCCCAAACCTCATCAAGTCCAAGTCCGTCACACAAGACAGTAGTCCCCTGACGATGAGCAGTCCGAAATAAACGAGCATAAGCCAATGATGAAAATCCGTCATAAGGTTCATCTTGTACACGGGCTATTTTTACAGCTTCTTTCACCACTATATCAGGAGTAAGTTGTACCTGTTCTAAATGATACTCTGTATGTGAAAGCATTTCTTCTGTCCATAAAATTTCATCTGAAAATTTATCTCCGCCATAATAAGAATATACTTTAAACGGATCATGAGGAAATAACCGATGTATAAGTCCTAACAAAAATGATGAATCAATTCCTCCAGACAGATTGAACCCGACCGGAACAGCCGCATCTAAATTATAACGGACACTCTCTTCGGCTAATGATAAAAAATGTTCTGCAGCTTCTGTCTCCGAATCCGGAATTTCCACAGAACGTACGGCCTTATCAAATTCATACCACTGTCGTACATCTAAAGATGAAGAATTAAAAAACAAACAATATCCGGCCGGAAGCTGATACACTTCATCCCAAAATGTTTCATAAGGCATTCCATACGTAGAATAAACCAAATATCCGGCCCAGCGACAAGATGACATCTGTTTGCGAATACCGGCAGCAAATAAAGCTTTTATCTCGGACGCAAAATATAAATTTCCTTTCTGCAAAGCAAAGTAAAGAGGTTTTACTCCAAATCGATCTCGTGCCATAAAAAGAGTTTTTGCCGACCGATCATATATAGCAATAGCAAAAATTCCGTTAAAACGATCGAGACATAATCTCCCCCAACGATGATAAGCCTTCAATATCACCTCTTCCTCCGTATCGGAATGAAATGTATAATAACGACTCAGTATTTTTCTCAGTTCGACATGATTATATATATTACCATCGCAAACCAGAATAAGTCCGGTATCCTCATCCATATAAGGCTGTTCCGAAATGCCTTTTATCTGTTTTACCGCCAACCGGTTATGAACCATTCCTATTTCAGAATCTACTACCCAAGATATCCATGAACCCATATTATCCGGACCTCGATGAAGCTGCACTTGCGACATCTTTTTTAGTAACGACTTCATATTAGGAACTTCTCCTACTACACCTGCAATTCCGCACATATTATTATTCTATTTTATCGATTCTCGTATCGAACCTCAATCTGACAACGTTTAAGATTGTTTCTATAAAGACCGGAGTTAAATTTCATCCGATCTTTTACGACAAATATTCGTCGAAGACGTTCTAAAAAACATTTTTTTTAGAAAATAGTTCAAAGCTCATATCACATCTTACCGGCTAAAATTATTTTTAAGAAAAGGTAAATTTGTCTTCCGGATTGTATTATCTACCATTTCGGAATAAATATTACCGAGACAACGTATTTTCCCACGAAATGAATATCGGGTAAAAATATCTCCGCCAATTTTTTCATACAATGAGAAATGATGTGCAGAATGACGCCCGGACAAACGAAACAAAGGAGAATAATACCTAAACAATTTTCCTGAAGTAATTTCACCGGGAGAATAATCACGGGAACGCATGTACACAGCATTACTACCCTGTACATTGTGAAAACACAAATCATATTCAGGATGAGTCATCAAAAAAGTCCCTTGACGTTGTAATTTGAAAATATCACTCCAGAACTCTTCATCCCGGCATATAATACCAAAATCGCCTCTCAACTGTATAATTCGGCTCTTTTCAGGAAAATCCCCCGGAACACGTGTATAAAACCGCACCTTATCAGGATATAGTGCCTTATATTCCTGACAAATATCTCCTGTTCCATCACTTGATCCCCTATCTACTATCACGACTTCCGTATCAAAAGTAGTACACTGACTCAATATGCCATCCAGTCGAAGCCGTAAAGTATCTGCGTGCTGCCGGGTAACCAAAACTACCGATATTAAAGGCGAGTGCAATGTCAACCCTCGAAATACTAAACTTACTTCTTTTTTCATTATTTAGAGCCTATTTAATTTTTATGAAAACAATTTTGACTGTCTGTTCCGTCCAACAAAAACGACTTCCGAATCTTTTTACACCCTTTTAAACTTGAAATAATCAACTATTCCTTCATTTTAAATGATTCGAAATGTGGTGAATATCATTTTATTTAGAATAAAATTCTCAACAGCTCTTTATTGTCTGCTACACACACAACGATATAAGTCTTCTATCGTATCATTATGTAAAAAGTCTTTTTTATTCAACTCTACCTGATATTCTTCTTTTACCATTTCTACAAAAGACACTGCCAACAAAATATTCCATTCCTGTAATTGTTTAAATCGAGTTCCCGGTCTTATTTCCTCCGATGAAGTACGAAAGAATAAAGTAGAAACATGATTTATAAAACGTTTTTTATCCATAAAATAACCTCCCATATATTATTAACAAACGGGTTGACAAGCTTTTTTGTTCAGGTAAAAAAGATTAATTCAAAAAAAGCCATTGATTTAAAAAGCTGCCTAAAAATCTGTCTAAGTTCTTTTCATAAAAAAGACGAGTATTTTCGAAAATACTCGTCTTTTTTATGAAAAATAATTTATCACCATCCGATTTCCAGTTCGATGAATTGCTCTTGTAGACTCATAAATATTCTTTCTATTTTCTGTACCTAAACATTGCCTATTAATAAGAGTCTGTTTAAATTTTCCGATGCAGAAATTTATCAGGTATTCTTTGCGTTTTCCTTCGATTTATTTTCCCATTTTCATTCATTGGATAAATCGTTATCATCCTCAATTGAAACTCTCAAACCTGACCCGAATAAAATTGAGACAGTTTCTAAGACAACCTCTAAAAATTTTTATACCCTATGATTACGAGCAAATAAAGACAAACGTTCGTCCAACAAATCATATTGGTTATCCTTGATAAAAGAAGTACAAGCCCGGATTCCTTCCTGACGACTTCCCGTCGTAATAAGAGAAATAGAACTTACACCATAATAGATCAACTCCTTCATCAATTCTCCTCCGGTCATTCCGGGATAACCGATCGTAAAATAAAAACCATCAGCCAAAGGTTCTCCTAAGTCGGTATCATATACCAGATGAAAACCGTGCCGCAGAAAAATTTCCTTTAACCGCTTTGCCCTACGCCCATATTCCTTCACTTCTTCCAGAAATGTAAAATTTCGATCTGAAGCGGCCTTCATCATCGCAGCCATAGCATATTGTGCCGAATGGCTCACCCCCGAAGAGATTGCATACAAAGCCCGATGAATAAATACCGATCCGAATGTCCCTCCACCATAACGATCGGTCAATCCGGGATACACACGATGATACAATTTATCGGAAATCACGACCACACCTATCCGCTGTCCGGCATAACTAAACGCCTTAGATCCAGATATTAACAATAAATAATTATCGGTATAACGAGCAACAGAAGGTTGGAAAGGCGGAAGAAACGGCGTTCCCAAATTTTTTCGAAAATCCATTGCAAAATAAGCAAGGTCTTCCAAAACAATTACATCATATTTATTTGCCAAATTTCCAATCGTCTGCAATTCCTCTTCTTTGAGACATATCCATGAAGGATTATTCGGATTAGAATAAATAACTGCGGCGATATTTCCTTTTTTCAAATAGCTTTCCAACTTTTCTTGAAGCTTATCTCCTCGAAAATCATATACATCGAAAGCTTCATATTTATATCCGAGTACTGCTATTTGCTGTTTTTGTACAGGAAAACCGGGATCTATAAAAAGTATTGTGTCTTTCTCCGGATTACACTGTCCCGATACCAGAAACGAAGTGAATGTACCCTGCATAGAACCTACTACCGGAACGCATCCTTGTGGGTCGACATCAATATCGATAAATGCTTTTACAAAACGTGCAGCTTCTTTTTTCAGACAGGGTAAACCATCTATAACCGGATAAATAGAAGCGACTCCGTTACGTAACGCCTCGATCTCCGCCTCTACTCCGACTGCAGCAGGAGGCAATCCCGGAACTCCCATCTCCATATGAATAAATTCCTGGCCTGTTTTTTCTTCAAGACGCGATGCGATTGCTACTACCTCCCGAATAGTCGCCTTTCCGAAATCCGGAATACACATCTCATCGATAGTCTCATTTACAATATCATAGTCAATTGGTGTATTTTTCATATTTATATATTTTTCGATATTCTCTCAGATCAAACAATTTTATCTTATATCGGACAAAAATCAAAGTGCAGGAACAAATATATAAATTATTTAATAATAGACTTTCTTTTTCTCTCTTTTAATGAAAGGTTTACTACTTTTCGAAGTGAATTATAACAATTCAGAAGCACAATCATATTCATAGAATCGGTCGGTAAACATAAATGATCAACTTATGCTTACCGACCGATTCTACTATAACAGACCATTGATCTTTAAGAGCCTGTCTTTAAATCTTCCAATAAAAAATATCCGAACAAAATTTAAACAGGATATTAATCTAATGGCAAAATTTCCTCTTCACATTGGGTCAGTTTTTCTATTCCGGAAGCTGTAACAACAAAAGTATTCTCTATGCCGACAGCACCGACTTGAGGTATGACAAATTTAGGCTCCAACGCAAAAACCATTCCCTCAGCTAAAATATCTTTTGAACGCGGAGCAAACACAGGAGCTTCATTTAATTCTATTCCGACTCCGTGACCTATAAAACCGGCTTTTTGACGATGTCCCATAAAATTAGCCTCAAATCCTGCTTTTTTTGCAATTTCAAAAGCCAGATCATATATCTCTGACGCCGCAACACCCGGTTTTGCCATCTTCTCGATTTCCGACTGTATTTCCAACGACACATCGTGTGCTTCTCTGGCTTTCTCCGGAATTTCTCCCAACGAAAATACTCGGGACATATCACTCATATATCCGGTGAAATTTCCTCCGATATCAACCATAACCGTATTTCCCGGTCTCATGATAGAACCGTTACTGCTAATCGGAAGCGAAGGATCGAGCCCCGCTCCGCCAAGTGCAAAATCGTAGGGTGAAGGTTCATCTGCATTTTCCCCTGCAAGAACACTTCCCATATATATTTCCATACTTTTTCCGAAAATACGTACCAGCCCTAAAGATCCATGTAATCGAGCTAATCTTTCGAGTTCTATCGAATATTCTACATCCGACATCCCCTGCTTATAGACAGATGGAGCTTTGCGATACATAGATGAATGATGCGCTGCAGATTCCCGAATCAAACCTATTTCATAAGGAGTTTTAATAGTCCGCACCCCTCGTATCAAAGGAGTTCCGTTTTCAATTTTTGCTTCAGAAAAAATATTCCTCAGCCGTATCGACTCATTATAAGTCAACGAGTCATTTTCAAGCAACAGAATTTTCGGTAGAGCAATGCCCAAGCGTCTTAATTCATCCGGAATTTGTTCCGGCTTGCGAATATAAACGACATTTTCTCTCGACAATCCCACCGGACGGCGAACAAAATAAATCATCTCACCTTCCGCCGGAATGTATGTATATCCTGAAAATACTCTTCCCGACGTATAAAACAGATTTGCATTATCACTCACAAGAAAAGCATCTGCCCCACTCCTGCATATTACGGATTGTATTTTACTTTTCCGTAATTCGATCTCGGTTGTAAAATTTTTTGCGTACATATATTCTTTACGATAAATTCATAAAATAATCGGTCAATTCAGAAAACGAATCAAATGCCAGATCAAATCGATCGGTCGCTCCAAAGCCGTACCGAACAAAAACAAAAGGCCAACCGGCCAAACGTGCTTGTACTCCGTCACCTTCAGTATCACCTATATACACGGGACTCTTTAATTGAAACCGTTGTTGAAGCAACTGCATATTTTCTCCTTTTTGCAAATGGGTATCCCCAAATGAAATAGAACTAGATATCCACTTTTCTATTTCTGCAAATTTAGCAAAAATCTGCAATTCTCCTTTCTCACAATTGCTCAATAAAAAAAGCCGGTATATCCTTGACAACTTTTCAATTCCGGCCTTTACCCCATCGAATAATTTACCTCCCCGTACAGGTAACTCCCGGGCCTCTATTTCATGAACGCGGGTTACAAACTTTTCGCGATCTTCAGAAGTCATTCCGGGAGTAATTACCCGCATAATTTCATCGATAGGAATCCCCATCAGTTTTAATAACTCTTCTCTCTTCAGTACGGTAGAATCGCCTATTTCCTCAAAAGCCTTATTCCAACACAATGTATAAGTATCTACGGCATCCCAAAGGGTACCATCCATATCCAATACAAGTGCATCCGGTTTTGTCATTATCATAACAGATCAATACATTTTTCAAGTTGCATAAATCGAGAACCTTTTACCAAGATAGTAAACCCTTTTAACGGATCAGATTTCAGAGAATCCGCTAAGGCTTCTGTCGTAGGATAACACTCCAGTCCCTCGGCTACTTTAACAAATTCCATGCCGGAAAGAATAACTTTGTCAAATCCGGCATTCTTCAATTTATCGACAATTTTCCGATGTTCAGCTTCACTGTCGATGCCGAGTTCTCCCATATCCCCGAGAATAACCGCTTTATGGGGAACATCCATTGCAACAAAATTATCCAATGCAGCATTCATACTTGTAGGATTAGCATTATAAGCATCTAAAATCAATGTATTGTTTCCCGTCTTCAACAATTGTGAACGCCTGTTCTGAGGTTCATATTCTTCTAAAGCTTTTTTAATCGCCATAGCAGGGACTTCAAAATAGGCTGCGATAGCAGAGGCTGCCAGCGCATTCGGCAAATTATAATTTCCTATAAGATGTGTATTGACACTAATCAGACTCCCCCCCTGCCTTATAAAGTCAAATGA
The DNA here is from genome assembly GCF_947855755.1 of uncultured Coprobacter sp. Classification (NCBI taxonomy): domain Bacteria; kingdom Pseudomonadati; phylum Bacteroidota; class Bacteroidia; order Bacteroidales; family Barnesiellaceae; genus Coprobacter; species uncultured Coprobacter sp. Next base: position 17,200 of record NZ_CANUAR010000014.1, read on the forward strand.
TAAATATGGCGAACAGTTTGTTAATTTTCCGGAAATAAATAATCCCGGAGTCTCTCCGTATTCACTTTTCTCAAGACCTTCGCTTCTCGGCTGTAGAAAAATATTCTCATGGTGTAGAAATACGTGCCCGCCACGTTGACGAATATAATCATACAATTCACATTTTGTTCTAATCACCCCTTCAAAAGAGCCGAAACCCTGCAAATGAGCTTTCCCTACATTCGTAATGATTCCGAAATTCGGTTCGGCAATGTTCGCTAATGCTCTAATTTCTCCGGGATGATTTGCACCCATTTCGATAACCGCTATTTCATGAGCTTTCGTCAGCCTTAATAAAGTAAGAGGCACTCCGATATGGTTATTCAAATTTCCTTCCGTTGCCAAAACATTATATTTCTGAGATAAACAAGCTGCAGTCAACTCCTTAGTCGTCGTCTTACCGTTAGTTCCGGTAATAGCAATTACCGGAATATTCAACACCCGACGATGAAACCTCGCTAAAGCCTGTAAAGTCTGCAAAACATTATTCACCAAAATAATACGTTCGTCTGTAGCCACTTCGGGATCATCTACAACAGCATAAGCGCACCCTTCGGACAAAGCACGTAAAGCAAACTCATTTCCATCGAAATTCTCACCCTTTAATGCAAAAAAAATAGAATCACAGATACATTTACGGCTATCTGTCGTAATCGTACGATGTTCTTTAAATATCGAATATAATTCTTCTATCGTCACCTTTATATCAATTTTTTATATCGGCGAAATTACACTATTTTTTCAAAATAGAATTCTTGTCCGCCAAGCTTTATACTCTCTGTCTCAACTTTTTTCTTCTGCCTTCTTATTAATCCCGAATGTCCGGTCTATCTTCAAGAACGGCAATACGGCAAATCCCGGTAATGTACAAATCATCACCCATATAAAAAATCGGTTATACCCGACAAGCTCTTCGATCCACCCGGCCGCCATTCCGGGAATCATCATCCCGAGAGCCATAAATGCCGTACAGATCGCATAATGAGCAGTCTTGTGTTCTCCTCCCGAAATATAAATCATGTACAACATATAAGCCGTGAAACCGAATCCATATCCCAACTGCTCGACAGCAACTGCAATATTTATCCACAACAGGCTCTCCGGTTGCACATAAGATAAATAGACATAGACCAAATTAGGCAGAGAAATAGCCAAAGCCATCGGCCACAACCAGAAATGCAAACCCTTTCGAGAAGCGACTATTCCACCCAATATTCCACCGATAGTCAAAGCAATAACTCCCACAGTTCCGTAAACCATTCCGACTTCTCCGGTTGTCAATCCCAATCCTCCGGCATCCCGGGCATCAAGCATAAAAGGAGAAGCAAGCTTCAACAATTGCGATTCCGCCAACCGGTAAGTCAACATAAAAAGAATACCGACCCCGATTCCTTTTTTTCGAAAGAACGAGACAAAAGTCTTCCAAAACTCACGGAACACTTCCTGTACCGTACGAAAATTTCCTTGTCTGTCTCCTGTCGGACAAGGAAGCACCCACTTATGATATCCTGACAAAAGCAGAAATATCCCGGCCAATATAAAAAAGGTAATCGACCATGCAAACGGGATATTTCCCGACAATCCCCTGAACGAAGCCTCACTTTTTCCGGTAAGCATTGCATCTGCCCGTATAACCATATAAGCAGGCTTATCTCCATTTATATGAGTAAAAACCAGCCTTTCTCCTGCAATTAATTGAAAACTGTTATCTCCCCGCCACAAATGAGTGTTCAACACGATTTCTCTATCCGGTTCAGGTATTCTCGCCGATTTAACGGAAATAATTCCGACATTTCCCGACATGACGGAATTTTCCGTTTTTGCATTCCCTTCGTCACCGAAATGTTTCCGTATAAAATTTCCTAAAGGACGTGAAACACAATTCTCCCACCAAGATTCTGTTAAAAGGCTCTTATCCTTATTAGGCGACATCGTGCCCCCTTCTGCAGAAACGAAGCCTTGTTCACGATTATAATTATTTACTCTCGATACTACATTCTGTACACTGTCTGCCGATATTGTACCGGGAGCTATATAAAGGGTCGAAGATGAAAGGATAAAATCTTTCTGACTCGTAATGAATCGTTCATTTCCCGAAACAGGTGAATTCATCACTGTAAATTCCACAGGAGAATATCCCGAAACGATTTCAAGCCACCCGGCAAGAATAATCAACAGACCTTGTCCCGTAATCATGGCAATGCGGTAAAAAGTGCTGCGAATGCCGACATAAAGAGATTGCTCATGGGGTGTGAGTGCAATCATATAAAATCCGTCGGCAGCAATATCATGAGTAGCCGAGCTGAATGCCAACAACCAAAAAAACGCAAGCGTGGCTTGCAAAAAGAACGAAGCGGGAATCGTAAATGCAACTCCGGCAAGTCCGGCACCGACCAGCAATTGCATCACTATGATCCACCAACGTCGGGTTTTCAAAATATCGACAAAAGGACTCCACAATGGTTTCAACACCCATGGCAAGTACAACCAGCTGGTGTATAATGCGATCTCTGTATTGGAGATTCCCATGCGCTTATAAAGAATTACGGCAATAGTCATTACAGCGACATAAGGTATTCCTTCTGCAAAATAAAGTGTCGGAATCCAGTACCACGGTGACCGTCTATTTATTTTTCTCAGTGACATATCGGCTTTTATATTTTACGCCATTCCTTGCATATTCGGTTCGTTTCTTCAAAGGTTAAAGAGACTTGTCCAAATATATTTATAATCTCTTCTTTTGTAAATCGTTCGAAATCGGACTTACGAGGTAACGGAACGACCCCGCTCAAATCAATAGCTCCCGGACTGACCAACCGCTGTTTATTTCCTTCTTCATAATATTGAGTCGGACGATGTGCACGGCGAGGTAATATCCATAACCTCCACACCGGAACTTCATAAACACACAATATATTCATCATCGGTTCTGTATCTCCATTGAGAACAGGCAATAATCGCAAGAGCAAATCAAAGGCTTCGACAATTCCATTCATTTGTCCCGATTCTATAAAAAACACGCTTTGAGGCCATCGTTCGAGTCTGCCTAACAGAATATCTCCGTCTCGATATATTGTCTTTCCCTGTTCACGATAAATATCGTTCCAAAGATACTCCAACGGAACAAACCCTTTGTTACCTGCCTGAAAATGCATGTGATCGGGAGCAGAAGCCCCGCAACGAGGACCATTGTAAAAGACGATATAACGGTCGATAGCCCGGGCTAAATCCAGCATATCGTTCAGTCGTCCTCGAATTGTCTGCGGTGTATGTATGACAGACGGGAAAGTCAGATGTTTAGGGAAAATAGGATACGGATTGGCAAGCATGACATACTTTCCGGCAACGATAATCCCGACTTGCTCCGCCGGTCTGTTTTCCTTACAAAGAAAACATTTCCGTTTTTGGATAGATTGCCGGTCGACAACTGCCGCTGCCGAACGTATTCGTTCCGGATTAAACTGCAATGTAACGGGAACTCCCTCCACAAATACCATCCGAGTTTCCACCCTTTCCAATGCCTGACAATTCTTATCGAGTAACGCCCACATAGAGCGTTGCTCTCGGATGAGACGATCTGCACAGTCCGAATCGATCTCAAATTTACTCATTTTTCATTCATTTTTTTCCGCGCCTCTATTTCGAAACTACGCAATTTGTCTTTATACGAATTATTCGCATTTATTCTTTCTACGGCAAGTGCGGCATCCGAATTGCCCTCCCAGCGACGACAAAGATATATCGGCTCATAGATGCGTCCTATTTTATAATTCCGTGAGAACATCAGTCCGAGAGCATAATCCTCGCCGTAACTGGTATTCGGTACGGTGACCTTTCGGAGCAACTCGATACAAAAAGCACGTGGAGCTCCCAATCCGTTAATGCGTAAAGCGTTATTATGTCCATTTTCGTCTGTCCACTCCCGATGGTCGATAATACCCGGCGGAATGACCTGCATATCGAAATCGGTCATAATGTAGCTACCTACCACCATGGCGCACTGCTCACGATGAAACATGTCTATAATTTTTTGCAGCGTATGCTTGTCTTTATAAACATCGTCGCTATCGAGCTGTACAGCATATTTTCCACATTGAGATGCAAATATCCCGACATTCCAACACCCGCCTATTCCGAGTTTGTCTTCTTCGGGGATAAGATGAATCAGTTTTCCATCCGAACTCAGATCTTTTAAAATGTCCGTTGTTCCGTCCGTCGAATGATTATCTATTACAATTACATTGAAAGGGAAATCGGTCTCCTGTCCCAATGCCGAACGTACAGCATCCCCAATCGTTTTCGCCCGGTTATATACCGGAATAACGACCGAAGCCTCCACGTCAAACTGCATTGCAGATGCATCGAACGTTCGCGTTCGTGCAGGAAGCCACGCACCGATCGTTTTTAAATAATCGGTACAAGCTCGTTCCATCTCTATCTGTACGGCACGGTTGCGCGGATCGACATAGTCAAACTGCTTTTCTCCGGATTTACGGAAATCATATTCGTCTTGAGAATATAAAAATTCAGGGATATGTACAGGCAAATTTTTTCGGGAAACCCGTAAACGCAAGTCATACCATCCCGCATAACGGTATATCTCTTTCATCTGTCCGGCAGCCTCCCGAATAGAGCGATTCCGATAAAACAGAATAGTCCCGAAATCGAAATCATCCCTTATACTACCGGACAGATAATCTATTACCGGATGTTTTTCTTCTTTTCCGGCAGTGTTTTTATAGTAATCGGCATAACAAAGTCCCGATCCCGTATCTTCCGCAATACGAACAAAACGGTCTATTGCACAACTCCCGAAACATACCGGACTATATCCCGAACAAAGTATCGTATAACCGTCTTCAGGAATATTTTCGGCAATTTGCCGTATGGTTTCCGTAGAGTACAGATCATCGACAAACAAAGACCTGCACCCTTCGATACCCGGATCATTCCGGTCTTTTGATAACAAAAACATTATCGATAACGGATAACGGCTCTTTGTGAGAGAAGCGACAGTCGAAGATACTTGCTCGACAGAATCAAAAGGAAGAAAACAATATATTACAGGAGATTCCATAATTATAATTATTGGTGTTTCATATATTCATCGACAGCTTTCTTTACCGATCCGTGCAGTAACAGCAGCCCCTTTGCCGTATCATAATCCAAGCCCGTTTCTTCCACAATCATGCGTGTCCCTCGGTCTACCAATTTTTGATTGGTCAATTGCATATTCACCATTCGGTTGCCTTTCACCCGTCCCATTTTTATCATTGTGGCGGTAGAAATCATATTCAAAACCAACTTTTGCGCCGTACCCGATTTCATACGTGTACTTCCGGTCACGAACTCCGGTCCTACGATGATCTCGATAGGAATATCAGCTTCCCGAGAGACCGGAGAACCCAGATTACAAGAAATGGAAGCCGTAAGAATTCCGGCTTTCCGACAGTGATGCAACGCTCCGATCACATAAGGCGTCGTACCGGATGCTGCAATTCCGATTACCGTATCGAGGGGACCGACATTGCGGTCGCAAAGCTCTTTCCATCCCTTCTCAGCACTATCTTCTGCAGCTTCTACCGGATTGCGCAATGCAGTATCGCCTCCGGCTATGAGTCCGATCACATAAGTACTCGGCATGCCGTAAGTGGGTGGAATCTCCGAAGCATCCAATACGCCGAGCCGTCCGCTTGTACCGGCCCCTAAATAAAAAATACGACCGCCCCGTTTCATCTTCGGGACAATCGATTCTATCAGTTTTTCGATCTGAGGTATTGCCTTTTCTACCGCAACGGCAACTTTTTTATCCTCTTCGTTGATTCCTACAAGTAATTCATGTACCGATTTCTCTTCCAAATGATCATGTAAAGAGGGCATTTCGGTTATTTTTTCAAATTTCATCTTAATTCAATTTGCTGTATTCAAATGATATTTCACAAGCTCCGTAATAGGAACAGACAGAATTTTGCCGACCGTCAAAGAAAGAGATCGCGCCACCTCTAACAATACCGAACGGTAATAATATGCCACAGAACCTACCATGTGCACCGTTTCTCCTTGAGGATAATACAAAACGTTTCTACGAAAAAAAGATGTGAATGCATTGACCGCCAATAGCCGTATTTCAGGTTCGTCAAGATTTTCCGCAACAAACGGAGAAAGCGAAGCGAGAAACCGGTTCGGAAACGGCTCTTTATAAACAGCCTGCAGAATCTGTTCCCGAGAAAGTTGGAAACGGGCAAAAAAACGTTCTCTTAACGGTTGGGAAAGTTCCTCTTTCAGGCAATCCGCCACCAAACGCCGCCCCAAATCCGCTCCGCTTCCTTCATCTCCTAAGATAAAACCGAGAGGCGAAACATGCCGCACTATATTTTTCCCGTCATAATAACAAGAATTCGACCCTGTCCCCAATATACAGGCAATGCCCGGTTCATGTCCGCATAACGCTCGTGCAGCTCCTAACAAATCGCTGTTTACTTCGACTTGGTCACAACCGATCACATATCGTAATAATCCCGAAATCATCTGACATTGGACCGGAGTAGCACATCCAGCTCCGTAAAAGTGAACTTCGGTTATATCGGTAACAGGAAGTCGTTCGAGTACCTCTCTCGACAATATTTTCCTGATCTCGTCATCCGTTTGGAAAAAAGGATTTATTCCCGCTGTCTTAAATGCGATCGTTTGAGTCTCGTCTGCCAAACACCAATCGGTTTTGGTAGAACCGCTATCTGCTATCAGTATCATTTTTTCAATTTTCTGGAAATTGTTGCAATGTATCAATTTTTTCGGGAATCGGATGAAAGTCGTCTCTAAAAAAATATTGAAATATCCCGTGTCAATATATTCTTTCAATCGCACTGTTACGATAATAATGCGACAATATTTCCCGATAAGAGTACCCCTTTGTCCCCATCACCGCCGCACCGATCTGACAAAGACCGACTCCATGCCCCCAACCTGCCCCTTTCAAGGTATATGATTGCGGAATACCGTCTTTCACATTTTCCGGATGCACCGTAAATGCAGAACTGTATAAATGCGAAGCAGACAAAATACGCCGAATAAACAACTCTTTGCCCACAACACGTGAAACTTTAGTCCCTACAATACGCAACCGGACAATTCGCCCGGAAGCCCCTCTCGCCAAAGGAACAAGCGAAACAATTTCACCGAAATCTATACCCGACCGTTTCCGGATAAGGTTCGCCAGTTCCGACTGGGAGTAAGATACCGACCAACGGTAAAAATCGGTTGTCTCCTGATCATACCCGTTCAGCACTTGTTCCAAAATCTTCGGGTCTCGTGTATTACAAAATGCTTCAGGCGAAGATTCTATAAATCCCGAAGCATTCTTCTCATCGACCAAGTCGGGGATTTTTTCATCCGAAAACTTATCATACACAGGGATAAGGTAAGGATGATGCTTCTCTTCCCAACAATTTTCAAACAGCTCGCTTACTCCGCCACAACATTTTGAGAATCGTGCATCGCAAATCCGGCCTTCACTTGTCAGGACTTCGCCACGGGTAGATCGTACAGCTTCTACCACCCGAGGGGTAGCGATACGGGTTATCCCCTGATAACGTTGACAATGATCGTCAGCACAAACATCAAATAAAAAATGATCTTCCCTATCATACCAACAGACGATTTCATCAGGGTTTTCCCTCTTGTTACTTGCCCTTTTATTTCCCGGTTTCCCATTAAAACGGGGGAGTTGGGCCAATAACCAGCTTCGGGAAATTACAGCATGAGCCTTAAGCAATTCAAGCGAAGCCGAAGCACTCATCTCCGATGATATGACACTCGTCAAATATTTTTCCAAAGCAATACGGTTTATCGCTACAATCTCCGTGTCATCGGTAATCAGTTTCAATATTCCGGAGAATCGTTGTGTTTCTTCCCGCTCCCAATGAAAATCCACACCGATAGTCACATTGTTCAAATCGAACGAACAGTTCTCATTCTCCGGAATGAACATCAATGAATCGTATTCCTTACCATTCCATAATATTCGATTGCCGGACAAGCATATAACCTTATGCTCCCCCTCAGTTATTATATCGGAAGGAGATACCGAAAACTTTCCGTTCAATCTGAAAACGATCTCTTTACGGTGTAAAATACCGACTTCGATCCGGGGTTCTGTCATAGGTTTTTAAATATGAAAACAGATACAAAGTAAATGATTTTATTCCGGGATCTGCCGCTTTTCGACAAATGAAAAACAGGTCTTGCAATCATAATCACTTCAAATAAACACCTTTTTCTTTCAAAGATTCATTTTTCGTTTGATATTCTTCCATACTCCTCCAGATTTCTGCAGTATTACTTTTCGGATATTCTCTTTTCATCACAATACTATCTTCGAGGTAATAACCTTCATGAACCTGACGGGTCAGAAAGAACGAGGTGTCGGTCAGCATCGTCGCATTAAATTTCGCACTCCACGATCTAAGATCATTATATTCTACCAATAATACCGCATTTCTACCCTCTTGTGACAATAATTTCACCTTCCCTTGTTCTATCCGATTTCCGAAATAATAGGTATAGACATAATCCCCTATACTGTCCTTATCTGTCAGTATCTTCATCGAAACTATAATTTCATTACGACTCAAACTCCAAGCCCAATTCCCCCCAAAATCGAAAGTCGTCAGACTGTCCGAATCGCTCAATAACTCAGCCGAAGATTCCGCCTCTTTTACCTCCCGAGAACGGGGACTCCCCGTACACGAAACCCATAAAATCAGGTGCAATATAATAACACCATAAAACAGACTTCTCATAATCGTGCGAATTTAATATTTTTCATAAAACAAGATCAATCTCGATGCATTCGCTTGTAGTCTTCAATTACCCAACGTCCCTCTTCAAGTTCTCCTTCGGAATAGTATTTTGTCATAATAATACTATCTTCGAGGTAATAATCCTCTGGCTTCTGTCGGGTCAGAAAGAATGAGGTATCGGTCAACATCGTCGCATTAAACTTTGCACTCCACGGTATGGTAGCTTTGTCATCCCCTACCAAAAGTACTGCATTACGACCATCCTGTGACAATAATTTTACATAACCTACTCTTATGCGGTTTCCGAAATAATAAATATATAAGTAATACCCCACACTGTCTTTATGTGACAATATCTTCATTGAAACCGAAGCTTCGTCGTCATCTGCAAACCAATGCCAACTTCCTTCAAAGTCGAAATCCGTCAGGCTCGAATCGTACAATAACTCAGCCGAAGATTCCGGCTCTTTTACCTCCCGAGAACGGGGACTCCCCGTACACGAAACCCAGAAAATCAGGTGTAATAAAATAACACAACAAAACAGACTTCTCATAATCGTGCGAATTTAATATTTTTCATAAAACAAGATCAATCTCGATGCATTCGCTTGTAGTCTTCAATTACCCAACGTCCCTCTTCAAGTTCTCCTTCGGAATAGTATTTTGTCATAATAATACTATCTTCGAGGTAATAATCCTCTGGCTTCTGTCGGGTCAGAAAGAATGAGGTATCGGTCAACATCGTCGCATTAAACTTTGCACTCCACGGTATGGTAGCTTTGTCATCCCCTACCAAAAGTACTGCATTACGACCATCCTGTGACAATAATTTTACATAACCCACTCTTATGCGGTTTCCAAAATAATAGGTATATAAGTAATATCCAACACTATCCTTATGTGAAAATATTGTCATTGAAATTGCTGCTTTACCAGAATTATTCCATCCCCAATGTCCATAATAGTCAGGAGCTTTTATACTATCTATATCTTTGTAGATCTCAGTTGCAGCACTATTCCCCGCTTGGGAATCAGCCTTCCCCGAACAAGAAATAAAAAATATCAGGTGCAGTACCAATACACCATAAAACAGATTTTTCATATCAATATTGTTTTAACATTTCATCATACGACTTGAATTTATTCATTCGGTTCATCCAGCCATTAAAAAACTCTTTTTGAGATTCTTTACTATTAACAATTTTATTATAATTATCTATCCTATTCTTTTTATACTGTTCATAAATCTCTCCGGGATTCGGATGCTGGTTCAACGCCTCGATCGTTTCCTGGCCGATAAAGCCATCTACATCTACCTGACCACCCAGTTGATTGATTGCCCGTTGCAGATTTCTTACAGCCGCATCTCGACCGGAATTTATATAAAAATCGAAATAGAGCTGCCGGATAACCGGATCATCGATCTCTCCCGCTCTCGAAGGCTTCCAAAACTCCTCTCTGTAAATCTTCTTTGCCCCCTCAGGTGTAAGCTTCTTCAGATTTTCCACTGTCGGTTCCACACCGATATGTTTTTTTGCAAATGCGTTCCACGTGCTCGACGATATACCGTGGTTGGTCGCTCCGCCTCTATCATAACGGCTGTTGACATATCCCCCTTCGCTTTCCAGAACTTTGGCTACCTGATCCTCAAAACCGCCCGGTTCCTTGTCGGCCCGCCTACGTTCCAACTCCTCCTGACCGAGGGGACCTTCTCCCGCACTATATTCAAGTCCGGAACGGGGACGGGGCGGATCGGGTACAACAAATGTACTTAATAAAGGCGATTTTGTCAATACATCCCAACCATAATATTTCTCGCTTTTTTTATTGTCCTGCGAAAGCGGAACTTGTGCGGCTTCCCGGGCAGAACTTTGACCGGCATTGCCGGTATCCGGACGATCCTTTGTCCGGTCGCCTTCCGATAGCATACTCAAACTGAAATTTCCCCGAGAGTCTCTGTAATCTTGTCTTTCGGATCGATCTCCCGGTGTCGAATTGCCGGAGATACTTTTCATCGCCTCCTGATAGGTACGGTCACGCCCCGGTCGATATTGATACTTGGGATTATCCGCATCCCAAACCGAGATTCGGGCAGGTATCCATTTCCCCGGAAACAGAGATCGCTTCATAAAACTGTTGGTTTCAGGATTCCATAATACTTCTTCGGGTATCCCATCTTCATAGTTCAAGTTTTGTTTTGACATAATTATGATTTTTATAGATTAACAATTACGCCGATAAAAATAAGCCTGAAAAAAGTGCTCTTTATGCGATAATTATAAAATCGTATAGGTAATATTTATATACTTCTTGCATATACCTTTTCAGGGGAGTGTACAGATAGTTTATCTCTTGTAAGATAACCGCTTTAAATAAGCTGACCCGATCGTATTTTTTATTGGAAAATTTAGACAGTCTCTAAAACTATCCGTAATTTTGTACCGTATTTAAACATTGAATACTTTATATGAAATATATGGATACTCGTAAACGGGTTTCCTGCGGATTATCAGTTTTCCGCAAGATCAAAGGTCTGTTCGTTACAGGATGGAAACGTTACAAATCATTATACCGGAAGTCTCCGTGGTATAAGAAAATCGCGCAAATAATACTGACCTTTATCTTATTGTTCATTTTCTACCTGTTTCTGGTAGATATTAATTTTCTTTGGTTGTTCGGAAAGTCTCCCGGACTTGCAAGCATCAACCATCCTCAGCAAAACATTGCATCCGAGATTTACAGCGCAGACAGCAAACTGATCGGAAAATATTTTAGGGAAAACCGTACACCCGTCAAATATGAAGAGATCTCTCCGATAATCATCAATACTCTTATCTCGACCGAAGACGAACGTTTCTATAAGCATTTCGGAGTCGATATACAAGGAGTTTTCGCTGCCGTGAAAGACATGACACATGGCAAGGCACGAGGTGCCAGCACCATCACTCAACAACTGGTAAAAAACATGTTTAAAGTCCGTTCGCAATATTCTACCGGACTTTTAGGATATATTCCGGGAGTAAAACTCTTGATTATGAAATCGAAAGAATGGATCACCGCAATCAAAATAGAGATGTTCTATACCAAGCAGGAGATACTGACCATGTATTTCAATACCGTCGATTTCGGCAGCAATGCCTACGGTATAAAAACAGCATGCAAAACCTACTTCAATACGACACCTAAAGATATTACTTATGAACAGGCCGCTACACTTATCGGACTGTTAAAAGCGACCACAACCTATAATCCCCGCGTGAATCCTAAAAACAGCCTGAAACGCAGAAATGTAGTACTTGACAATTTACAGGCTCATAAGATAATAACAAAATCACAATGCGACTCTTTAAAACAACTTCCCATACGGCTTCATTACAACATGGAGTCGAATTATAACGGATCTGCTCTTTACTTCAGAGAAGCTGTCGCAGAATCTCTGAAAGAATGGTGCAAAGACAATGACATCGACCTCTATTCAGATGGGTTAAAGATATATACGACTATCGATACTCGCATGCAGGCGTATGCCGAAGAGGCCGTAAACAAACAGATGCGTATCGTTCAGAGAAATTTTGATAATCACTGGGGAAAAATAAATCCTTGGCAAGATAGGAATCATAAAGAAATCCCCGATTTCATAGAAAATCTGGCCCGAAAAACCTCAGCTTACAAAATTTTGGAAGAGAAGTTCCCGAACGATCCGGATTCTGTCACTCTCTATTTGAATAAACCTCATAAGTTGAAAGTTTTCGATTATCGACTCGGACGTAAAGATACGACATTCAGCACAATGGATTCGATCCGTTATATGGAACGCTTTATGCATTGCGGATTTGTTGCGATAGAGCCGCAAACCGGTGAAGTAAAAGCATGGGTGGGAGACATCGATTTCGATTCTTGGAAATATGACAAAGTTCTGTCAAAGCGCCAACCCGGATCTACATTCAAACTTTTCGTATATAGCGAAGGCTTCAATAAAGGTCTTTCTCCTTGTGACGAACGCATCGACCAATATATAGAATGGGACGTACTCGAAGACGGCAAACCGGCTAAATGGATACCTCACAACGCAAACGGTATTTACACGGGTGATACGATGACTCTGAAAGCTGCTTTTGCCCGTTCTATCAATACGATAGCCGTGCAGATAGCCAGGGAAGCCGGAATCCCCAATATTATAAAAACAGCTCATGCTATGGGTATAAAAACTCCGTTGAACGAAACACCGGCCGTTTCACTGGGGGCTTCGGACGTATCGTTATTGGAACTGGTAAACGCTTACGGAACTGTTATAAATGACGGTATGGTACACGATCCGGTTATGGTGACACGCATCGAAGATAAAAACGGGAAAATCATTTATCGCCATAAACAAGAACAAAAACAGGCATTACCTTATGAAACAGCTTTCCTTATGACACAAATGCTTATGGCCGGGCTTACCGAGCCGATGGGAACTTCTCAAGCACTTTGGGGATATGATCTTTTTCGATACAATACCGATTTCGGCGGAAAAACAGGAACTTCGTCTAATCATTCCGATGCATGGTTTGTGGGAGTAACACCGAATCTTGTGGGAGGTTGTTGGGTCGGAGGCGAACACCGCAGTATCCATTTCCGTACGGGAGCACTCGGACAAGGTAGCAGAACCGCATTACCGGTATTCGGATATTTTATGGAAAAAGTTCTTGCCGATGACAGCCTGTCAAAATATCGGGCACGTTTCCCGAATCCGAAACAAACCATCTCCCGGTCATATCAGTGCCGAACTCCTTATCCCCCGATAGAGCCGGACTCTATGGATATGGCAACAGACAGCATAGCCGTAAGTACAGATAGGTATATAGATAAAGATAGTCTCGTTTCCGAAAAATAAAATTCGGCATACTATTCGGTATCGATTTTTGCCTTTCGAGCCTAAGAGTGTTGATACCGACGCTTGATATGATACAAATATCCGTCTTTCAATAAACGTGCGCCAGTCTGTTTAAAAAAGATCGGGACTTTGCCATGAATACATTGCTTCCGGATATTCAATACCCAATCATAATTGCATATCCGGGCTCGGTTTCCCGATTCTCCTCCTACGATCACCTGTTCTACCCATGCGCCACGTCTCAGGACGCCACCGGTCAGCATCTTCCACAAAAAAAATCCGAACTGAAACAAGTGTAAACCAGAGTGCCCGGTTTTATTTTATAACTTTTATCCCGTTTTCGTCTTACAGGAAGATCGAAATCCCGGGTACGTGTTATCACCGAACTATCTTTCCCGTGTCTTTCGTCTATACGGTACACATAACAATTCCTGCAACCTTCACTTAGTTTGTGACAACCATGCCACGGATTCCAAGAAGCCATTTGTCCTCCTTTTTCTTTGCTTGGTAAAGGTATGGAATTTTGATTCGACAAATCGATTACAAGGCATTTTTAACTTCCGGATAAAAATACTTATTTATACCATATCGAACCGGGTTTATTACCCATTTCAAACTCAAGGGTAGAACCGTTCATGATCTGTTCGTGAGTGATGTAACTCTTATCATAAGGGTTTCCGTTCATCTTTACCGACTGTATATAGATATTTTCCCGACTTACACCTTTCGCCAATACGGTAAAGATTTTTCCATTCGTCAAATTTATTCTTACTTCAGGAAAAAGAGGCGTTCCGATTTCATATCGACCGCTTACCGGATCGACAGGATAAAAACCCATGGCACTGAACACAAACCAAGCCGACATCTGGCCACAGTCTTCATTCCCGCACAATCCGGCAGGAGTATTCAGATACAGTTCATGCATCACTTTAGCCGCATATTCCTGAGTCTTCCACGGTTTGCCGACTTTATTATAAAGATAAACGACATGATGGCTCGGTTCGTTTCCGTGTGCATACTGCCCGATCATTCCGGTACTGAAAATCGGCAGATGATCATCGGCATCAGGAGCATAAGTAAACATACTGTCGAGCTTTTCCGCAAAACGGTCTTTGTTCCCCAATAAACCGATCAACCCATCTATATCCTGCGGAACGTACCAGAAATATTGCCAAGCATTGCTCTCTGTAATATGCTCGGTATAGTCTTTTGCCGCAAAGCCGGAAATAAATTTACCTTTACTATCTCGCGGCTGCATAAAAGATGTCTCGGGATTATATAAATTCCGGAATGATCGAGAACGCTTGTAAAACCTTTCCGCAATTTCCTTTTTCCCCATTTTTTCAGCCATTCTGGCGATACAATAATCGTCATAAGCATATTCCAAAGTCTTAGACAGTGACTCTTTTTCCATATCATACGGAATATAACCGTATTTTTTATATAACCCGATTCCCCGATAATCGTCTCGATCGGCAGAACTTACGCAAGCTTGCAAAGCCTTCTCCGCATCAAAATCACCGATCCCTTTCAAATAAGCATCCACAATAACCGGGACAGCATGGTAACCGATCATCATATCGGTTTCGCAACCATACAGATTCCAAAGGGGTAAACTCCCGTACTGATCATAAAATGCAAGAAACGCCTTCACCATATCGTCAGTCCTCTCCGGCTCGGTATAAGTAAACAGCGGATGAGAGGCACGGTAGGTATCCCACAGCGAGAATGTCGAATAATTTACCCACCCGTCCGCTTTATGTATCTTCTTGTCCGGACCGAAATAAGATCCGTCCGCATCGCTGTAAATAGTAGGAGCGATCATCGTATGGTACAAAGCCGTATAAAATTTCACCAAATCATCCCGATCACCTCCTTTTACCTCGATTTTCGATAATTGCCTATCCCAATTTTTTTCAGCTTGTAAACGATAACGATCAAAATTATTGTCAGGAACTTCCGCTTTAAGATTCAAGGCCGCCCCTTCCATACTGACTCCTGAAATCCCCGTATTTACCAGAATTTGTTCACCTTCTTTCGTACCAAAATCGAATCGGGCGACATAAGCGGTTCCGATCCGCCCTTCCTCCGGTGTAGAAATGGCTGTCGTATCGATATGGCAAATAGTAAAAGGTTTAGAAAAACGGGTTTGGAAATATACCCGCTGGTCGGGAGACCATCCCCGAGAAAAACGGTATCCCCGTACCGTTACCGAATCGATCACCTCGATATACGAATCTGTTGTAAAATCCCAGTTCATCGCTTTTTTCAAATTCAGAAAAACCGCAGCTTCCGCTTCCGGAAAAGTATAGCGTTGTATTCCGCACCGTTCAGTCGCCGTCAACTCCACATGAATGCCGTAATCTTTCAACAACACCTGATAATATCCGGCAGATACCGATTCATCGTCATGAGAAAATGAAGAATAAATTCCTAACGGCTGCGGAGCTTCCCGATAAGGCAATGTCACAGGCATGAAAGAAATATCATACAGATCTCCCGCTCCCGTTCCGGAAAGATGTGTGTGGCTGAATCCGGCAATCGTACTGTCCGGATAAAAATAGCCGGCAATGCGATCCCAACCCGGCAACCCGTTATCGGGACTGAGTTGTACCATACCGAACGGAACTTGCGCACCCGGATAAGTATTTCCCGTAAAATCCGTTCCGATCAAAGGATTTACATACTGAACATAATTGTTTTCTGTTTTCTTGGTTGAATTACATGCCGACACGAATAATAGTATCAGAACAAACGATAAAGGAATATTTTTCAAGACCATTCAAAGTGTTTTAAGGTTTGCACAAATTTACTTAAAAATACGAATCTGTCTAAATTTTCCCATAAGAAAACATTATCGGGTCATCTTTGTGTTTTCTTCCGGTCTGTTTTCCCGTTCTTGAAAAGACAAGTATTTTATATTAAGACGCTCAAAACTTAAAAATCCCTTACTCCATTATGAATTTAAAATTCTTTTTGTCTAATTTTACGAGTCAGATATTAGAGCCTGTTTAAATTTCACTCGGGTCAGTTTTGAGAATTTCTTCCGAGTATGTTTTTCTGTTTTTACGAGGAGGATAGCGGGCTATCTGACGAACGAAAACGGGGAAAAAGACCGGAAGAAAACACAAAGATGACCCGATAATGTTTTCTTATTGGAAAATTTAAACAGGCTCTTATAAAAACAATAAAGATGAAAATAGACCATATCGCTATTTGGACAGACGACATCGAGACGATGCGTGACTTTTATCTTACCTATTTCGATGTAACCTGCGGAAATAAGTATGTAAATCCGATAAAAAATTTCACTTCCTATTTCCTATCTTTCGGAGATGGAAATGCCCGTATTGAACTGATGACAAAACCCGGAATAGAAGAAACAAACGGGAAACGGGGTTTTATCAAAGGACTTGCACATCTCTCTATCACCATCGGCTCAAAAAAAGATGTCGATAGTCTTACGGAACGCTTGAGAACAGACGGCTACACCATTGCCGGAGAACCCCGTACATCGGGCGACGGATATTATGAAAGCGCCGTTCTCGATCCTGAAGGTAATTATATCGAGCTTTTGGGAGAATAATATATTTATTCTCCAACTCCACGATTCTCACATGAAATACCCGAATATAATAAAAAAGCAGCTATAAATATAGTAGCTGCTTTTTTATTTGCGGAGGGAGGGGGATTCGAACCCCCGATACGCTTTTGGCGTATACACGCTTTCCAGGCGTGCCTCTTCAACCACTCGAGCATCACTCCAAGATTCTGCGAATCTTCATTTGCGGTGCAAAGATACTCTTTTTTCTCTGATTTTACAGATGATTTGCCACAAAGATTCAAACCGCATTTTATCTATTCATGTTTTTTAACAACTGTTTCACCGCTACAATTTAAACAGAATTTCAGCATTCCGGGAAGTTCGCTCCTCAACTTCTTGATTAGAAAGACCCAATATTTCCGCGATCTTCTCTGCGGTTTTTACGATATAAGAAGGTTCGTTACGTTTCCCGCGAAACGGTACAGGAGCTAAATAAGGTGCATCTGTCTCTAATAAAATCCGGTCGATTCCTATCTCCCTTACCGTTTCATCAAGACGGGCATTTTTAAAAGTCACTACACCATTGATACCGAAATAAAAATCTCCCAATTCCCGAATTATCTTTACTTGATCGGGAGTCCCGCCAAAACTGTGAAAAACACCGGTCAACGATAACGACGAAAGAGATTTTAATGCCGCAACAGTTTCGTCAAAAGCATCCCGACAATGGATTATCACAGGTATTTTTTTATTGCAAGACCAACGTACTTGTGAAGTAAAGGCATCGATCTGTTCCCTTAAAAATGTCTTGTCCCAATACAAGTCCATACCGATTTCACCCACAGCGCAATATTCTCCCCGGTCCAACTCAGCTTCAATACACGACAAATCCCGTTTATAATCTTGATTTATCGAAGTCGGGTGCAATCCCATAGCACCTTTACATAATGAAGAGTAACCGCTCAACGTTTGTCGCAACGCACCGACAGTCTCTACATCTACATTCGGTAAAATCATACGAGTAATTCCCGATTTCTCCGCTCTATCGATTACAGCTCTGCGATCCTCATCAAATTCCTGAAGATATATATGGGTATGCGTATCTATCATAATCCTAATTTTCTCTCTCCATAAGCGTTGCCGAAAGTTCCAACAAGGGTTCTATGTATTCAGGCTCTACATTTATCTCCTTTAACAGTTCGATACCTTTCCTATAATACTCCCACATCTTGTTTTCGCACAGTTCTTTTATTCCTACACGGGTATAAATATCCGTCACACAACGAATTTTCTCATCCGCGTCATATTCCTTTGCACCAATCCATGACAGAAGATCGTCTTTGTCTTTACCTTCAGCCAACCTTAATGCGTTAATCAACATATATGTTTTTTTATTATTGAGAATATCGCCACCTATTTTCTTACCGAACACAGCAGGATCTCCATACACATCCAGATAATCGTCTTTCAACTGAAATGCCAATCCTATATTTACACCGAACCGATACAAACGGTCGGCATCAGAGGGATGAGCTTCGGCTATTACTGCTCCTATTTTAAGCGCTCCGCCTAACAAAACGGCAGTTTTAAGCCGTATCATCTCTAAATACTCTTCTTCCGAAACGTCATCCCGACTTTCAAATTCCATATCATATTGTTGCCCCTCACAAATTTCCAAAGCTGTTTTTGAAAAAATATCAAGAACTTCTTTTCTACAAAAATCCGGAGCTTCGGACATTTGCATATAAGCCAATATCTGCATGGCATCTCCCGATAATACGGCCGTATTTTCATTCCAAACTTTATGCACCGCAGGCTTTCCCCTCCTCACATCTGCATTATCCATTACATCGTCATGCAACAACGTGAAATTATGAAACATCTCCAACCCTATAGCCGGAGAGATGGCACGGTGATAATCAGTTCCGAACAGTTCACAAGCCATCAACATCAATACCGGACGAATACGCTTTCCCCCCAAAGAAAGTTCATAACGTATCGGTGCATACAGATTATCGGGTTCGGAAGGATACGGAATAGCCGCCAAACCATTATTTACAGCCTTTATATACTTATCAAGGATTTCCATATAGATTTTTTAATTATAAATCACAAAGTTATCAATAAAAATGAAACGCCGAAAATGTAATAAAGGATTACATCACGACAAAAAACAAAAAACGCTTTCTTCGAACAATTCCCCCCCGTTGCCACCATAAGACGAAAAACAACATTCTGCCGATACAACAGGAGCAGAAAAGAATAGATATAAATCGAGTATGTTATGACAATTTACGAATAAAGCGGCTCAAAGCATCGACCAATCCTTCCGCCAATGGCAACGAAGGATCTGCATACACTTTCATTTGTTCTTGCGGATTCATGCTGTTACAGACCTTCAGCACATGGTTCATACCATCTATTAACAAGAGCTCGGCACGAGAATCAGCATGCTTTAGCCGTTGAGCATCCTGTACAGATACCTGGATGTCTGTTTGTCCCTGTACAATGAGTTTTGGAATTTCCAACGAAGCTATCAGCTTTTGCGGATCATAGCGATACCAAGAAATCAGGTAAGGCTGAACAGAAGGTCGAAACAAGGTCTGTAAATAAATAGGCACATCGGTCACTTCACGTCCCTCTTTCAATGAGGCATTAATGTCGGCCACCTGCTTCTGTACGGCCTCAGGAGTCATCTGTGCCGCTACTTGCGCCTCTATGATTTCATCGGCCGGACGCCCAGCTCCTGCTAATGAAACATAACCTTTTACTTTAGGATTATTCCGGCAGGCCATCAAACCGATGAGCGCACCTTCACTGTGTCCTATAACAACAACTCCCGTAAAACGTTTGTCAGCAGAAAGGAAATCTATCCACCCCTTCGCATCGGCAATATAATGTTCGAAACGAAGTTCTGATTCCTGTAAACCTGCCGCAGCACTGGATGCTACACCTCGCTTGTCGAAACGCAAAGAAGGAATACCGTTCTCAGCCAAGCCTTCGGCCAGGTATTTCAAAGAATTGTTCTTTATATTTCCCATGGTAGTATTACCGTCCATATCCGTAGGTCCCGACCCCGCTATGAGTAATGCTACAACAGAAAAAGAGACCTTATCATCAGGCAAAATCAGTCTCCCACATATAGTCCCCGTAGGAGTGTTCAAACTCACAGCCTCTTCCTGCAAAGCAGCATGTAAAGATAAAGCAAACAAAGAGAAGAAGAGAAAAAATATCCGTTTCATAATAATCAGAAATTGATGTTTCCTAAGTAAGTCTCAAAAATACATTTTTTCATTAGAAAAGATATATCCCGATAAGAGAAAAAAAGAGTCGTGACACATTTTCTACTATTAAAATCAAATGGATATATACTTCTATCAAGAATTTTCCGTTATTAATATCGAAGAGTATCGTAGCTTTTCAAAAAGAGATTTTCCGAATCCTAAAAAAAACGTATCTTTGAGCCCCGTAACACCATGCAAATGATGAATCGACATATATTCGTTCTGGTTTTGTCCATCTTTTATTTTACGGCTAAAGCGCAAGAAGGAAAGTCGGCCTTCGACTTTCTTAATCTTCCCATATCTTCGCATATCAATGCTTTAGGAGGAAACAATATCTCGATCATCGAAGAAGATGTTTCGGTCATCCAGCACAATCCCGCACTTTTAGGCCCGGAAATGAATCTTCAGCTTAATCTGAATTACATGCGATATGTCGCCGGAATCAATTTGGCAGGAGCGACATTCGCTAAAGCCGCAGGAGAACGGGGTGCATGGGCTGCAGCCATCCAGTATGCAGGATACGGATCGATGAAACAAGTCGAAGCAAACGGTGTGATCACAGGAACATTCAGCCCCAAAGATATGTCGATCAGCGGATTTTATGCACATGATATTACCGATCGCCTGCGGGGAGGAATACAGGCAAAATTTCTTTATTCTTCTTATGAACAATACACTTCTCTCGCATTAGCTATCGATTTGGGTATCAACTATTATAATCCCGATAACCAGCTTTCACTCTCCATAGCTTTTAAAAATCTGGGCGGACAATTAAAAAAGTATAACGAAAACCGGGATAAAATGCCTTGGGATATTCAACTCGGACTTTCAAAAACTTTGGATCATGCTCCTTTTAGATTTTCAATCACAGCCCAACATTTGAGCCGATGGAAATTACCTTACACAACTCCGACAACAGGAGAATATAACAGCGGTGAAGATGAAATAAAAGAAAAAGGCAATTTTGCTACCGATTTGTTCAGACATCTTGTTTTCGGAATAGATTATATTCCTTCTCGTAATTTATACATTGCATTAGGTTACAATTACAAATACCGGAGCGACATGCAAACTTACGGACGAAATTTTCTGTCCGGTTTTACCGTAGGAGCAGGAATCAAGGTAAAAATGTTCGGCATAGGAGCTTCATTAGCTCAACAACATGTCGGAGGAACGACTTTCATGTTTAATCTCACAACCAATATATCGCAATTTATACAACATTAAAATAGAAATGCAAACGACAAAAATAGTTATCGCAATAGATGGTTTTTCCTCTTGTGGGAAAAGCACGATGGCAAAAGAGCTGGCCCGCAAAATAGGATATGTTTATATCGATAGCGGAGCCATGTACAGGGCTATAACGCTTTACTGCATAGATAACAATCTTTTCGAAAACGACACGGTAAATGAAGCCGGACTACAAAAAGTTATAAACACCTTACAGATTACATTTAAAATCAACCCGGAGACAGGGAAACCCGAAACATATTTAAACGGGAAAAACGTAGAAAATGAAATTCGGTCGATGCAAGTATCCGACAAAGTAAGTCAAGTAAGCGCCATTCCCTTTGTACGTAAAGCTATGGTAGCGCAGCAACAAGCACTGGGAAAACAAAAAGGAGTCGTAATGGATGGCCGGGATATAGGAACGACCGTATTTCCGGATGCAGAACTAAAAATATTCGTAACGGCTTCATCCGAAACCCGAGCGCAACGCAGATTGGACGAACTGCAAAAAAAAGGGTCGAACGTTTCTTTTGAGGAAGTTCTCGATAATGTAAAAAAAAGGGATTATATAGACCAGAACAGGGAGGTCAGTCCATTACGAAAAGCTGACGACGCCTTATTACTCGACAATTCAAAATTGACTCTTGCCGAACAGGATGCATGGCTGATAGCCCAATATAATCGGGCTATCGAAAAATAGAACGACTTATGATAAAAATAGAGATCGATAGCAAATCGGGATTTTGTTTTGGTGTGGTAAACGCCATACAAAAAGCAGAAGAAGAATTGGAAAAATCGGGAATACTCTATTGTCTCGGAGATATCGTACACAACAACAACGAAGTAGAACGTCTGAAGTCTAAAGGTCTGATTACCATAAATCATGAAGACCTGAAGCGATTGAAAAATGTGAAAGTGTTATTAAGGGCTCATGGCGAACCCCCGGAAACTTACCGAATAGCAAAAGAGAATAACATAGAAATTATCGATGCGACCTGTCCGGTAGTTCTACAACTGCAACAGAAAATCAAACGTTCATACGAAGAAACCGACCCCGATACCGGTCAAATCGTTATCTATGGGAAGAGAGGACATGCTGAAGTAAACGGGTTGGTAGGACAAACTCACGGTGAAGCTGTCGTTATCGAAAGTTTAGATGATTTCAGTCGTATAGATTTCAACAAACAGATCAGCCTATATTCTCAAACGACCAAATCGGTAAACGGGTTTAAGAAAGTCGTGGAGGAAATCACTCATAGGCAGACTTCAGGACAAAAACTTTTATATTACGATACAATATGCAGACAAGTAGCCAATCGCATTCCGAATATCAGAGAATTTGCCCGACAGCATGACCTTATTTTATTCGTTTGCGGGAAAAAAAGCTCCAACGGCAAAGTTCTTTTTGAAGAATGTTGTAAAGTCAATCCCGAATCAAAATTAGTCTCGGACATATCGGAGATAGATACGAGTTGGTTCAAAGAGAAAAACAGCATAGGGATATGCGGCGCTACATCGACACCGAAATGGCTCATGGAAGAAGTACATGATTTTATACAAAAAAATATTTAGAGTTTGTCTAAGTTTTCCTATAAAGAAACATTATCTGGTCATCTTTGCGTTTTCTTTAGGCTACTATATTTAGTTATCAGATAAACAAATATTTATATATTACAGAATTTGCAAATATCAAAAAAATGTTTCTTCGTACTAAAGAATTTCTTATTTCCCGATATTAATAAAAAAGAAATACAGATTAAAGATTATTTTTCATACATTTGCGGCTATAAAAAACAGGTATTTCTTTAAAAAATAAGTTATGACAAAGAAAAAATGTATTGGAATACTGACTTCCGGAGGTGATGCTCCGGGAATGAATGCTGCAATTCGTGCAGTAACCCGTTCCGCCATATATAACGGATTCGATGTTAAAGCCATATATCGGGGATATAAAGGTCTGCTTACCGGAGAGATCGTCCCTTTTAAAACTCAAAACGTAAGTAATATCATACAACAAGGAGGTACGATATTAAAGACTGCGAGGTGCAAAGAGTTCGAAACACCGGAAGGTCGTCAGTTGGCTTTTGACAATATTCAGAAAGAAGGTATCGACGCTTTGGTGACAATCGGAGGCGACGGAACTTTAACGGGTGCTCGCATTTTCGCTACCGAACATAATTTCCCGATAATCGGGCTTCCGGGAACAATCGATAATGACCTGTTCGGTACGGATACGACAATCGGGTATGATACGGCACTAAACACGATTATGGAGGCCGTCGATAAGATAAGAGACACCGCAACTTCCCACGAACGATTATTCTTCATAGAGGTTATGGGCCGTGATGCAGGTTTCCTCGCTTTAAACGGAGCTATTGCATCCGGAGCAGAAGCCGCCATAATTCCTGAAATTGCCACAGAAGTAGATCAATTGGAAGCTCTGATCAAAAACGGATTCCGAAAATCCAAAAACAGTAGTATAGTTCTCGTTGCAGAAAGTCCGAGTACAGGAGGAGCTATGCATTTGGCAGAACGAGTAAAGAACGAATATCCTCAGTACGACGTCCGCGTGTCTATTTTAGGTCACTTGCAACGAGGTGGATCTCCGACAGCCAATGACCGAATTCTTGCCAGTCGTATGGGAGCTGCCGCTATCGATGCTCTTTTAGATGACCAACGTAATGTAATGATCGGAGTTCGGGATGATCAAATCGAATATGTCCCGTTCAATAAAGCCATAAAAAATGACAAACCTATAAACCGGGAACTACTAAATACATTACGCATATTATCAATTTAAAAATCGGCATGCGATAATCAGCAGAATAGCGACATTTTTTCTATAATTATTAAGAACCGTTTCAAAAAAATGATTATTTTTGAAACGGTTCTTATTTTGAATTATTGTTCAGAATAAACGCTGCACTTCAGCATAGCCAATTGAGTAAACTCATTGTCTCTGTTCTCGGCTTGCAGTTTATTTTACACAAAAACATTATACTTGCCTTCTATGAAAAAGACTACTTGCTCATTACGTTACAGCATTCTCTTTCTGTTTCTGACAGTCTCATCGCTTATCCATGCCCAGATCCCGGCCGGTTACTACTACCAGGCACATGGTAAAACCGGTGCAGAGTTGAAAACGGCTCTGCACAATATCATAAAAGAGGCTTCTATGCTCAAATACGGAAGCGGAGAAGGTGCAACTTGGGAAGGGTTCTTTTATACCGATCAAAATCCTGACGGATCGGTTTTCGACATGTACTCCAATGAAGTACGATATTTCAATGGATTCAACGGTATCGACGGAATGCATATAGAACATTCTCTGCCGAATAGTTGGTGGGGAGGCATTAAGAATAACGCTTATAAAGATTTATATCATCTTTATCCGGCAGATGCAACAATGAATATGTCGAAAAGCAACAACCCTTTAGGTGAAGTTTCCGGTACTCCTATCAGAGACAACGGATTGAGCAAAATGGGGAAAAACGGTTTCGGGAACACATATACAGGCAACTGCTTCGAACCTGCAGATATTTATAAAGGGGATTTCGCCCGTTCTTATTTCTACATTGCTACGGCATACGAAGACTATGCCTCTCTTTGGAATAGCCCGATGATGCAAAATAATACATGGCCTGTATGGCAGTCTTGGGCACTGCAACTACTGATGGAATGGAATGAAAATGATCTCAAAAGCTATCGGGAAGAAGAGAGAGCAGAAGCTGTTTACAAAATTCAGGGAAATCGTAATCCTTTTATAGATTATCCCGATTTAGTGGATTATATATGGGGAGATAAAACATCTACCCCCTATCCCTTTCCGGATGAAACAGAACCTTTTTTAATATCTCCGAGAAACAATAAAACATTAGATTTCGGTATTCTACTACAAGGCGACAATAAAACTATCGATCTTGACATTCAAGGAAAAAATCTAACTGAAACATTGAATCTTTATTGGAAAACCGGAGGAGAAAATGCCGGATTAAGTCTTTCTCAAGAATCGGTCACTGCAAATGAAGCTATAAATGGCAAAACGATTCATATCTGTTATATGCCTCGAACATCAGGAACGGGTATCGACACGTTAGTAATAAAAGACGGCGGACTGGCAGACTCGGTAATCGTTAAAGTATCACGAGGTGCGACAGAAGATTTTATGGCACTTTCGGCTACAGAAACGACTTCTACGCAATCTACATTGCAATGGATTCGCCACCCGCAAGCAACAGGATACCGAATCGATCTTTATTCAGGGGACCAACAAGCCGGAGACCTGATTATATCATCCTATATCGAAGGAAGTAAAGGATACGACAAAGCCATCGAAATTTATAACGGCACAGGAAAAGATATTGATCTCTCGAAATATAGTTTACGGAAACAGACAAACGGGAGCGGAAGTTTCGGAACTGAACTTTCTCTAAAAAATGATATGCATCCCATACTTGCCAATGGCGAAAACTTTTTGATTGTATCAGGAGACTGTACGAACGAAGCTCTGATAAACAGGGCACAAATGATCGCTCCGGCAGAACAAGAAAAATCTCTCATGTCATTTAACGGGGATGACGCAATCGGGTTGTATCATAGCGGCATCCAAATAGACGTTATCGGAGATGTAGATACGGGAAAAGGCGCAACTTGGGGAGTAAATGTTACTTATATGCGAAAAGCGGAAGTGACTCATCCTACTACCGTATGCGATTGGTCGGAATGGATAAATTTAGGTCAAGATGTTATCGACCGCACCGGCACTTTCACAATGCAGTTCGCTCCTGAGATTCAGTATATTTTCGAAGATAAAGAAGTCGGAGAACAAACGGAATATCCGGTTTCCGGCCTAATGCCTAACCACCGTTACACTTATCGTGTCACGGCACTGTCGACACAAGGAGAAATTGAGACTGTCAACACGATGGGTATTAAAACTTCTCCATTAGAATCGCCGGAAGTACTGGATGCGACAGAAATAACAGAAAACTCTTTTATCGCCAATTGGGATATAGTTCCCGGTGCTGAACATTACCTGATCGATCTGTACACCCTCATAGGAGATGAAGAAGTAGAAATATTTGAGACATTTACAAATGTAAAAGACGGGAAACCCCTGCCCGAAGGCTGGACGGGAAACGCATCGGGACATTACGAATCCAGTACAAATTCTAAAGAGCCCAATTCATTAGCATTCAAACCGGAAAAAGGAGAAGAAGAATACATACAGACTTGTGACTATCCTGCTCCTGTAACAGAGCTCTCTTTCTGGTACAAATTCGTTTCAGGAGGCGTAGGTTCGACATTCAAAATAGAAAAGAAAAGCAATGGTATATGGAGTGAGATAGATATTATAGAATTTGTAAATAGCGCTCAAACAGCAAGTTACTCATTCACAAAAGATGAAAATATTACGGCATTCAGATTTACTTATCACAAAGAGAAAGGGAATTTTGCTCTTGATAACGTATCTGTAACATACGGAGGCACAAATCCTGAATACATCGTACAAGATAAAATCGTAACAGACCTCAGCTGCAAATTCGAAGACCTGAAAAAAGATACAGAATACTATTATCAGGTTCGATCAGCAATCGGAGATATACTCTCGGAACAATCGGAACGAGTGGCTGTCAAGACATCCGGGAATACGGAATCTGTCGAAAAAAACGAACAGAACGGATTAATTTTTTGTTCAACAAATAGCGGCTTCAGAATTTTAGGTTTACAAGGAAACGAAACAGTTTCGGTATATACACCATCCGGAACGAGTATATTCGAAACTCGGGCAAACTCTGCCGTCATTGAAATTCCTGCCTCTTCACGAGGGATATATCTCATTGGAATAAAATCTTCGTCAGGATATAAGATAATGAAAGTTATCCGATAAATTTTCAGAAACTCTAAAAACGTGTTCAAATAAAAGTCCGGACTATACATTTTTATCGGAAAATTTAGATAGTTCTTATATATCCGAATGAACAAGAGACATTTTGTGTCAAAGAAGAAATAATATGGATTATTTTTTTTAAGTTTGCCACTAATGATAAAAGAGTTAGAAAAATATGGGCGAGTCCAGTAATATAGAAATACAGGAAGACAACTTAATAGAGCAGGAATTTCAGGCATTATTGACAGACTATCTGCATTCTAACCACCGGAAAAAGGTGGATATTATCGAACGGGCGTTTCGATTTGCCAAAGATGCTCATCAAGGTATTCGAAGACGTTCAGGCGAACCATACATCCTGCATCCGATTGCCGTAGCACGTATTGTATGTCAGGAAATAGGATTAGGCTCTACCTCCATTTGTTCGGCCCTCCTTCACGATGTCGTAGAAGACACAGAATACACGGTAGAGGATATAGAAAATTTGTTCGGGAAAAAAATAGCCATGATCGTAGCAGGACTGACAAAGATTTCCGGAGGGATTTTCGGCGATCAAGCCTCTGCCCAAGCCGAGAATTTCAGAAAATTGTTATTAACAATGTCCGAAGACATCCGAGTCATTTTGATAAAAATGGCAGACCGTTTGCACAATATGCGGACATTAGGATCTATGGCACCCAGTAAACAATATAAAATTGCCGGAGAAACACTCTATATTTACGCACCGCTCGCACATCGGTTAGGGTTATTTGCAATCAAAACAGAACTGGAAGATCTCAGTTTTAAATATGAACATCCGGACGCATATAAAGAGATCAGCCAGAAAATCGCAGACAGCGAAATAAAACGCCAAGCTGCTTACGAAGATTTTTCAGCTCCTATTACAGAAAAATTGCACGAAATGGGTGTAAAATTCGAGATGAAAGCTCGTGTAAAATCGGTCTATTCTATCTGGAATAAAATGCAAACCAAGAATATCCCATTCGAAGAGGTATATGATCTCTTTGCCGTACGTATTATTTTCGATCCGGAACGGGAAGAGGACGAAAAAAAAGAGTGTTGGAACATATATTCCATCATAACCGATATTTACAAAGTACATCCGGAACGTATTCGCGACTGGGTAAGTCGTCCCAAAGCAAATGGCTATCGGGCATTGCACGTCACAGTCATGGGTCCTGACGGAAATTGGACAGAAGTACAGATACGAAGCCGAAAAATGGACGAAATAGCAGAAAGAGGATTCGCTGCACATTGGAAATATAAGGTAGGAAATACAGATGAAGAATCGGAACTGGATATCTGGCTAAAAACGATTAAAGAGATTCTTGAAAACCCAGAACCGAACGCTCTCGATTTTTTGGACACGATAAAACTAAACTTGTTTGCGTCGGAAATTTTCGTATTCACCCCCAAGGGGGAATTAAAAACTCTTCCTAAAGATGCCACAGCTCTCGATTTTGCATTTACATTGCACTCTGATATGGGTTACCATTGTATTGCGGCAAAGGTCAATCATAAATTAGTACCCCTATCCCAAAAACTCCAAAGCGGAGATCAGGTAGAAATATTGACGTCCAAAACTCAAACTCCAAAAGAAGAGTGGATACATTTCATTACTACGGCAAAAGCAAAAACTCGATTACAAGCAGCTTTACGAAAAGACAAAAAACAAATCGCATCTAAAGGAGAAAACATTTTCAATAATTTTCTTGAAGAAAACGGGTTAGCCAAAAACGACTTAAGTATAATCGATAAAATATTGAACCACTTCGGTATAGACAAAAAAGAAGAATTGTTTTATCAACTCGGAAGCAACAATATCATCTTAGACGAATCGGTTAAGAAACTCTTTAAAAACAAGAGTCAAAACGTATTCATGAAATATTTGAAAATGCCGTTCGGGGGGAATAATAAATCTGCACCCGTTTCCGTAAAACCAGAATCGATTGCAACTCCAGACAAAAAAATAGACCGGAAAGCAACTTATATTTTACGAGACAACGGAAAAGAAAAGAACTATACCATCGCCCCTTGTTGCTGTCCTATTCCCGGAGACGACGTATTGGGGTATGTCAATGAAGACGAAACGGTTATCGTACACAAACGTTCCTGCCCTATCGCCATGAAGCTAAAAAGCAGTTTCGGTCCGCGACTTGTTTCTACACAATGGGACGAACGCATTGATGAATCTTTCCCCGCAACAATCGAAATTAAAGGAATCGACGGAGTCGGGGTTCTTAATCATATTACTAAAATTATTTCGGAAGATCTGGCAATCAATATCCGAAACTTGTCTATCGAAAGTAACGACGGACTGTTTACCGGGAAATTAGGCATCATGGTACATGACGTGCAAGATATAGAGAAACTATGTAACAATATAAAAAAAATCAAAGAAGTCAAGTCGGCCGTTCGAGTTAAAAACATATAATCATTGTAGAATATGAAACGGGAAACTGTAAAATCATTTTTGGGTAAAACGCTTATATTTCAAATCTTGTTCTTTGTTGCAGCGCTTTTTCTGACAATATATTTCTTCCCTCGCGAAGAAAAATTCCGATATCATTTTCAAGAAGGAAAACCATGGAAATACGGGCTGCTAACCGCATCTTTCGACTTTCCTATTTACAAAAGTCAAGAACAGATAAAAAAAGAACAAGACAGCATTCTACACCAATTTCAACCTTTCTATGTCGAAAACGCATCGATCGGGAAACAGCAAATAGCAAAATTTCAACAAGCGTACAAAAATGACTTGAAAGACCGATTACCTCACCATCTTTATAACTATACGCTAACCGCTTTAGACAATATATACAAACAGGGAATCATCTCATCCGGAGAATATGACAAACTGCAAAAAGAACACATCGAAAATATCCGCATACTCAATAACAATATTGCCCGTGAATATCAGGTCAGTCAGTTACGCTCACCTCGTACCGCTTACGAGCAGATTATAAATAGCCTTCCGGATGAGGCAAGCAAAGACCTTTTACGCACCTGCAATCTCAATACCTACTTAGTCGAGAACATGGTTTTCGACAGTACTACGACAAAAAAAATAAGATATGAACTTTTACAACGGATATCGGCATCCTCCGGTATCGTACAAGCCGGTGAAAGAATTATTGACCGGGGCGAGATCGTCTCTCCTCATACCTATCTGATTTTAAAATCATTGGAAACAGTAACCCTCAAGAAAAAAATCAACATGGACAGGAGAGAAACGACTCTGATCGGACAAGCGATCGTTATTACCTGTCTGTTTACTTTCTTTTATCTATTTTTAGCTCTTTTCCGTTCCCGGATTTTTAAAGATATAAGAAGTTTGGGATTCCTGATGCTGATGATCGTATGTGTAACATTGGCAGCATACATGATGACACAAACCAGATTACAAGGTATATATCTCGTTCCTTTCGCCATGTTACCGCTCACTGTCGTTACATTCCTCGATTCGCGAACGGCTTTATATGCGCATCTGGTCACTGTCCTGTTATGCGCATTTGCCGCACCGTTTCCATTAGAATTCATATTCTTGCAAATCATAGTGGGTATGACAGCAATAGACAGTCTCAGCGAATTAGTAAAAAGATCTCAACTGGTGCGTTGTGCTATACTCGTATTCATAGCTTACTGTGTAAGTTATGTAGGTTATACATTACTTACCGAAGGAGATTGGAGCAAGCTCAATCCGAACATGTTCCTTTATTTCGGTATAAATGGCGTATTGTTGTTATTTGCATATCTTCTGATTTATTTGCTCGAAAAGACATTCGGTTTCATTTCTAACGTTACTTTAGTAGAACTGTCCGACATTAATTCTCCGGTACTCAGGCAACTTTCTGAAATTTGTCCCGGAACATTCCAACATTCCATGCAGATTTCAAACTTAGCGGCCGAAGCAGCGAACAAAATAGGAGCAAATGCTCAATTGGTAAGAACCGGAGCTCTATATCATGATATAGGGAAACTCGCAAATCCGGCATTTTTTACAGAAAACCAATCTGGAGTAAATCCTCATCAAAATCTTTCATACGAACAAAGCGCTCAAATTATCATACAACACGTAAAAGATGGACTCAAGATGGCTGATAAATTGATGCTCCCTCAAGCGATCAAAGACTTTATCAGTACACATCACGGAAAAAGTAAAGCCAAATATTTTTATAATTCATATAAAAACGAATTTCCGGACTTCAAAATCAACGAAGACTCGTTTACCTATCCCGGACCGAATCCTTTTACCAAAGAAACAGGAATATTGATGATGGCAGATGCAGTCGAAGCGGCTTCCCGCAGTTTGAAAGAATACACAGAAGAGTCTATTTCAAAATTGGTAAACAATATTATAGACAGCCAGACAGCTGACGGCCTTTTCAAAAATACCCCTTTAAGTTTCAGAGATGTAGAAACTATAAAAAACGTATTCATCGAAAAGCTGAAAACAATGTATCATACACGCATCAGCTATCCCGAATTAAAAGAAGATCCACATCGACAGCCGGATCAAGCTAAATAACAATATCGCAATTCGCCAAGAGATCGAAGTAAAAATAATAACTTGTAATTTCAAAAACATATTCCATATCAAATTTCTATCTTGATAGAATAAAAATAAAAAATATGTAGGTAGATAAAGAAAATTTGTGTAATATTGCACTGTCAAAATAAATTGAAGCAGAGAGATAATGAAACAGTTCCTGCAATATTATTTTATATATACTACTATTACAACAACCACCCCTTAGGGGGTTCAAGTTGTCATATCCATCCTTTGGGTTCATAAATACAGATATATGAACCGATTCCACTGAAAATAAATTTATAAATTTGTTCTTGTCCCTTTAATCGATATCGCTTACCTGTATAAAACCGGGAAAGAAATATTGTGCCGGACAAAAAATAAAAAAGATATATTTACAACTGATGAAAGTATTAAAATTCGGAGGAACATCCGTAGGTTCCGTAGAAAGCATCAAAAACGTAAAGAAAATAGTAGAAGCCTGTGATGAACCGGCGATAGTAGTAGTGTCCGCTTTAGGAGGTATTACCGATAAACTAATAGAAACCGCTCGTTTAGCAGGAACTGGAGACACAGAATATCTGACTCATTTTAAAGAAATTATCTGCAGGCATCATAATGTTATCGACGGAATCGTTCCGGAAGAGCGTAAAAAAGAAGTGCTGCAAATTGTAAACGAATTATTAGACGAGCTTGGCAATATATTTCGAGGGGTATCACTTATCAAAGACCTATCTACTAAAACCCAAAATACCATAGTCAGTTATGGGGAACGGATATCATCCGTGATTGTCAGCCGAGTGATTAACGATGCCGTACATTATGATTCACGAGAATTTATTAAAACAGAAGTCCAGTTCAACAAAAATATAGTTGATTTCGATCTAACAAACGAACTGGTTAGGAAAACATTCAAAGAACTACCGAAAGTCGCCTTAGTTCCGGGGTTTATCTCTTCTGATAAAAAAAATAATGATGTGACCAACCTCGGCAGAGGCGGTTCGGATTACACTGCGGCGATCCTCGCAGCGGCATTGGGAGCATCGCGTCTGGAAATATGGACAGATGTCGACGGGTTCATGACCGCCGACCCTCGAGTCATCAGCAACACTTATGTTATAGAACACCTATCGTTTATCGAAGCGATGGAATTATGTAATTTCGGGGCAAAAGTAATTTATCCCCCGACCATTTATCCGGTTTACCATAAAAATATACCTATCGTTATTAAAAACACTTTCAACCCGGAAGCTCAGGGAACATTAATAACTCAAGATTCTGCATCAGGCGAAGGAAAGGCAATTAAAGGAATATCGTCGATCAACGATACTTGCTTAATTACCGTTACCGGACTTGGAATGGTAGGTGTTATTGGTATAAATTACCGTATATTCAAGGCCCTTGCCAAATCGGGAGTAAGCGTATTCCTCGTATCTCAGGCATCCTCTGAGAATAACACTTCTTTCGCAGTAAAGAATGCAGATGCAGATTTGGCGGTAAAAGTTCTTACAGAAGAATTTTCCCAAGAAATCGAAATGGGCGAGATCAGTGAAATCAGTGCAGAGAAAGATCTGGCTACAGTAGCCATCGTAGGTGAAAATATGAAACACACTCCGGGTATTGCCGGAAAACTTTTCAATACTTTAGGACGCAACGGTATCAATGTTATTGCATGTGCGCAAGGTGCTTCGGAAACAAATATCTCTTTCGTAATAGAATTAAACAGTTTGAGAAAAGCTCTCAACGTAATTCATGACTCGTTTTTCTTGTCTAATGTACAGGTTCTCAACGTATTTATTACTGGTATAGGATTAGTAGGAAAAGACTTGTTAGAACAAATACGCAAACAACAACCTAACCTACTCAAAGACAAATCGCTCCGATTGAATATCGTAGGATTGGCAAATTCAAAAAAATGTCTGTTCCGCCGGGAAGGGATTTCTCTCGACCACTATGAAGAAGAACTCAAGGCATCTCCACTGCCGGCCAGTCCGGCAGCTATACGAGATGGTATCATTCAGATGAATATATTCAACTCGGTTTTTGTCGATTGTACCGCAAGCAATGAAATCGCTGGAATTTATAAAGACCTTCTTAATCATAACGTTTCTGTCGTCGCCGCTAACAAAATTGCGGCTTCATCAGCTTATGACAACTATGCCGAACTGAAAAGAATAGCACGAAAACGGGATGTCAAGTTTTTGTTCGAAACAAATGTCGGAGCAGGATTGCCGATTATCAACACAATCAATAACCTGATCAATAGTGGGGATAAAATTCTGAAAATCGAAGCAGTCGTTTCCGGAACATTAAATTTTATCTTCAATGTTTTAAGCGAAGATATTCCCCTAAGTAAAGCGATTCGTTTGGCTCAGGAATCAGGTTACAGTGAACCTGATCCCCGACTCGACTTAAACGGACAGGATGTGGTACGAAAGCTTGTCATTTTGGCAAGAGAAGCAGGATATCGGGTAGAACAAAGCGATGTTGTAAAAAAACTGTTCATCCCCGAAGAATATTTTCAAGGTTCTCTGGAAGAATTTTGGAAACAGATTCCCAAGCTTGACAAAGAATTTGAAGAACGACGTAAAAAGCTGGTAGCAGAAAATAAGAGATACCGTTTTGTCGCAACTTTAGATGGAGGTAAAGTCGAAGTCGGATTACAGGAAGTCGATAGCAAACACCCCTTTTATCAATTAGAAGGAAGCAATAATGTAATATTAATCACGACAGATCGCTACAAAGAATATCCGATGGTTATCAAAGGATATGGAGCAGGAGCTATGGTAACGGCAGCCGGCGTATTCGCCGATATCATCAGCATCGCAAATATTCGTTAGTAAAATAAATGTCATTATGAAGTATATAATTGTATTAGGTGATGGAATGGCAGATGAGCCAATCGCTGAATTGGGAAATAAAACTCCTCTTCAGGCTGCCGACACTCCTATTATGGACTGGCTCGCCTCACATGGAAGATGCGGCCGCTTAAATACTGTCCCCGAAGGATTCGAACCGGGAAGTGAAATCGCAAACATGTCGGTTCTCGGATATGACTTATATAAAGTCTTTGAAGGAAGAGGTTCTTTAGAGGCAGCCAGTATGGGAGTAGACATCGAACCGGGAGAGATGGCTATGCGCTGTAACCTGATCTGTATAGAAAACGGAATTATAAAAAATCATTCGGCCGGACATATTTCCAATGAAGAGGCAGCCGAATTGATCGATTACTTACAAAAAGAACTGGGAGGAAATGATGTGAATTTCTTTCCGGGAGTTTCGTACCGACATCTTCTTAAATTAAAAGGCGGAGACAAACGATTAAAATGTACACCCCCGCATGATGTTCCCGGAACTCCGGCAAACGAAGTAATGATAAAAGCTCTTGTCCCGGAAGCTCAGAAAACAGCAGACCGGCTGAACGAACTTATCGTCAAATCCCAGAAACTATTATGCAATCATCCGGTAAATTTGAAAAGAAAAGCCGAAGGTAAAGATATGGCTAATAGTATATGGCCGTGGTCACCGGGTTACAAACCACAGATGAAACCTATAACACAACAATACGGCTTACGCAATGGAGTGGTTATTTCAGCAGTTGATCTGATCAAAGGCATAGGTATTTACGCCGGATTAAAATCTATTGACGTAGAAGGGGCTACCGGATTATATGATACAAACTATGAGGGAAAAACCGAAGCTGCCATAGAAGCTCTGAAAGACAATGATTTTGTATATCTGCATATCGAAGCCAGTGACGAAGCCGGCCATGAGGGAAACGCCTTACTAAAGAAAAAGACCGTAGAATTCTTAGATCATCGGGTTTTAAAGCGACTGGTAGAAGTTTCTCAAGAAATGGATGAACCCTTGACTATCGCTCTATTGCCAGACCATCCTACCCCATGTCGCATTCGCACCCACACCGCAGCCCCAGTTCCTTTTATAATCTATAAACCGGGAAAAGAACCCGACAATGTACAGACTTACGATGAATTCAGTGTCGAAAAAGGATATTACGGGCTACTGAGTCAAGATGAATTTATTAAAGAATTATTCAAAAAAGATTGATCAAATGTATTATTACAGTACAAACAAACAGGCCTCTAAAGTTACTTTAGAGGAAGCGGTAATCAAAGGACTCGCCTCCGACAAAGGTCTTTTTATGCCAGAAACTATAAAAAGGTTGCCTGATGCTTTTTATCATAATATCGGAGAGATGACATTTCAAGAAATGTCATTTATCGTAGCAGAAGCTTTTTTCGGAGAAGATGTCGAAGCCGATATATTGAAAGAAATCGTTTATGATACACTGAGTTTCGACACTCCTCTTGTTCCTGTTCATGACAATATAT
Organism: uncultured Coprobacter sp.; assembly: GCF_947855755.1. Lineage (NCBI taxonomy): Bacteria > Pseudomonadati > Bacteroidota > Bacteroidia > Bacteroidales > Barnesiellaceae > Coprobacter > uncultured Coprobacter sp. The sequence continues at coordinate 53,744 of NZ_CANUAR010000014.1, forward strand.
ACAGTTTAGAATTATTTCATGGGCCGACATTGGCATTTAAAGATGTCGGAGGACGCTTTATGGCACGCCTATTAGGTCATTTCATTCGCAAGAAAGGAGAAAAAGAAGTAAATGTTTTAGTCGCAACATCCGGAGATACGGGTAGCGCCGTAGCAAACGGATTCTTAGGAGTACCCGGCATACGAGTATTTGTCTTGTATCCCAAAGGAAAAGTTAGTGAAATACAAGAAAAACAGTTTACGACACTCGGACAGAATATCACGGCTTTAGAAGTCGATGGAACTTTCGATGATTGTCAAGCCCTCGTAAAAGCGGCATTTATAGACAAGGAACTGAATAAAGCCATGCTATTGACATCGGCCAATTCTATCAATGTTGCCCGTTTCTTGCCACAATCTTTTTATTATTTTTACGCTTATGCTCAATTAGCCCGTATGGGGAAAAACAAAGATGTAGTCTTTTGTGTCCCCAGCGGAAACTTCGGAAACATAACAGCCGGACTATTTGCAAAAAAAATGGGTCTTCCGGTTAAGCGGTTTATCGCAGCAAATAACCGAAACGATATATTTTTGCAATATCTCAACACCGGTAAATATGAACCTCGCCCTTCTATACCGACCATAGCTAATGCTATGGATGTCGGTAATCCCAGTAACTTCGCCAGAATACTGGATCTATACGAAAACTCTCATGAAGCTATCCGTAAGGAAATAAGCGGAGTCAGCTATACAGATGATCAAATACGCGAAACACTTGGTGAAGTATATAAAAAATATAATTATTTACTCGATCCTCATGGAACTTGCGGCTATCGTGCTTTAACAGAAAAGTTAGAAAATGGAGAAACCGGTATTTTCTTGGAAACGGCACATCCTGCTAAATTTCTGGAAACAGTAGAAGATGTTATCAACACCCCTGTTAATATCCCGGATACCCTTTTAAAATTCATGCACGGGAAGAAAAAAAGTATCGAAATACCCGCCTCATTTATACCATTTAAACGATTGTTACTCAATACAAAATAATTTAAATAAACAGGTTATCAACATACTATTTTCAAATTGTTGATAACCTGTTTATTTATCTTTTCCATCATGTCATTAAACCTTTCTCTCTAATCATTATCTATATAAAATAAACTATTGGATAGCAAACATTCATATATAAAAACCTGTTCTTTTAATAAAAACCGTCAATTCTATCGATATGAAAAATAATACTATAATAATCATAGTTTGCTTTCTAATAGGAATCGGAATGGTATCCCAATTGCATTCGAGTGAAAAAATATCTCAAAAGAAAATCTCGAAACACAACGTTCCTGATTCCACTGACATGAAATATCATGCACAAGCTCTTGCAGCATTAAAAGACAGTTCTTTTGTTTTCAATACCCACCAAATCATTTTTAATAACGGAATCAGCACTTCTGTAAGTTCCGTAACCAATTTTATTTCCTTAAATAAAAACCGGGTAGTTGTACAAATAGCTTTCGACACTCCATATATAGGATATAACGGTTTAGGAGGAATTACCGTAGAGGGACACATCTCGACCGTTAAAATGAGAACGGACAAAAAGGGTTTCACCCGTTATGAATTTTATGCGAACGGAACAGGTATCTCAGCCAGAGTCGAACTGACTTTACATCCGACAAACAATTCTGCGACAGCGATCATTTCTCCGAACTTCAACAGCAAACAATTAAATTTGAGTGGAAGTATATCCCCTTTGAACAAAGCTTATATTTATAAAGGAACGACTTTATAATCGTAAAAACTTCGGAACAATTTCCTTCCAGAACAATTAAAATGAGAAATACGCTCCAAATTTCTTATTTTATGACACATTTACACCTTAGTGTACGCTATTCTTTCAGTATTTTTGTGATGATATAAACTTTAACCTCCTAAAAAATACGATGAAAGAGAAAGTAATTTTTTTGATATGCTTTCTATGCATATCATGTATGGTAAAAGCCGAAAGCAAACAAGTAATTAAAATCAGTACGGACGACATAGACTTAATTTACAAAGTCGGAGAGAACAATCGCCTTTACCAAAGTTATTTGGGAAAGAAGTTGCTCCATACGTCCGATATTGCCTATTTGCCACAAGGCACAGAAGCTTATCTTACACACGGCATGGAAGACTACTTCGAGCCGGCAATTCATATAGTTCACAATGACGGAAATCCGTCCTTACTATTAAAATATATATCCCACACCGAAAAACAACTTTCACCGGGTGTAAATGAAACAATTATTACCTTGCAAGACGATAAATATCCCGTCACGGTAAAACTACACTATATAACCTATCAAAAAGAGAACCTGATCAAAACATTCACAGAGATCAGTCATCAAGAAAAGAAACCGGTAGAGCTACACAAATATGCATCTTCAATGCTACACTTGAATCGGAATCGATATTTCCTGACTGAATTTTCAGGAGATTGGGCAAGTGAAGTACACATGAAAGAACAACCTCTGGAATTCGGAAAAAAAATACTCGATTCTAAATTAGGGTCTCGTTCCAACATGTTTTGTTCACCTTTCTTCCAACTCTCTTTAGACGGAAAAGCAGAAGAAAACCAAGGAGAAATACTAGTCGGAACATTAGGATGGACCGGAAATTTTCGCTTTACATTCGAAATAGATAATAAAAATGAATTACGTGTCATATCGGGAATCAATCCGTACGCATCAGAATATAGCTTGAAACCGAACGAAGTTTTCCGTACTCCGGATTTTTATTTCACCTATAGTTTTTCAGGTAAAGGTCAAGCCAGCCGGAACTTTCACGACTGGGCTCGTAAGTATCAAGTAAAAGACGGGAATAAAAGCCGCATGACTTTATTGAACAATTGGGAAGCTACATATTTCGATTTCAATGAAGAAAAACTCGTAGAATTAATGGATGATGCCGTAGAATTGGGCGTAGATATGTTTTTGCTCGACGATGGTTGGTTTGCGAACAAATATCCGCGTAGCAGCGATCATCAAGGACTGGGAGACTGGAAAGAAACATCAAATAAACTTCCTAACGGTATCGGATACTTGACAGAAACAGCAAAGAAAAAAGGCATTAAATTCGGTTTATGGATCGAGCCGGAAATGGTGAATCCCAAAAGCGAATTGTATGAAAAACATAAAGACTGGGTCATCCATTTACCTAACCGGGATGAATATTATTTCCGTAATCAGTTAGTATTGGATTTAAGCAATCCGAAAGTACAAGATCATGTTTTTAATGTAGTCGACAATTTAATGACCAAATACCCGGATATTGCTTTCTTCAAATGGGATTGCAACAGCCCGATTACCAACATTTATTCAATTTATCTTAAAGATAAGCAATCTCATTTATATATCGATTATGTTCGGGGACTCTATAACGTACTGGATCGAATAAAAAACAAATATCCCGATCTGCCGATGATGCTCTGTTCCGGAGGAGGAGGACGCTCGGATTACGAAGCCTTACAATATTTTACGGAATTTTGGGCAAGTGACAATACCGACCCGATAGAAAGGCTATTTATCCAATGGGGATTCTCTCAAATTTTTCCATCCAAAGTCATGTGTGCACACGTTACTACATGGAATAAAAATAGCAGCATAAAATTCCGGACAGATGTCGCTATGATGTGTAAACTCGGCTTCGACATAAAATTAACGGATATGAACGAAAACGAAAAATCCTATTGCCAATCGGCAGTAAAGAACTATAATCGATTAAAACCCGTTATTTTAGATGGAGACATGTATCGCTTGGTATCTCCTTACGACGGGAATCATACCTCGACCATGTATGCCAGCAAAGATAACAATAACGCCGTAATCTTTGCATTCGATATACATCCCCGCTATGCCGAAAAAACATTGCCCGTACGCCTGCAAGGATTAGATCCGAATAAAATGTACCGTGTAAAAGAAATCAATCTGATGCCGGGAACGAATTCTTCCTTACCGGACAACGGGAAACTTTTATCCGGAGATTTCTTAATGACTGTCGGATTAAATTTATTTACGACACAGCAACTTAATAGTCGTGTAATCGAAGTCTCTGCTGAATAACTAACTTAAAAGAATTATACTCAATCAAATAAAAAACTTCCATAAAAAGAAAAAAGCTACCTCATTTTCCGTTTCGAGGTAGCTTTTTTGTATCCAATAGGAGTTAACTGTTTTTATAAAATAGACAGAATGCAAACGATTAAAAAAACAAATGTTTGAGATATTAGTTTCTCTTTCTCAAATATGCAACACGCATATCCCAAGTTTTTTTATTTTTACAAAACATTTTACACACCTTATCCGTCTGTATTTTCCGATAAAAAGATATTATCAGATCGTTTTTGCGATTTCTTCCTGTCCGGTTTCCCATTTTCTCGATAGCCCGCTATTCATCCCTGTAAAAACAATAAAGTATCCTCGAAAGGAACTATCAAATCTGACCCGAGCAAAATTCAGGTTCAAAGAAGAGCCTCAAAAATAAAGCATAATATTTTTCAACATATTACAAAACACGTTTTCGTCCTGACAATAATCGCTCATGGAAGAAGTCCACGATACTATCTCAATTACACTTTAGCATATATATACTTTTTTCTCTTCTGAAAAAGATACACCGAACAGACTAATAATTATAATAAAAAATAGAGGCTGCCAAACGACAGCCTCCACACACACTACAACCAATCCTAATTTTTACCTATTAGAAAACCTGAAAAACACATTTACATCACAAAATTATTTTAAACACCTTAATAGCTTTATCCGCTATTACAGAAATAAAGTAAATTCCTTTGTTCAAATTTTCAAGAACACCTTTTCCACTTACCGAAACAACAGAAATAAGAGAGGCCGTTGCATCGGTAACTTTCAGAATAGCATTCTTTTCTCCTACATTATAGCAGACGTTTCCGTCTGAGATATAGACATTAACGTCTGAAACCTCTTTTTTTTTTAAACCGGTCGTTGTAGGATTAAAATCCGACTTGGCGAACTTTCCGCCTCTTTTTCCATTGTCAATAGCCTGTACCCCCCACTCATAATCGACATTTTCATCAGGGACATACATAGAATAAGAGGTCGTCATTATCTGACCCGAAATCTCTGCCACTTTAATAAATCCGGTAGCTGGATCAGCTGGAACTGTCATAAAATATTCCGATGAACCGGCCTTTCTCAAATACAAATTATATTGTAATGCCGATGCCGGAGTCACGTCATCTGTGGCAGCATCCCATGTAAAGGTTACCATGCGTGTATTCTTATCATAAGAACATCTCAAATTTTTCGGTGCCGACGGAGCCGCATTAGAATCGATATTCTTACTGCCCGAATTATTTTTCCACAACTGCGTAGCACAAGCCTTTGAACATACGGATGCTTGTGCCCATCCCATATTCCAAGCATCCAAATAACCGTCATTATCATAATCTACCAGATGATTATTCCCATGACTGATTCTGTCAAAAGCCCCTAATTTACCGAAAGGATCATCATAATAAGCCCCGTAAGACTCAAAGTAAAAATCTCCCTTATTCAAATATAACCATGTCGTAATCTCATGTTCTGATCCATGTCCTCCGACCAAAATATCTGGCAATCCGTCATGATTGACATCACCCAGCGAAGGTGTTGCACCATCGACACCTTCAAAGCCGCAGAAAGCATCATTTAACATTTCAAAACTACGATTTCCGCAATTTTTATACACGAAGAACGATTTTGCACTTCCTCCTCCCTTATTTCGGGAATAACCTGTAACGACAATATCCATGTATCCGTCAGCGTTCAAATCGCCCAAAGCACAAGAAGAATCATACGATCCGTAAAAATGTTGTTCGGTTTCACTGAAAGTTCCGTCACCATTATTCCAATAAATATGCAGATTCCCTTCATTCGGACCGTATCCCGATGACACGATATCTAACCAACCGTCATTATCCATATCGGCAAAGTAAACAGACCCTCTCGCCAATCCCAAAAACGGATCAGTCCCGTTAAGCGGAGTTTCCTGCCGAATAAATCGCTTACCTTTATCATTCTTATAGAGATATACGGCACGACGGTCATGGTGTACCAAAACATTGCCATCTTCTGCTAACATTCCATCTGCATCTTCATAATCATCCCTCCCGGTTACGACAATATCCAGATAACCGTCCTTATCATAATCACCTACCGAAACCCATTGGCGGGAACGACCTCCATCCGTATCATTATATATAGGATAAATTCCCATGCGATTCCCTGATTTATCGGCAACATTCACCTCTTCAAAAATGAAGTTTCCATCCGCTCCCTTACCCTTATTTTCGTATAAAAAAGCGGCAACATCATTCAAGTCATTTTCATAATCTTTATTTTTCAAACCGGGAACAAAAAGATCCAATAATCCGTCATTGTTATAATCGAACCATACCGGACAAGCATAATAACAAATATCAAAAGGGCTATCTTTGCGTTCAAATTCATCATTTCCTGCATACTCATATAACAATGCATTTCCTTGTTTCGATAAAGAAAGATGTTCATTATACCCCGAATATATAAGTTCTAATTTTCCATCATTATCAAAATCTCCCCAAGCTACATTCGAGCGATCCGATGTGTGATAAAACTCTCCTGCTGCAACATCTGCCCCATTTCCCGATTGTGCAGGTTCTGCCGGAACAGGTTGTGCTATTTTTTCAAATTTCGGGATTATTACTGTTCCGGGAACAGAAATATCCGAATATTCCGGATTTTCCAATTCATCATAATTCTCGGTATATTCAAAATCTTCGGTCACAAAAGCCGAAATTCCGATATCCATAATCTGCTGACCACCACCTTGTTTTCCTCCGACAGCAATCAAATTCCAACTATTCGGCTTCAAGGCTTTTTTAGCTTCCTCCGAAATATCTTTCGGTATATAATTAAATACACTACCAGTTCTCGAAGCTGCCCATACTCCATTTATATACACATCTATATCATCATCATGAAAAACAATAAAACGCAGTTTATCGATCATTTCTTTTGTAATATCTCCAAGATAAAACCAACGACGCATATAAATCTGGCTCGTTTTCCATTCGGTAGAAACAAGACTTGTCGATGGCTCCGGAACACCGAAACCAAAAGCTGCCTGTCCTTTCGCCCAAGCTCGGTCATCAAACTCTTTAGCAAACCAACGGCGGGGAACATCGGTCGTCGTATTATAACGCCATGTATATTTATGATCTTTTGCCGTAGAAAGTATAGGCTTAATAATTATTTCATTTTGAGGCATATTTACACACTCCTCAATTTTTGATTTCAATTCCCCATAAGGAGAGTATGGTTTCAAAACACGACGGTCGTAAGTCAGAATTCCATTTTTCTCAATTTCGACATCCGAGATTTGGGTATATACCGCTGCATTCAATCCTTGATAATAATAATCTTTTATCTTATCGCACAAGCCATAAAAAAATGCAGTGAAATCCCGACCTGTCTCTACCGTAGTATATTGAAAATCTCCTCCCGGCCAAATATGTCCCGGCACTTTCAACGTTATTCCGCCATATTCTCCGCAAACCGCAGCCCGGTTTGCATTGTGCGGACATGATGGATCGGGATAACTATGCGTATCGATAATGTCTCCGATTTCGGCATCAGTCCATCCGCTTGCACAACAAATCAAAGTAGGCTTTCCGAACCGTGCCGGAGTTAATGAATTTACCTTAGTATCGACTATATTGGTCATACGTTCCGTGTCGAATTGTCCCCAACCTTCATTAAAAACGATCCACTGAACAATGCTGGGATGATTTTTCAAAGCATCTATGATAGATTTTGATTCCGACTCAAAATTTGCTTTTGCAAAATCTTCATGACCTTTGGGCAGATTCGGACTCGGCAAGTCCTGCCAAACCAAAATTCCCTCCTTATCGCAATGATAATACCAACGAGCTGGCTCGGTCTTGATATGTTTACGCACCATATTGAATCCCAAGTCTTTCATCGTACGAATATCGAATAATAACGCCTCATCACTGGGTGCTGTATATAATCCGTCAGACCACCATCCTTGGTCAAGCGGTCCCATCTGAAAAATCTGCTTATTATTCAAAAATATACGAGGAATATCTCCGACTTTTTTAACCTCGATCTTACGGATTCCGCAATAACTTTTCACAGCATCTGTTTCTTTTCCGTTCTTTACAAGAGAAATTTCAAGATCATATAAATAAGGATCTTCTACCGACCACGGATGTACTTCTCCATCGATCGTCATGCGGATAATACCGGCAGGATTTCCATTTTCCAATGACGAAACGACATTTCCTTCTTTATCTTTTATCTTCGCATTGACAGTAACCCCGTCGGGTTCACTCGGATTTACCATAAGCGACAGCCATTTTTTATCTAAATTAGGCTCCATTGTAAATGACGCTATATGCACCGGATTCACCGGCTCTAACCATACAGTCTGCCAAATACCACTCACTGCCGTGTACCAGCATATAGAAGGGTTTCTCGACTGTTTCCCTGTCGGCTGTCCTTCCATACCCGTATTATCATAAATATATACAGCAATTTCTTGTTCCCCGCTACCCTTCAATGCAGAAGTAATATCGAAATAGAAAGGATCATAACCTCCGGTATGAGTCCCTACCTGAGTACCATTTACATAAACAACCGTCTTCCAATCGACAGCGCCGAAATGAAGTAATATATTTTTTCCTTTCATCGATTCGGGAATTACAACAGTTCTCCTATACCAATAACATTGTTCGTCGCTTTTCTCCATAACTCCCGATATAGCCGATTCCAAAGGAAACGGTACTAATATCTTTTTATCATAATCGAAATCCGCCGAATAGGCCTCGTCAATTACACCTTTCCTGAGATCCCACACTCCATTCAGATTCATCCAATCCGACCGTACCATTTGTGGTCTCGGGTACTCGGGCAAAACATTATTCGGATCTATCGTTTCAGACCACGTAGTCATCATAGGTCCTTTTTTCATCTCCCACTCCGCTGCCTGAGAAACTGTTCCCCAAAACAATAAAAAACAAAATAAAATGAATAAACTTATTCGAGAGAAGTTCTGCTTCATGATATTAAAAGTTTAACCGTTAGAAAAATTATCATCCCAAAATTACCTTATAAAGAATTATTTTAATAACGTAAAACGGTCAATAAATAGAAAAAATAAGGCATTTATCTGCACGATAAACGCCTTATTACAAATTAATCGCCTTCAATTACGACACAACAACTTTAAAAGAGATATTTTTCCCGTTTTCACCCGTCACCTTTACAACATAATTACCTGTCGGAACGGAAACTTCACTCCTTCCAAGAATATTTTGCCCGGTATGGATCAATTTCCCGTCCACGTTATATATATCCAATCTTACCGGATTTTCAGCAGTCACTACAATACGATGATCACGAGAAAAAATCCGCACTCCTTCAAGAGATTCCGCATCAAGAGCACTGACATATCGAATAGGAACAACCTGTTGCAAACGAATATCATCGGATGATGCTCCTATCAAAAAGATATAATTTCCTTCAGGCGTGTAAAATTCAGAATTGCTCTCGCTCCACAAACGCAATTCTTTTTTAGGTATCCGCACCGCTATTTCTGTTTCCTGTCCTTTGGCGATATGTACACGCTTAAACCCTTTCAACTGTTTCAACGGCAAAATCGTTCCTTGATCAGGGAACTGAATATATACCTGAGCAACCTCATCACCATCATAATCTCCCGTATTCGATACAAAGAACTTAACCGTTACATTTTCCTCATCTTGAGTTATATCCAACCCTCGATACGCAAAATCGGTATAACTCAATCCATACCCGAACGGATATAAAGGTTTTCCTTCAAAATACATATAAGTACGATTATTCTTCACATTATAATCATCAAAAGCCGGAAGGTCTGCCAAACTATTATAGAATGTCAAGGGAAGACGGCCTCCCGGGTTATAATCTCCGAACAAAGCTTCAGCGACAGCCGTTCCACCCTGCTCTCCGGGATACCAAGCATCTAATACCGCCGGAATATTTTGGTCGATCCAGTTAATCGCCAAAGAACTACCGGCAACTAATACGACTACTGTATTTGGATTTGCTTTATAGGCCTCTTCAATAAATATTTGCTGGTCTTCGGGTAATTCTATCGTCGACCGGTCTTGACCTTCTCTTTCTATAGTACGATCTATTCCCAAAACCGCAATAGTCAAGTCGCTTCCCCGAATAATTTCCCCAGCATCCCCATAAGCATCGAGCAAACCTTCAGAATCTGTACCCGGAGTTCTCCAAGCTAACTTTGCAATCGCCTCACCGTCATTATCGAAATACTCGGCTACCAGCTTATATGTCTTGCCCTTTTCTAAATAAACACTTACATAATCGGTTTCCTCTGCACGAATTTTCCAAGAATCAATCAATTTTTTACCGTCAAGGTATAATCGGCATCCATCGTCAGATGTAAATGCGAACGTATGACGTCCCGTTTCCGGTGCAACCAGATTTCCCGTCCAACGAATTGACATTTTCCCTCTGGGAATTAAAGGATCGGAAGGATGATTTTTCGGATCGAAAAAAATAGACTCTTCCATATCGATATTCGGCGTTCCCGACAAATCCATATTATTGAAATACTCGATAGTCAAACCGTCTGGGAAAGCCGATTTCCCGATCAGATTATATTCAAATGCTTTCGAAACAGGCGTTTTCCATGCCAATTTAGCAATTGCCTCTCCCCCATTATCGAAATACTCAACCTTTAATTCGTACGTTTTTCCTTTTTCTAACGTAACGGTTATATAATCGGTCTCCTCAGAACGAACTCTCCAAGAATCGATCAATTTTTCCCCGTTAAGATACAGGCGACATCCGTCATCTGATGTAAACGCAAACGTATATTGACCTGTAGCAGGAGCGATCAATTCCCCCGTCCAACGAATTGACATCGGACTTCCGGGAACTAAAGGATCTGGCGGACGATTTTTGGGATCAAAAAGAAGATAATCTTCAACACGCGTATTCGGAGTTCCGGAAAGATTTGCATTATCGAAATATTCAACTTTCAACCCGTTCGGGAAAGCAGACTTACCGACCAAGGTATATTCCAATGCAGGAGAAACCCACGGAGCATATTTCACTTCTACCTGATCTCCTATACGGGCTTTTATACCTTCCAAAACCGAGATAGGAGTATTTACAGGCGTTCCGCTATAATCCCCGAATTCACAATTCGCAGCATTTATACCGACTACCGCTATCGATTTTATATTATCGGTCTGTATCGGCAACATATCTTTATCATTTTTCAATAACACCAAACTTTGGCGGGCAGCTTCCAATGCCAATTCACGATGCTTTTCACATCCCACAACCGAAGGAGATATTTTATTATACGGATTTTCATTCGGATCATCGAACAACCCCAACCGCATGCGACCTCTTAACACACGATACGCCGCAGAATCGATCTCGGACATGGTTACCATACCTCGATTATAAGCATTCAACAACGGAGTGATATAGACATTATCTCCGCATTCCAGATCCAATCCGGCCTTTATACATAATGAAGCCGCCTCCTCATAAGTATCGACATAATGATGTTGCGATACAATATACTCGGGAGCGCTGCAATCCGAAACGACGTAACCGTCAAACCCCCAGTCATTCCGTAGTACATTGGTCAACAACCATTTATTCAGCGTACAAGGAATTCCGTTTACTGCATTATATGCAGACATGATACTTTGTGCCTGCCCCTCTTTAACACACTTTTCAAATGCCGGGAAATAATATTCCCGCAAATCACGTTCCGATATTACAGCATTACCGCTCGCTCTATTATGTTCTTCGTTATTGGCGGCAAAATGTTTCGGAGTCGATACCACTTTAATATATTTAGGATCATTCCCCTGAAGTCCCCGTACAAATGCGATTCCCAGCGTAGCGGTTAAAAAGGGATCTTCTCCGTATGTTTCCGGCGTACGTCCCCAACGTGGGTCTCGTGCCATATTTATCGTCGGTGACCAAAACGTCAACAAGTCACTAGATCCCGCCGTCTGGTCTTTACCTTGATTCAACTCATTCCAGCGTCCCCTGGCCTCATCCGAAATAGCCGTCGACACTTCTTGCAAAAAGTCAGGATTCCACATACTGGCAAGACCTATAGCTTGAGGAAATACCGTAAACTTTCCGGGACGAACAACTCCGTGCAAGGCTTCGTTCCCATGATAATATTTATCGATTCCCAAGCGGGGAATAGCCGGAGATGTTGCCCGCAAGAGAGAAATTTTTTCAGAAACATTCAAACGGGAAAGCAAATCTTTAATCCTTTCATGATGAGACAATGTCGTATCCCTGAAAGGATAATTGACCTGAGCTACGGTAAAGGAAGAAATTTGCAACAAAAGCACTATCGTTCCGATACATTTTCCTATTTTTTGCATTTTATACCTTTTTAATATTCAATTCATACATACAATACCATACTTAAAAATAAATTTTTATTCGTTTTCAAAATAACGAATTTTTTTTAACTTCTATTCAGAACCCGTCGAAATTTCGCAAATATATAAAAACGTCTTTGAATAATTTTGCCCGGGATAATAGCGACAAACATTTATCCCGGGCAAATCAACTTAACGACTAACCGTAATACAATATAAGACTATTTTACAAGCACTTTATATGTCCCTACAGCACCATTCTTATCTGTTACTTTCACGATATAGAAACCTGAAGCAGCATCGTATGTATTTGCTCCTGAAGATGCTACGGTTTCGGACATAGCCGCTCCGCTCAAAGCATAAACCGTTACTTTCACCGGATCTACAGTATTTACAATAATCTTTCCATTCGAAGCATATACTTCAACGCCCTCTACGTCCGCTGCAGTCTGCGATACCCCTGAAAGTTCTTTCTTATCCAAATAAATATCAAACACATTAGCCCCCATAGTAGTACTATTCAAAATATTGTAAACCATATACAACTGATGCTTTCCGGTTACTTCTCTCAACATCTCTCCGGCAGTATGCTTCTTGATATCCCAACTCCCAGTACCTTGTATTCTTACGCGGGCAATCGGTTCATGACCTTCCAAAATAGAAGCCAAATCGGTGTCCCAGGTCTCTTTCATAATAGTAAAATCAGGATCAAGATCGATATAAAATGCAAAATTAGCCTCATCGATACTACCTAACCAACTACTTTCAGAAGAATGATTTACAACAATACTCTTATATTCGCCATTGCCGAAATCTACTCCTTCACCCGATGCATCAAAGAAATTAATAACCGTACCGTTTTTAGTAAAACCTATATTTCCTGCCGTTTCATATTGCCCTTTAGCCATTACTTCATAGAACCAAGGATTACCCTGTCCTTCAAGACATCCAACAAATGTATGATGAAATGCATCAGCCGAAGGTAACTCATCGACTACGGTTATTCCACATTTGAGTGATTCCGTCCAAAGGTTTCCTTTTGAAAATTCGATATTCTGCAAATTAAAGCCTCCGCCTACCCATTTTGCAATAATCTTATGCTGTCCAGTAACAGACTCGATATTTTGAGCAAGCGGGGTAATATTTATCATTTGTAGCCCCGTCCAAATTTTAGCCAACAGTTTATCTTCAGAAATCTCATCCAAATAGATCTCTACATAAACGTTGATATTAACATCTTTATCCCGCTTTACATAAGCAACAATCTGGTCATAATCGCCATTACCGAAATCTACGTTTCCATAATCGGCAATAAACCCGTCATCCGTCCATCCCCAAGAATCTCCATCGAGTTTAGTATCGAAAAAAGGAGATTCTGCACCAGCTTCTTCACCTGTTGGGACCATAGGAACCGACTCCGTAGCCAAAAGCTGGGTAGAAACATCTTCATAACCAGGTATCATATTCGGAGTACGTAAAGCAAGACCATACAAATAGTCATGCTCTCCTTCCTGAATAAACCGATCCGCCGGTATCGGATTTTCATAAAAATTTACAGCCCAAATATTACCCGATCCTCCAATAAACGTAAGATATACCTTTTGTTTTCCAACAGGTTTGTAATATTGCGTTTGAGCTCCTTCGAAATTCCCGTCATGGTTTGGACCTTTAAGATATGCCATCGAATCGGCAAATGTATAAACAGCCTGATAACCTCCGGTTTCATCAAGCGTAATTTGGGTAAACGGAAGTGAACTTTCATAATCCTGACCGGCATGTAATATTGCCCAACCATCCATATAATATCCATTCGCAAAAACAATACCGGCAGCAGCATATTTATTCCCATCTTCACCGAAATCCACTTCACCCAAATAAACTTGGGTATTTTCACTACAATTCCCGATATTCATCGTAACTGGATCAAATTTCCCATCTTTCATAATCTCGACACCACTTTCCGAGTTGGTCGGAATTACCAAATCCTGAGCTACTGCAGAAGCTGAAAACATCAAAGTCAGCAATCCTGCTAAAAATGTATTTCTCTTTTTCATAACAAAAAAATTGAATTGTTAATTATAAACTCAAGTTCTAAGGATATAATTTTCATTTTTTACACTTTCCTATTAATAGTTTTAGAACTGTCTAACAATTAGTAATTAAACAGTTCCAAAACTGAATAAATCTCTATAAGATCTTATTTTACAAGAACTTTATAAGTTGCAAGATTTCCGTTTTCATCCGTTACTTTCACGATATAGAACCCTGAAGCCATATCGTATGTATTCACTCCTGCCGATGCAACAGTTTCGGACATAGCTACACCGCTCAATGTATAAACAGCTACATTCACCGGATTTACAGTATTTACCACAATCTGTCCGTTTGAAGCATATACCTTAACACCCTCTATATCAGTAAATGTCTTTTGTACTCCTGTAATATCTTCTTTATCGAAATAGATATTGAATACATTAGCTCCGGCTGAAGTGTCATTTTTAATATTATATACGATATAAAGATCATGTTTTCCGCTAAGATCACCGATTATCGCTCCGGCAGTATGTTTCCTTATACTCCAAGCAGTAGTACCTTGAATCCTTACACGGGCAATCGGTTCATGACCTTCCAAAATCGCAGCTAAGTTAGTAGCCCAATCATCTTTAGTATATTGCATATTCGGATCAAGATCGACATAGAAATCGAAGCTTGCATCTTCCACTTCTCCCAACCAAGTTTTATCGCAAGCATGATCTACTACTATACTTTTATATTCGCCATTACCAAAGTCTATTAGAGCATCATCAGTGTTCGGATCATAAAGATAAAGGACCGTACCGTTTTTAGTATAACCGATATTACCCGCACTTTCATATTGTCCATTGGCAAGAACATCGTATGCCCAAGGCTCGGCCAAGCCTTCCATACAACCTTCAAATTTAACACGGAACGCATTTTCCGACGGCAATTGATCTACAATCTGAACACCACAATCCAGTCCTTCGTCCCAGTTAGCACCTTTACTGAATTCCACAGCCAACAAGTCCGGACCTTCACCGGCCCATTTTACCAATACTTTATGAGTTCCTGTAAGAGACTTAATATTTTTAGCGATCGGATAAAACTCTTTCATATGTATATCCGCCCAAATCGAAGCAATCATGTTTTCCTCTTTTACTTCATCGATATAAACCTCAAGAAATCTCGACACACTAGGATCTGCATCTTTTTTTACATAAACAATTACTTGATCATAACCGTTACCGAAATCAACATCTCCATAATCGGCAATAAATCCGGCTTTAAGCCAACCCCAAGCACCGCTTTCTTCATTAATCCGAACGCCACTAAATTCCGAACCTTCTTCCGTCGAAACTGCAGCTACAGATTCTGTCGATAGTTTCTTCACCGATATTTCATCATATCCCGACCTTTCTGACGGAAAACGTAAAACAGGAGCGCCCCACCATCCGGGACGGCCATCTTCTTCCTGAACAAAATCTTCCGGCTGCAACTGGTTCTCAAAGAATTTCACGGAACGGATATTCCCATTACCAGCAACAAAAGTAAGCCACACCTTCTGCTTTCCTATCGGTTTAACATATTGCGTACCCGGTATAGCAATACCTTCGAACACTCCGTCATGATTCGGTCCTTTAAGATAGGCCATCGAATCGGCAAACGTATAGTAAATTTGATAGCCATTGGTTTCATCTATAGTCATCTGAGTAAAAGGCTTCGAAGATTCATAATCCTGACCGGCATGTAAAATCGCCCAACCGTCGGTACTCCAACCATTTGCAAAAACAATACCGGCAGCAGCATACTTATCTCCGTTCTCTCCAAAATCGACTTCACCTAAACAAATACGAGTAGTCTCACTTGTACTTTGAATACATCCCGTGAGTTTATCCAGTGTACCGCTCTCTTCAATAATAAAGTCTGCAGCCCCGATAGTCAAATCTTGTGCTATTGCCGAAGTAGAAAACATCAGGGTCAACAACCCTGTAAAAAATGTACTTTTTTTCATGATAAGAAAATTGATTATTGATTTAATTCGATTAAAATTTAGCATACGACACTTTATCCTTATAAAAATATCACTCCCTTGATACCTTTATAAGCACAAAAAAGAAAGAATATTCCCTAACGGACATTCTGTGTCAATGAACATCTCAACCCCATATATGACTATAGTAAGTCAAAAAAAACGACTACGGAGATGTACACTCGTTTATACAGATTTCATTTAGGGATAGGATCGATCGTTCTGCACGACACACCTTCGGGCGAAAGAACTGGCTGTTGAAGATAACGCCACCCGAAAAAATTTGCGAGTAAAGTTTTTTTCATGATGTTAGCTTTTTATGTTATAGAAAAATTATCAATAGCAAATTTAATGACTTGAATCTTTTTTATATAACACAAAGCGTTCAATAAATAGCAATTTTCTGCATTTTACCCTTTTTAATCACAGAATAAAATGCAGAAAATAAAAAATCACTCAAATGAATCCGTGCGGAAAGGAGCAAGAGGTAATCCGTTTTCTCCGTACAAATTACACGGAGGATTATCAGCCCATCCATAACGCACTGCAATAGGAACAATTACTTTCGGAGAAGTAACCGTAATTACATTTTCGGTCACAGTAGCACGAGCAGGGTAAAACTTCATATCAGGTCCGGCTATTGCAAAACCGGTAGGTAACTCTCCTTTTACCTTGATATTTTGATTAAATGATAGAATAACAGATTTTTTCTCGATCTTAAAATTCTTATACATCGGAATCTCGTATTTTCCTTTTTTATATGTATCGGCAAGTGCCAAACGTGCCAAACGCGCTCCTACCTCTTGCTTGTTTTTAGGATGAATATCATACGCTTCGCCTATATCGATCGTAACGACCATTCCCGTTTTTTCAAGATGCAGAGCATTCGTCTGAGCTTCCCGAAGATGCGCCCATGTAGAATTCGGTTGTACCTCCTGCATGTTCAAAAAATTCGCTAATTGTACAAAATAAAACGGGAAATCATTTTTCCACAAACTACGCCAATCGGCAATCATCGACTGAAATAACGGAGTATATTGAACCGCTCTTTCTACATTCGCCTCACCTTGATACCAGATCACCCCTTTTATAGGAAATTGACGTAAAGGATAAAGCATCGCGTTATAAAGTACGGAAGGATAATTTTGACTATCCGGAGAAAACGGAATCGAAGGTTGTTGGGACAAAGGTACTCCTATCCGATAATTCCACTCTCCTGCTAATGAAATCTTATGATTATCTACCTCTATCGACATATCTTCCGGAGAACCGCAAATTCCGCCCGAACCGCTCTGATCTTGCACCTTCACTGTAATAATTCCTTTTCCCGACCTTACCAAATCTGCCGGTACAGTATAGGTACGTTGTATATGATATCCTTCTCCTCTGGCTATTTCTTTTCCATTAAAATAGGTAATATCTTTATCGTCTATCTTTCCTAAATTCAATGTTAAAGTCTTTCCTTCCCATTCAGAAGGTATATCTATAACTTTCTGAAACCATACCGAACCGTCAAAGTCAGGAAGCCCGTTATATTCCCACGCTCCGGGTAAATTCATCTGTTTCCATTCGTCACCCGATTGTTCATCGGAAATCCAACAAGGAACACCATTTTTCATTCCCGGATCACAGTCATTCAAACGTTTTTCCCAATCGGTCATATCATCCCGATATTTCGCCATCAATAATTCTCTGTCGGCACGACACTGTTCTATACGAGCTGCATCTTTTTCAAAACCCCATACATGCTTTAATGCCGAAAGGCTTGTCCACGCCTCAGCAGGAGTACCTCCCCAAGTACAATCAATAACTCCGATAGGGACTTTCAATTTTTCCCATAAATTACGAGCATAAAAATAAGCTACTGCCGAAAAATTCTCTACGCTTGAAGGCGAACACTCTTTCCAACCATCACCATTTATCTCCAATTTTTCAGAAGGGACATGAGATATTACCTTTTTAACTTGTAACAAACGAATAGAAGGATAAACCGCTTCTGCAACCTCTTTTTCATAATTCATCACTTTTCCCCAACCGGCAACCGGCATTTCCATATTCGACTGTCCCGAACAGAGCCATACCTCCCCGACCAATACGTTTTGCAAGAAAAGAGGCTCTCCGTCATCGACCGTAATCATATATGGACCTCCGGCTTTAGGGGTCGGAATTTGAACTTCGAATTTTCCATCCATACCGGATGTGACCCGAAAATCTTTAGAACTCCATCCGACTTTTACGACAACCTCTTTTCCATTTGCTGATACACCGGAAACGGTAAGCATGCTCTTTTGCTGAACTATCATGTTATCCGTAAAATAAGCCGGCAAAGAGACTTTTGCCTGCATCGATAAGGATATACAAAAAGAGAACAATAAAAACAAACACTTATTCATACAATTTCATCATTATAAATTACCTTGCAGAAAAAATTCAAGATCTTTCTGCAAGGCGATTATGTATTGTTAAAACAAAACTATTTTTAAAATTTAGAGAAGCTCTTACTCTTACATTTTCACTTTTTTTGAACGGACAGAAGCATCTCCTGTAACCAAACCTTCCGATTTAACTTTCACCTTTATTTTTCCCGGATTAAAAGTCGTACGCACAGCAACTCTCATCAATCCGCCTTCTGCCTGCAATTCGGTGTCACCGGGTGTATGATAAGAGAGTTCTTTACCTTCCGTTACATAGAAATTATAAGATCCTTTATAAACACCTTCTCCCTCAACTTCAAAATTGAGCAGATTATCGGCTCTCGGACACCATCTCCCCTCTTTATCGACAATTTTTGCAGTTACAATAAACGCATCGGAAGCATTTGCCCGTAAAACAAACGACTCTCCGTCAGGCTTAGGCATCGGCTTTTCGATCGTTACTTCTACTGCATACGGTTCTCCTGAAGATTCTATTTTTTCGGAACACACAGGTTTCTTATCGACATCCAATCCGACAGCTTTGACAACTCCGGGAATCCATTGAATATCCTTCCACGTACACCTGCGTGTCCGGGAATCCGGTTCAACGATTCCATAAGACTTATCATTGATAAACAACTCTACATACGGACAATTACTCCACGCATCGACATCCTGTATACCGGAATAATTCCAATGACTCTGCAAAGCGACTCCCGGTTTTTGAGAATAAGGAATCCAAAGTGCATTCTGATAAATACGATATTTCAATTTCGGGAAACGGTTTCCGTCCATTGCACATGAACCTAAACTTTTCTGATTTCGTTTTCCGTTCAAATAAATAGTGTAACCTTCTCCATACGTTTCAGCCAACATCCAATCGATCCATCCGCAAGCTTTATTATCCAAATCTTGAAGATAATTTTCTACATAGTATTGAGAAAATCTTTTTTCATTATCATAATCGAAACGGGCTATACACCAGCTCGGATTTCCGCTCCAATTAGTTCCGTAAACTTCAGAATTGTACGAAGGATAACCTTTCATCTTCTCATAGCGATTGGTGTATCCGATCAAAACAGGATCTTCTTTATTCCATTTCGGAGGGAATCCGTCACGATTAGAGACGATACGAGGTTGAATATAATCCCATCTTCTCACCTGTTCAAGAGTATATGAAGGATAATATTTCTCACCCTCATAAGGCAATCCGTTATTTGACTCCCAAACAGCGACTGAAGGATGACTCCGGTAAGCGATCATCACATCTCGGTCACATTCCCATTTATAAGAGAGAGAGGGCTCATCCCTCAGTGCCCATTCGTTATCGCCGGTATTCAAAATCACAAGTACTCCATAAGCATCGCAAGCCTCGAATATTTCAGCAAAAGGAGGTTGATGTCCTACACGATAGGCATTTCCGCCGCATTTGGCAATATAAGCAATATCTTGCCATTGCAAAGATACCGGCACGGCAGAACCCAATCCCGGATATATATTACGATTTCCGAATCCTCGCAATATACATTTTTCTCCGTTGACATAACAATAATCTTCATCCCAAGTAATTTCTCGTATTCCACACCGTTCGGTTTTCGTATCGGTCAATTTTCCGTTTACATATACTTGATTGGAAACCGTATATAAATAAGGTTCTCCCGAACAACCCACAGGATACCATAAATGAGGATTTTTCACTGAACCTGTACGATCAAACAAACGAGTTTGCCCCGGAGCAATCTCCTCTACGTCGGAAAACGACAAAACCGTATGACCCTTTCTATCTATAAGTTTAGTACGTAACTCGACAACCTGTTCTTCATCGGTAGCATTTTCCACATTAGTCTGGAAACGCATAACGGCTTTCTGAGGAGTTGCAGAAACAGTACCGAAATAAGTACCCCATTTTCTTAACGGCGTATAACTGTTATAAGGAATGTGTACCTTATGTTTTTTATGCAAATAAACCGAAGCGGCTATACCGCCCATCGCTTGTCCGAAGCCCTCATTTTCACCAAATCCCGGCCATGCAAAAAATGTACCTTTAGAGTTTGATACTCTGACGGCAACCTGATTTTCTTCGTTCCATTTTATATAATCCGTAATATCTACGACAAAAGGCATAAAACTACCCACATGGGTAACCGGTCCGGGTTGCTTAGCTTTAAATATCCCTTGAATAGCATGACCGTTGATATACACGATTGCACCGATATTTACACTCTGAAACTCAAGAAATATTTTTTTATTCCGGTCTTTTTCGGAAAAGAACATTTTTTTTCGATACCATGCTTCTCCACGCCAGCAACGTTCTCCAGTAGTTGCATTCAGATAGGTATCACGTTCATTAAAACAATGCGGCAGACCTACCGTTTCCCATTCGCTATCGTCAAAGGCAATACCGGTCAACTCATTTTCCGTCCAAATATTGCGACTGACCGGATGAACCAAAAGTTCTCCTATTTCAGCAGATAAATCTTTCCGGTCAGAAGAAAGACACTCAGTAACGGTAAAACGAACATAACGATAAGAGCCTGAAACCGGAACAGAAAATAAAGTTCTCGTAACTACGGCAACATTACCTATTGTGTTATTAATCGCCTCGGTAAAAATATTTTCTTTATGTAATTCGCATTCCTGAACAGAAAGTCCGTCAGACAATATCCTCCAATTATTATTATCATCGCTTACTTCTACCCGACAAGCGACATAGCGTACCGAGTCGCCATTGAATACTAATTTTATTCTTTCAATCGGTTTCTTTTCAAGTAAATCTACAAAATAATTTTTCCCGACAAGGGGTTTTCCAGCTCCAGTATCGAATTTTCCATCGTTTATTCCGGAAACTACATCAGTTCCAGAAAGTACTGTAAGACCTGACACAAGATTACTTTCCTGCCGAATCACTTTAGAGAATTTCCAAGGTGTCTCCCCTATATTTACAGTCTGTTGAGCTTTTACCTGTTCCACAAACGGAACAAATAAAAGAATAAAAAACATCTGATAAAATTTTCTCATTTGATAAAATGATTTATTTTTTTGGTATTATAATATTCAATAAAAGGTCATTACATGAGAAACAGTTACATCAAAAACATTTCCCTGTTATTTATAATAAGGAATTACACAAAAATGAAGCAAGGTTCATTTTTTAAGTAAAACTGATCTTTTGTCTTTTCACAGAAGAGGCTGTTCTGATCATAACAATATAAATCCCTTTTTCAGGTAGCTCGAAATTACCGGATTGAAAAACTCGTTTTTGAGAGACGATTCCGCCATTAGCATTGAAAAGAGTTAATTCTCCGGCATCCTTAATCGCATAATATAATGATGAACCTGAATTCCATATTCGAATATCGTCATTTTTTGAAATGGCATCTATCCCGCTCACCTCCTCTACTTTTAATGTAGATGATGCAAACATTCCGCCTTTATTTCCGTTATCGATAGCCTGCACTCCCCACTCATACTCTCCCGCAGCTTTAATATTCATTTGATAAGAGCATCGAACAAGTTCGCCCGATATTTTTCCCACTCGCACAAATCCGGTCTGAAGATCTGCCGGAACAGTCATAAATATTTTATCAGAACCCTTTTCACGAAGATAAAAATTATATCGTAATGCTACAGACGGAGTCACATCGTCAGTCGGTGCACTCCATGTAAATGTCGCCATATCCGTACTTTTATCAAAAGAAGCAACAAGATTTGCAGGAACATCAGGAGCTTCATTAGATTTTACGCCTTTTGTCGAAGCTATATTTTTCCACAATTTCGCTTCACAACCATTCGAACACTCTCCACTAGACCATCCCATAAGCCAAGCATCTAAAAAGCCATCGTTATTATAGTCAATCAGGTGATGACTTCCATGCGTTATCCGGCTTAAATGACCTTTTTTACCGAAAGGATCATCATAATGAGCTCCATATACGGCAAAATCAAGGTCTCCCTGATTGATATACAACCAAGTCGTATGTTCATGCTCCGCACCATGTCCTCCGACTAAAATATCTGCCAGACCATCCTGATTTACATCCCCGAAAGACAATTGTCCACCATCTATTCCTTCTAAAATGGCCACATCGGTTTGTTCGAATTTTCGATCACCGAGATTTTTGTACAGATAAAACTTCTTGGTTTTAGTATTAAAATAATATCCGGCAACTACAAGATCGGGTAAACCGTCGTTATTCAAATCGCAAACTCCGCACGAAGAATCATTTACTCCCCAAAAAGTTTGGTCACTCTCTGTAAAAGTTCCGTCTCCATTGTTCCAATAAATATGTAATTCCGAATTTCGAGAAAGGCCGTATCCCGAAGACATAATATCTAACCATCCGTCACCATCCAAATCAGAAAAACAAACGCTACCGTCCGTCTCTCCATGAAACGCACTTCCGCCTTTCAACGGAGATGATTGTAACTCAAAACGCTCTCCATTTATATTTTTATACAAATAAACAACCCTTACGGCATCCTCAGGATGTTCCGAATCAGGACGTGCACAATCATCGAAACCGGTCATAATAATATCGACATACCCGTCATTATTATAGTCGCCGACCGAAACCCAATTATGCCCCTTACCTCCGGTTTTACCGTTATATATCGGCAATATACCTGTATCCGTTTCAGGAATTTCCTCGAAAGTAACTGTTCCATCAGGGGCTATTCCTCGATTGATATACAAATGAATCTTTATTTGATCAAATTGAGTATCTCCATCCAACCATGCATAATTCCAATCACTTAAACCCGGAAGAAGGAGATCCAACAAACCGTCATTATTCATATCGAACCATATCGGACAAGAAAAAGCAGTTCCTTCAAAAGGAGATTCAAGCCGAGTAAATGTTCCGTCTCCATTATTTTTATAAAAATTAGACTGGATTTTCGATGCATGAATATGTTCGTTCTTATCGCTATAAAAAAGATCTAAATACCCGTCATTATTATAATCACCCCACGCACTTCCGGTATATGTCGCATGATAAAAGCAACCGGCAGGATTCGACCCTTTATTACCTCCTACAGCAGACTGTTTAGGAACGGGGTTCTCTACTTCTTCAAATTTTACATTTGCAACATCTCCCGCAACCTGAGCTTGCAACAGCATATGGCTACAAAAAATTCCACCCCATAGCAAGATTTCCTTTATTAACCTATTTTTCATGATGTTAGTTTATTATGACATAGAATAAAATTATCACGATAAAGATACTCATTCATTACCTTCTTTTATAACACAAATCGTTCAATAAATAGAAATCTCGAATTAATAAAGCTATACTTTACCCCTACAACTATTTTTAAGTGCTTAAAGTCTGTCTAAATTTTCTTATCGGAAATTTTAGACAGACTCCCAATCCAATATATAGAAGATTAAATCCTACTTTCGGTTTTCACCGACAAAACGGAAATCCATATTGTCTAAATTCCAAGCCTCCATCCATGGAATCGTGAGATTTTCACCTTCAAAAACAATGGGCAACCAAATATATCTCGAATCAATCAAATTCGTTTTATTCCACTTGTCAAACATCATTATATAGCCGTCCTTCTTCCCGTTTACCGGCAGTATGAAAGTGCTTTGCCCGTAAAAAGTCTTATCGGCATCTTTACCCCGACAAGGGTTTTCAACAGCTTTCCATGGCCCTAATATCGATTCTGCCACAGCATATTCCGCCTCGTTAGGATCCCACCCTGTACAACCAGAAGTAACCATATAATATTTCCCATTTCTCTTAAATATGGCCGGAGCTTCTCTAAACTTATTCGGAAAATTTCTCGTATAAGTCCCGGAATGATCTAAGTAATCATCAGTCAATAAACTAATATAAAGGGTGGCATTTCCTTCTGAAGAATAAATATGATAGGCCTTTCCGTCATCATCCTTAAACAGAGTCATATCCCGGCTGATCTGCCCGTTAGGATGCATCGAACCTAAATATGTAAACTTTCCGGTCGGAGAGTCACTAACAGCGACTCCTGCAGCAGCTTTCCAATAATTATAACTGTCTATGTGCATCCACATAACGAATTTTCCGGTTTTATCATTATATATGACTTTGGGACGCTCTATGACCATAGTAGGGTGTATATCGGAATGAGGGTTTAGCGTATCTGGCTCTAATACGACACCTTCGAATTTCCAATTATACAAATCTTTTGAAGAATAACATGAAACGCCGCCAGCTTCGGTCCTGTAACAATCCCAATCAACACCGGGAGAGCGATATGTATGCTTACCTTTATACTCTCCATACCAATAATATGTCCCGTTATGATACAGCACACCTCCACCATGTGCATTTATCGGATTTCCATCCGTATCTTTCCATTCTTTTCCCGGCATAATACTTTGAGCACGGCACGAGAAAACCGCGCATACACAGAGGCATGCTAATAACAAACAAAAATTTTTCATATTTCTCAGATTATATTTATTTAATAATCAGCGCATCGGCTAAGATGACTGCCGCTGCTGTTTTTCAAACTCTTTTGGTGTCATACCGAACTGTTTTTGGAACAATTTTATAAAATATGACGGAGAATTAATTCCGACGAGAAAACATATTTCACCTATTCTATGGCGTCCGTCAATAATCAGTTCTGTCGCTTTTTTAAGACGAATCAATCGGATAAAATCAGCAGGAGAAGATCCGGCTATGACTTTTATCTTACGATGAAGACTTGAACGGCTCATATAGACAATTTCAGATAAACGTTCTACTCCAAAATTCGGATCAGTTATATTATCTTCTATAATACCGATCAACTTATTCATCAATTCTTCGTCCGCCTTACTCATTCCCATAGAAGAAACCGGTAAGAAGGGCTTTCTCATAAATGCTTCTTTTTCCCTTTTTCTATTATCGAATAGAGAAGTTATTTGAGCCAATAAATACTGAAAAGAAAAAGGCTTTTCTATATATACGTCAGCACCCATTTTCAACCCTTCGATCTTACTATCCAAATCATTTTTGGCCGTCAGCAATACAACCGGAATGTGACAAAATTCAATATTGGATTTAATATTCCGACAAAGTTCAAACCCGTCCATTTCCGGCATTATTATATCTGAAATCACAAGATCTATATTCTTTTCTTCCAATATTTTTATCGCCTCGACACCATTCTGCGCCTGTTCCACGACAAACTGCTGTTTCAGTTTATCGACCATAAAATTAAGAAGCTCTACATTATCTTCCACTACAAGAATCACTTCTGCATTCTGCTTTTCATCGTCTATACCGCTATCTTCCGGCAGCAATTCCTCATTCAAAGACAGTACATCACTTTTCTCTACATTTTGTACCATAGGGAGTTTCAACACAAAACAATTCATACCATCTCTTTCTTCAAGTGTAAGAGAACCATGATGAAGCTCACTTAAAGATCTGGCTAAAGACAAGCCTATACCCGAACTCGAAAAAGCATTCGCATCTTTTTTCATTTGATAAAACGGATCGAATATTTTTTCCCTCAATTCAACAGGTATCAGTTGCCCGTCATTCAAAAAAACAATTTTAAAATCGGTCTCTTCCGATTCTAACTTTATTATAATCCGGTCATCCGAATAACGGATTGCATTCGAAAACAAATTATTCAATATTTTCACAAAAGAACTGCGGTCGGCCGATACATAAACATCAGATTCCGGTAAAGAAAGCTCCATGTGTCGATTTTCGGATAAAGCCATCGCCTCAAAACGCTGATATTCATCTTTCAATATATCCACAACATTCAGAGATACAAAGTTCATTTGCATCTGATTGCCGTCCATTTTTCTAAAATCCAGCAACTGATTGATCAAAGCCAGTAATTCCGATGTATTCCGGCTCATTATCTGAAGATTCTTTTTCATCTCCGGATCGGTGATATTCATTTCCAACATAGATTCCAACGGCCCGTTGATCAAAGTTACCGGCGTACGTATCTCATGGGCAATATGCGTAAAAAAGTCTATTTTAGAACTGTATAATTCTTTCTCTTTTTCACTTTCAAATAGCTGTTGCTTTTCTGCCGATTTTATTTCACTTCTAGACTTATACCAACGAAACCATAAATAAAATATACATACGGCCAAAAGACAATAAATGACATACGACAGCGGACTTCTCCACCACGGTGGTAAAACAGTGATCTCGACTACAGCTCCTGCCTCATTCCACAATCCGTCATTATTAGCTCCTTTTACACGAAAAGTATACTTTCCGGGAGGTATATTTGCATAAGAAACATTATGATTATCACGCATATATACCCAATCATCGTCAATATTATCCATTTTATAGGCATATACATTCGCAGATGGCGCTACATAGCTCAATGTCACAAACTCGAAACCGATATTCGCCTGATCATAATTCAACGTTATCTTATCAGTATATAAGATACTTTTTTGTAAAGGTGAATTTTCCGAATGTGGTGTAACCTCCTTATTTCCGATCAACAATTTCGTAATAAAAACCGAAGGTATGCAACTATTTTTCTGTATCTGATATGGATCAAAAGAGATCAAACCTTCGGAACTACCAAAATAAAACACACCGGACGAACTCATAAATGCCGATTTATAATTAAACTGATCACCCGGTAAACCGCTATCGGTAGTAAATACTTCGCATTTTCCTGTTTCAGGATCGAATCTTACCAGTCCTTTATTCGTACCGAACCATAAATTTCGATTTTTATCTTCTAAAATTTTATATGCCGTATCATCAGGAAGTCCTTGCTTCTCAGAAAATGTCGTAAAATTATCTTCCGTTTTATTGTATCGGCATATCCCTCCCCGATCTGTAGAAAACCAAATCTCTCCAGAAGAAGTTTCCTTGATATTGCTTACGGAATTAGAGCTTAAACTTGTTTCATTTCCTTCATGATGTACATAACGTTTTATTTTTCCATCCTCAGGATTATATTTATAGACTCCGTTTCCCATAGTCGCTACCCAAATATACCCGTCAGAATCTTCTATTATATCGAATATATAGCTCAATCCGAATTGAGGAAGCCGAGTAAAATTCATCGTCTTCTTATCCCCGACATACACTCCCCAAGCATTACCGATCCAGATTTTACCTTTGTGGTCTTCACATAAAGCATATATACTGGCCTCATTCAATCCCAATTGCTCACCAGAATAATGACGGACTGAAAAATTTTTCCGATCGACTATATCAAGACCGTTCTTAAAAGAACCTATCCATATATGATTTTTATCGGACAAAAGAGCCAATGTCTTATCGCAAACCGATTTAGGACCAACATCTCGTCCTATTTTCTTAAATGCGCCTGTCTGAGGATCGTAAATATTGACACCGGCATCCTCCGTACCGACCCATATATTTCCATCCTCATCTTCTACAAATTCCCGCACCCGTTTGCTACTGATCGTATAAGGACGGCTAAGAGGAATATGCCGTATAAATTCTATTCCCCTCTGAGGATAATAATTTACTCCTCCCAAATTAGTTCCTATCCATATCCCGTTTTCCCTATCCCGGTAAATACGACCTATTTGATTATCAGACAAGGAGTAAGGACACATCGGATCATTATAAATATGCGATACCTTATTTTTCGACTCATTAATAACGTAAACGCCCGATTGAGTTCCTACCCATAACTCATCGTCAAAACAGACTACGTCACGAATAATTTTATAATGAACTTCGGGGGCACTCACATCTATTAATGTATTTTTTCGCTTATTCAATTTTCTTAATTTACCTTCATGTATTCCGATTACCAACTCATCTCCATAATCACACATTTTGTAAATATTCTCCCCCAATAACGTTTCTCCGGCATTATTACCTAAATATTGAGTAAATCTGCCATTTTCTCTATTATAAAGATAAACACCTTTACCATTTGTTCCCACCCACAATCGTCCGCTTCGATCGACACAAAGGCATTGAGGATTACCTTGGTCGGGGAGTTTAGTATCCCCGAACGGATAATGTACGAGACCATCTCCATTATACTTAAATAATCCTTGATTAGGCAAGACAATCCATATATTGCCATCGGCATCTTCTTTTATATCCGATACCCAATCTTTCATTCTTATTCCGTTCTCAGTCGAGTCGTTGACAAAAGTAAAAGTCTCATAAACCGGATCGAAAATAAAAATCCCCTTATCCGTACCGACCCACAGATGTTTATTCTTATCTTCAAAAAGCGATGAAATATTATTATTTCTTTTATTGGCGACAGAATCGTAACAATCGAATACCCGAATAGAATTCCCATCAAAACGATTCAATTTATTACGAGTTCCGAACCACATAAACCCTTCACTATCCTGCAATATAGCCTTGATGTCGGTCTGAGAGAGCCCATCACGTCCGTTTATAACCGTAAAATAATATCTGAACGAATAATCCTGAGCCTGTAAAGTAATTAGACTCAGCAAACAAATTATTCCTAAAATATACCTCTTCATGGTATTCATAACAATTACTTTTTGCAAATGTATATATAAAAAAAAGAACATATATTCCAAAAAATAGCAATCTGGTTGAATTTACAATATCTCAAACACTTCATAACAGTGTAAATGAAACAAATCTTTCAAAAATTGACACCTGCATTACAAGAACACTCCTCGATTCACTCTATATTTGTAATATAATTTAAATATTGAATGCCATGCTTAAATACAAGTTATCTTCATTTTTTTTCGTATTCTTAATTATTCAATCATCCGCTCAACTCAGAGATAGGGTTTCCTTGTCGGGAGAATGGCAATTTTTTAAAGGCGACACAGAATCACCGGCAAAAGTTGAACAAGTATCCGTTCCGCATACTTGGAATGCACAAGACGGAACAACGGCAAATTATTATCGGGGAAAAGGTACATATCGGTATAATTTCGATTCTCCCAAAAATATACAAAAAAAACGGGTATTTCTCAGATTCGAAGCGGTCAGCCAAGAAGCAGATGTATTTCTGAACGGACAATATCTCGGTAATCATAAAGGTGCATTTAATGCTTTCTGTTTCGAAATCACGCCGTATCTTAAGAAAAAAAATAATGAGCTGGTCGTAAAAGCCAGTAATGTCCTCAACCCTGATATAGCTCCTTTATCCGGAGATTTTACTGTATTTGGAGGAATATATCGTCCCGTATCTCTCTTAATTTTACCTCGCACATGTATAACTCCGCTCGATTATGCTTCATCGGGAATATACATAAAACAAACAAAAATACAGGATCATAAAGCTACGATAGATATTATCACAAAGATCGACGGAGATATATATGGAAATAAAAAATTACGACTACGTACTTCTGTTTTCGATCCGACTGGCAAACTCGTAATAACCTCTGAAAACGAAGAAATCAAAGCTTCGGAAAACACGGCAGCTATCGATCAAAGAATATATATAGACAACCCTATTTTATGGAACGGCAAAGCAGAACCTAACCAATACCGTTTCTTTTGCGAATTATTACAAGGAAAAAAAGTCATCGATACCTTATCGGTATATACAGGATTGCGTTATTTCAAAGTCGACCCGAAAAAAGGATTTTTCTTGAATGGAAAATCTTATCAGATAAGAGGGGTAAATCGTCATCAAGACCGCCCCGGAAAAGGGTGGGCGATTAGTGAAGAAGATCACCAAGAAGACATGCAACTTATTAAAGAGATAGGAGCAAACGGTGTAAGACTTGCACATTATCCCCATTCCGACTATTTTTATTCTCTTTGTGATAAAGAAGGTCTGTTGGTATGGGCTGAAATACCTTTTATCGGAAACGGTACCGAATCGATTGCATTCGAGGAAAATCTGAAACAACAATTGACCGAACTCATTCGCCAGAACTTCAATCACCCTTCGATATTCTGCTGGAGTCTTTTCAACGAATTGGTAAAAGGAAATCCTGAGAAACTGGTCGCAGAGCTGAACAACCTCGCGCACAAAGAAGATCCTACCCGCTTTACCGTAGCAGCAGCGAACATCGAAGGACGACCGGAGAACACGATTACCGATATCATGGCATTTAACACATACCCGGGCTGGTACTGGGCTGAACCTGAAACAATGGGACCGTCGATCGATTGGAAAAAAGATGAAAAAAGAGGCGTTTGCATCAGTGAATACGGAGCTGGAGCAAGCATTAAACATCATCAACAGCGAATGAAGAAAGCTCCGAAATGCGAAGGAGATTTCCATCCTGAAGAATGGCAAGCGATCGTTCATGAAGGAAATTATAAAGAAATTGACAAAAGAGACTTTGTTTGGGGATCTTTTGTTTGGAATATGTTCGACTTCGCCAGTGGTGGACGGAAAGAAGGTGATACTTACGGCATGAACGACAAAGGATTGGTTACATACGACCGAAAAACTCCGAAAGATGCATTTTATTTCTATAAAGCAAACTGGTCGAAAAAACCTGTCCTACATATTACGAGCAAACGTCATATCGAACGTACAGAACCGGAAACCGAAATAAAAATATACTCGAATTGTTCAGACATTACTTTATATGTAAACGGGATTAAATACCCCAGTAGTGCCGGAGATCACAATATTTTTACTTGGAAGGACGTTCGGTTGCAACCCGGAAAAAACAAAATCAGCGTATCCGGGACATTCGATAACAAGACCATAACAGATCAATGCGAATGGATTTTGGAAAATTAAAATTTTCAATACTAACAATCAAACACAACAACATGAAAAAGACATCTTTTCTCATTTTACTTTCACTATCCGTTTCTCTTGTTTGTCTCGGGAAAAGCGTAGTTGACTATGTCAATCCGATGATAGGAACTGCATTGAAAGGAGAAGGTGGTACTGCGCCATTTGTCGGGACACCCTTCGCTATGACCAATTTCCTACCACAAACAAGAGAAAACAAAATAGGAACAATGGCCTATGTTTACGATGATAAATCTATCATGGGGTTTCTAGCATCACATCAACCGACCGTATGGATGGGAGATTACGGTTACGTCTCTTTGATGCCTCAAATAGGAGAAAAAATAAAAGTATTGCCGGAAGATAGACAGATAGTTTTCGACCATAAGCAGGAAAAGGCTACACCTTATTATTATTCCGTAAACTTGCCTTTAGAAAATAAAAAAAGTATCAAAGCCGAAATAAGTGCGGCAAGTCGTTGCGCCTTGTTCCGTTTTACATTTCCGAAAAACGAAAATGCTCGTTTAATCATACAAGGTATCAACCTGAACCCAAAGCTTAACGACTGGTGCAACGATTTCGGACCTCGTCTGAAAAAAATAAAGGGATGGATCAAAATCGATCCGGAAAACAACGAAATAATCGGTTATAATCCTGATCGCCAATCAGCTCAAATAGGTCCGGAATTACCCAATTTCAAAGGATACTTCATCATTCGTTTCAATAAAAAAATACAAGACTTCGGGACATGGAGCGAATCTGATATTTTTAAAGGAAAAACAGAGCAAAGCGGTACTCGAATGGGAGCTTTCGTAGAGTTTGAACCTTCGAATAAAGGCCAGGTTTTGGCACAAATTTCTACATCGTTCATCAGTTTGGAACAGGCCCGTATCAACATGGAAAAAGAATTGCCTGATTGGGATTTCGACCGTCTCTGCCAAATGACGAAACAAGCTTGGAATGATAAGCTTTCGAAGATAGAAATTTCCGGTATCGGAGATAATGATAAAAGTATTTTCTATACTGCATTATACCATTGTTACTTATTCCCTCGCGAATTTTCGGAATATGGTAAATACTACAGTGCTTTCGATGACAAAATACACGAAGGAATATCTTACAACGATTATTCTTTATGGGATACATTCCGAGCATTTCATCCTCTCATGACATTTCTCGAACCTGAATTGACAGGTAACTGGATTACCGGGCTTCTACAAATGTACAAAGAAGGCGGATGGATGCCAATGTGGCCGAATCCCTCATATACGAACATTATGATAGGAACACATGCCGATGCCCTTATCGCAGACGCATATATGAAAGGAATACGTAATTACGACACCGATCTGGCTTATGAGGCTATGCGAAAAAATGCAATGGTTCCGCCAGACTGCGATACACAAAGGCGCTATGGAGACCGTGACCGATGGACTTCTTTCGAAGCAAGAGCAGGTGCAAGTTTTTATCACACGATCGGATATGTACCTGACGATAAAACAGCCGAATCGGTATCTCGTACATTAGAATATGCCTATGACGACTGGTGTATCGCACAAGTAGCAAAAGAAATGGGTAAAAAGGATGATTACAAATCTCTTATGCAATGGTCTCAAAACTACAAAAACATTTATAATACAGAAAAAGGATTTATGCTCCCCCGTAAATATAACGGAGAATGGATCGATCTGGATGATCACAACCGACACGGATTCACGGAAGGATCAAAATGGACTTATCTGTTTTGTGTTCTTCAAGATATTCCCGGAATGATCGAAATGATGGGTGGGAAAGATGCATTTACCGCTAAACTCGACCGAAACTTCAATGAAGACCACTACCGTCACGATAATGAACCGGGACATCACTATATTTACCTTTATAATTATTGTGAACAGCCTTGGAAAACACAAGAATTGATACGTAAACACACACGTATCAATTATCGCAACACTCCCGACGGAGTAAACGGAAATGATGATTGCGGACAAATGTCGGCCTGGTATATTTTCTCAGTCATGGGATTCTATCCCGTAACACCCGGAAGCAACGAATTTGCGATAGGAGCACCGCAATTTCCCGAAACTCGAGTAAATTTAGCTATAAACGGAAAAAATAAAACATTAACGATAAAAGCGGAAAACCTTTCAGAAAAAAATAAATATATTCGTGAAATATTCATAGATAATAAACAGTTGAACCGACCATTCATCAACTATTTCGATTTGATTAACGCAGAAACGATACGATTCGTTATGACCGATAAACCATCGAATTTATAAACACACTAAAAATAACATTATGATGAAAACAAAAAACATACTGGGTTTAGGCTTGCTCTTATCGACATTTTATTTATCTGAAGTTCAAGCCGAATCTCCAACGTATGCCGTACAAGATAATACAACGGTATATCAATCTAAACGTCCCGATTCCCGTTTATTCGTTTCACAAACAGTAGATGATGAAATCGACAGAGTCAGTAAAATACTGAAAAACAAAAAACTGGCATGGATGTTCTCCAACTGTCTGCCAAACACGCTCGACACGACCATACATTACAGAACTCAGGACGGAGAAGACGATACCTTCGTATATACAGGCGATATACATGCCATGTGGCTGAGAGACTCGGGTGCTCAAGTATGGCCTTATCTCCGATTCGCCCAACAAGACAAAAAATTACAAAAGATGCTGAAAGGTGTAATTCGGAGGCAAATTAAATGTATTCTTTTCGATCCTTACGCCAATGCTTTTAATGACGGTCCTACGGGAGGATATTGGATGAGCGACAATACAAAAATGAAACCGGAGTTACATGAACGAAAATGGGAAATAGACTCTCTATGCTACCCGATACGATTGGCATACGAATACTGGAAAGTAACAGGAGACACATCTGTTTTTGATGATAAATGGGTCAAAGCCGTTGCTTCTATTTTACAAACATTCAAAGAACAACAACGAAAAAACGGACTCGGACCATATTCTTTTACAAGAAAAACCGAAAAGGCCTCGGACACAATGATTAACGGAGGATACGGGCATCCGGTGAAACCGGTCGGACTGATCGCTTCAGCTTTCCGCCCTTCGGATGATGCAACGACATTCTTGTTCCTCGTGCCCTCTAATTTTTTTGCTGTAACTTCATTGAAAAAAGCGGCAGAAATACTTGAAAAAGTAAACGGAGAGAAACAACTGGCAGATCAATGTAAAGATCTGGCAAAAGAGGTTAGTGACGCTTTAAAGAAATACGCCGTTTATAAACATCCCAAATACGGGAAAATATATGCATTTGAAGTAGATGGTTTCGGTAACCAACTGCTTATGGACGATGCGAATGTCCCCAGTTTGTTGGCAATGGCTTATTTGGGAGATGTCGATATAAAAGACCCTATCTACCAAAATACGCGCAGGTTTGTATGGAGCGAAGATAATCCGTATTTTTTCAAAGGTAAAGCCGGTGAAGGAATCGGAGGACCGCATATCGGATATAATATGATCTGGCCTATGAGTATTATGATGAAAGCTTTTACGAGCCGAGACGATAAAGAAATAAAAGAATGTATCATTCAATTGCTAAAGACCGATGCAAATACCGGATTTATGCACGAATCTTTTCATAAAGATAATCCATCCGATTATACCCGTTCATGGTTTGCTTGGCAAAACTCTCTGTTCGGAGAACTTATTCTCAAATTAATCAATGACGGAAAGATCGATTTATTAAACAGTATTCCCGAAATCAGCTAAAACTCTCATTAAAAGCGGACAATGATTAGTCCGCTTTTAATTTATCTATCAATTTGAGCCGAAATTTCTATTTTTTGAACGGCATGTACAATAAAAAGCAGATAAAATAGAATATATTTGTGACGTGTTAGTTGAAATAATATCTGATATGAAAATTAAATACGAGAGGTGGAAATGTGTCTGATTAGACGTTCGTTTAA
>NZ_CANUAR010000015.1:0-89096 GCF_947855755.1 uncultured Coprobacter sp.
CTGTAAACTAGTCAATTATAGAACAAATAAATGTCTATGGAAAATAGAAAGATTTCTTTTTTAGAATTACCGATTATAACGAATCAAATGAAAATGAATAAATAATCCGAATATCATATAACAAGAAAAAAGTATATTTGTAAAAATGAAATAACACCCGATTATGAAAAAATTTCTCTTATATATATTCCTTACAATATATTCCATTTCTCACCTACAAGCTCAAAAAACAGACATTTTTTACACTCCTAACGATAGTGTACTAGTCGAAAACCTCTTAAGACGATTTACAAAGCAATATTCATCCTCTATCGAAAAACAAGTTCTACAAATCGGAAATCTTTTTGTAGAGACTCCTTATGTAGGGAAAACATTAGAAAAGGAAGGAAAGGAACAGCTTATTGTAAACTTGAGGGAAATGGATTGTACAACATTTGTAGAAACCGTAACAGCATTGGTTCTGTCTATACAAAATAGTACATACTCTTTCAGAGACTATTGTTCCAATCTTCAAAAAATTCGCTACCGAAATAGTATTATTAACGGATATCCATCCAGATTGCATTACTTTAGCGATTGGATACAAAACAATATACAAAAAGGCATCATTGAGGAAGTAACTCCCAAAGAAGGAAGTTTAATACAAAAACAGTCAATAAATTTTATGTCTTCCCATGCCGATAAATATACTCCACTAACAGAAAACGTGCTTTACTTGGAAGAAATTAAAAATATTGAAAAGCAATTAAGTAATATACTCATACGATATATTCCTAAAGACAGTTTAAATTCACACAATATCAGCCAAATACATAACGGAGATATCATTGCTATTACGACATCGATAAAAGGATTAGACATCTCTCACGTAGGATTTGCTTATTGGATAAAAGACAAGCTTCACCTCTTACATGCTTCCCTAAACAAAAAACGAGTAATTATTGAAAGCATTCCTCTAAATAAGCAACTACAACAATATAAATCTCAATCCGGAATAAGAGTTTTACGCATCATAAAAAAAGGCGGTGTGTCAAAACTCAATTATTGAAGATATGAGCTTATAATTTGAAATTTGAGTATCCTAAAAGATAAAAAGGAGTCGCATCAAACTCTGTATTGAGTAATGATACGACCCTTTTAAGTGTTATAGTTACAATCTGTAACTTTTCGGAGTGGTCATTTCAGTTTTGACACAGTGCCATTAATCACATATCGCTTAAGCCTTTATTCGCTTATATCCATAAACAGCACAACTTCCCAATTCTTCTTCTATACGAAGTAATTGATTATATTTTGCCATACGGTCAGAACGACTTAACGAGCCGGTTTTGATCTGTCCGGCATTCATTGCCACAGCGATATCTGCAATTGTCGCATCTTCAGTTTCTCCCGAACGATGTGAAATTACCGCAGTGTAACCATTACGTTGAGCCATCTCTACCGCTCTTAATGTTTCAGTCAATGTTCCAATCTGATTCACTTTTACCAAAATAGAATTAGCGCAGCCTAAACGGATACCTTTCTCCAGATACGCTACATTAGTTACAAAAAGATCATCACCCACCAATTGACAACCTCCACCGATCACGTCCGTCAAAATACGCCATCCGTCCCAATCTTCTTCAGCCATTCCGTCTTCAATAGAATCAATTGGATATTTAGCAACCAAATCCTGCAAATAATCGGCTTGTTGTTGAGAAGTCCGTTTTGCACCATTAGCACCCTCAAATTTCGTATAATCATAAATTCCATCATGATAAAACTCA
Source organism: uncultured Coprobacter sp. (assembly GCF_947855755.1). NCBI lineage: Bacteria > Pseudomonadati > Bacteroidota > Bacteroidia > Bacteroidales > Barnesiellaceae > Coprobacter > uncultured Coprobacter sp. The sequence goes on from NZ_CANUAR010000015.1 coordinate 1,767, forward strand.
GAAGAGGCGCAATCTAATGCTATTGTAACGTCTTTACCGGGTTGATAACCCGCTTTTGTTATTGCCTGCAAAATACTTTCTATAGCATCTTCCGTACCATTCAAGGCAGGAGCAAAACCGCCTTCATCTCCGACAGCCGTACTCAAACCCCTATCATGCAATACTTTCTTAAGTGAATGAAAGACTTCTGCTCCCATTCTCAAACCCTCTCTAAAACTATTAGCTCCGACAGGACGAATCATAAACTCTTGAAAAGCGATCGGGGCATCAGAATGTGAACCACCATTAATAATATTCATCATAGGAACAGGCAACACATAGCTGTTTACTCCACCTATATACCTGTACAAAGGCAAATCCAAATAAGCTGCTCCAGCCTTAGCAACTGCCAAAGATACCCCCAAAATCGCATTAGCCCCTAATTTCGATTTAGTTTCCGTACCATCCAGTTCTATTAATTTCTGGTCAATGTCTATTTGATTTAATGCACTCATACCAACAAGAATAGGAGCAATTTTTTTATTGACATTTTCAACAGCCTTCAATACGCCTTTACCCATATATCTTTTATTATCTGCATCACGAAGTTCTAACGCCTCATGGATACCTGTTGATGCTCCAGAAGGAACTGCTGCACGTCCCATTACTCCCGACTCGAGCAACACATCTACTTCCACTGTAGGATTTCCACGAGAATCAAGGATCTCACGACCTGTAATCTTAATAATTTTCATATACTTAATTGTTTTGAGGTTATATAATTACACCATGCAATTAAACAATTTTTTTTCATAATATGTTTTTGAAAAACATAAAAAAAAGGAATGCTTCAAGAAATTAATATCATCTACCACATTATCCCGTATTAACTCACTCTACACATAATACAGGCCATTCTTAAAAACCTGTTTAAATTTTGCACAAACATTTATCGAAAGTTGTTTTCGAGAGCATTTTTCTGTCTCGATAAGAAGTGCAACGGGCTACATGACCTGTAAAAACAAGGAAATATCCCCCAAAAGGATCAAAAATCTAAGTATAACTTTCTAATAGAAAATTTATACAGGATCTAAATGTTACAAATCATAATTGCAGTATTATATAATAATGTATTCTTAGAAACATTCCTTAACCCAACACAATAAATATCCCAATACCTAAATCTGGGTTATTTCATCTTTCATTGCAAAAATCTGAAGCATATATGCCATTATAAAGCACACTGAAAAATTATTCAAAAAAATAACTATAAAAAAAAGCTCTGTACAGAAAATGCACAGAGCTTTACAATATAGAATATAAAATTTCTATTATTCAGCAGCTGGAGTTTCAGATGCAGCAGCTTCTGCTGCAGGTGCTTCAGCAGGCGTCTCGGTAGCTGCAGGAGCAGCAGCGGCACTTTTCTTAGAGCGACGAGTACGTGTTGTTTTCTTTGCTGCTTTTTCTTTCAACATATTTTCGTTGTAATCAACGAGCTCAATAAAACACATTTTAGCATTATCACCAATACGATTACCGGTTTTCAAAATACGAGTATATCCACCCGGACGATCGGCAATCTTTGTTGAAATTTCTTTAAACAACTCGGTAACAGCTTCTTTATTTTGAAGATAACTGAATACAACACGTCTTGAAGCAGTTGTATCGTCTTTTGCTCTATTGATAAGGGGTTCGACGTACATTCTCAAAGCTTTTGCCTTAGCCAAAGTAGTGAAAATTCTCTTATGACTAATCAAAGAACAGGCCATGTTAGACAATAACGCGTCTCTATGAGATTTTGTACGACCTAAATGATTAAATTTTTTATTATGTCTCATCGTTTTACTCTTTATCTAATTTATACTTCGAAATGTCCATTCCGAACGAAAGGTTCAGATTAGCCAGCAATTCATCCAACTCGGTAAGAGATTTCTTCCCGAAATTTCTGAATTTCAATAAATCGGTTTTATTGAATACTACCAACTCCCCTAAAGTTTCAACATCAGCGGATTTAAGACAATTCAATGCACGAACCGATAAATCCATATCTACGAGTTTGGTCTTCAATAACTGACGCATGTGCAGAACTTCTTCATCAAACTCTTCATTACCATCAACATCGGTAGTCTCTAACGTGATCTTCTCATCAGAGAATAACATGAAATGATAGATAAGGATTTTAGCGGCTTCTTTCAAAGCATCTTTCGGATGGATCGATCCATCGGTCGTAATTTCTAATACCAGTTTCTCGTAGTCCGTCTTTTGTTCTACGCGGAAGTTCTCTATTGTATATTTTACATTCCGGATCGGAGTAAAAATAGAATCGATAGGAATTACATTAACTTCATCATTCGGATTACGATTTTCTTCAGCAGGGACATAACCACGCCCTTTGTTAATTGTAATATCTATCTGGAAACTCGCGTTTGAATCCATGTGACAAATTACCAAATCAGGATTGAGAACTTCAAACCCAGTAAGGTATTTACCAATGTCTCCAGCTTTGAACACTTCCGAACCCGAAACAGTAATCGTTACTTTTTCATTCTCGATTTCTTCTACTATCTGTTTAAATCTCACCTTCTTCAGGTTAAGGATGATATTGGTTACATCCTCGATTACACCAGGAACTGTTGAAAACTCATGTTCAACACCATCGATACGGATCGATGTTATTGCAAAGCCTTCAAGTGAAGAAAGGAGAATACGGCGTAGGGCGTTACCGACTGTAACACCATAACCGGGCTCCAACGGACGAAATTCAAACTTGCCGAAGAATGCGTCCGCCTCCAACATTAATACTTTATCGGGTTTTTGAAATGCTAATATCGCCATGGAATCAATTATTATTTAGAATACAATTCTACGATCAACTGTTCTTTGATGTTTTCAGGAATATCTGCTCTCTCTGGTAAATGCAAGAATTTACCGCTCTTTGAAGCTTCATCCCACTCTATCCAAGGATATTTGCTGTGATTAAATCCTGATAATGCATCAGCAATTATTTCCAAAGACTTTGCTTTTTCACGAACACCAACGATTTGACCCGGTTTTACCGAGAAAGAAGGAATATTTACGACTTTACCATCGACAATAATGTGTTTGTGAGACACCAACTGACGAGCAGCAGCTCTCGTAGGAGCCATACCCAAACGGTACACTACATTGTCCAATCTTGCTTCGAGCAATTGTAACAACACTTCACCTTTAATACCTTTGGTACGAGAAGCTTTTTCAAATAAATTACGGAATTGTTTTTCCAATACTCCATAAGTATACTTAGCTTTTTGCTTCTCACGAAGCTGAATACCATATTCAGAAGTTTTTCTTCTCTTATTTGCACCATGCTGTCCGGGAGGATAATTCTTTTTAGACAATACTTTGTCTGGTCCAAAAATAGCCTCACCAAATTTACGGGCAATTCTTGTTTTAGGTCCGGTATATCTTGCCATTTCTAAATCTTTTAAAATTTAATAATTTAACGAACCCGGATTGGTGCAGCCGCGATTGCAGAGAGGAGAAAAATGCAATCTATTCACCATTCGAGATTCAAATTCAATTAAAAAAGAGATTAAACTCTTCTTCTTTTAGGAGGACGACATCCATTATGCGGAAGCGGAGTAACATCAATAATTTCAGTCACTTCGATACCTGCTCCGTGAATAGTACGGATAGCAGATTCACGGCCGTTACCCGGCCCTTTCACATAAGCTTTTACTTTTCTCAATCCGAGGTCAAAAGCGACTTTTGCACAATCCTGAGCGGCCATTTGAGCGGCATAAGGAGTGTTTTTCTTTGATCCTCTGAATCCCATCTTACCGGCAGACGACCAAGAAATAACTTGACCTTCTCCATTGGCAAGCGATACAATAATGTTGTTGAACGAAGAATGAATATGTGCTTGACCGACTGCATCGACCTTTACATTTCTTTTCTTTGCTGCGACTGTCTTTTTTGCCATACTTACTTATTATTTAGTAGCTTTTTTCTTGTTAGCAACTGTTTTCTTTCTACCCTTACGTGTACGGGCATTATTTTTTGTACTTTGACCTCTCACAGGCAAGCCGTTACGATGACGAATACCACGATAGCATCCGATATCCATAAGACGCTTAATGTTCAATTGTACTTCAGAACGAAGATCTCCTTCAACTTTGTACTCAGCTCCGATAATTTCACGAACCTTAGCCGACTGTTCATCAGTCCAATCTTTAACTTTGATATCTTTATCAATACCGGCTTTTGACAAAATGGTATTTGACGCGCTACGACCTATCCCATAAATATAGGTCAACGCGATTTCGCCTCTTTTATTTTGCGGCAAGTCTACTCCAACTATTCTTATAGCCATATAATAGAAAAATTATTTTGCAAAAATAATAAATTATCCTTGACGTTGTTTATACTTAGGATTTTTCTTGTTAATAATATACAAGCGGCCATTTCTTCTTACGATCTTGCAATCTGGCGTACGCTTTTTCAATGATGCTCTTACTTTCATATCTATTTGTATTATTTATATCTAAAAGCAATTCTTCCTTTTGACAAATCATAGGGCGACATTTCTACTCTTACCTTATCTCCGGGAAGGATTTTTATATAATGCATTCTCATTTTCCCTGAGATGTGAGCCGTAATTTCATGTCCGTTTTCCAGTTCTACTCTGAACATTGCATTCGACAATGCCTCTACAATTACTCCATCTTGTTCTATTGCTGCCTGTTTTGCCATATATTAATTTAAATTGATTTTTCGCCTAAAACTTCTTCGATATATTTAAAAGACGACAGAATATCTGCTTTCCCTTCCCGAACAGCAACCGTATGCTCGAAATGAGCCGAAGGTTTTCTGTCACGTGTACGAGTAGTCCATCCATCTCTTTCGATAACAATATTGCGCGATCCAAGATTTATCATCGGCTCAATAGCAATAACCATACCGTTCTTTAACAGAGGACCACATCCTCGACGACCATAATTAGGAACTTCAGGATCTTCATGCAGACGCTTTCCGACACCATGCCCACAAAGCTCTCTGACAACCGAATACCCCTTCTTCTCACAATATGTCTGCACAGCATTACTTATATCTCCGACTCGTTTACCTTCGACAGCTTGCTCTATTCCTAAATAAAGAGACTCTTTAGTCGTTTTTAATAAACGTCTCACATCATAAGCGACCTCCCCCACACAGAAAGTATAAGCAGAATCTCCGTTAAATCCGTTTTTAACCGTTCCACAATCTATAGAAACGATATCCCCGTCTTTAAGTTCATAATTCGACGGAATGCCGTGAACAATCTGTTCATTAACAGAAACACATAACGTATTCGGGAAACCACCGTACCCCAAAAAACCGGGAACAGCACCATGATCACGAATAAATTCTTCTGCAATCTTATCGAGTTTCAGCGTTGTAATCCCCGGAGCAATCCATTTAGCCAATTCACCCAATGTCATTCCTACCAAGAGATTACTTTCACGCAACAACTCTATTTCTTCGTCTGTTTTAAGATAAATCATTTTTAGTCTTAAACTCCTAATCTTTAATATGCGGCAATCGAGCCCGAACGACCTTTAATCTTACCCGATTTCAAAAGTCCATCATAATGACGCATCATTAAATGACTTTCAATTTGTTGCAAAGTATCGAGAACGACACCAACAAGGATAAGCAAAGAAGTACCCCCAAAGAATTGAGAGAATTCAGCACTGATTCCGATAATCTGAGCAAAAGCCGGCATAATAGCAACAATTGCTAAAAAGATAGAACCTGGTAATGTAATACGAGACATAATAGAGTCTAAGTATTCTGCGGTTCTTTTTCCCGGTTTAACTCCCGGAATAAATCCGTTATTACGCTTCATATCTTCTGCCATCTGATTCGGCTGCACCGTGATAGCAGTATAGAAATATGTAAACACTATAATTAAAAACGCAAACACGAAATTATACCAAAATCCTGTGTTCGTCATGAAAGAACGCATGAATGCACTAGTCGCATTCGAAGTAGAAAATCCTACCAAAGTTATAGGTATAAACATGATAGCCTGTGCAAAAATAATAGGCATAACACCTGCAGTATTAACTTTCAAAGGAATGTACTGTCTTGCACCCCCATATTGTTTATTTCCCACCACACGTTTTGCATACTGTACAGGAACTTTACGAGTACCTTGTACTAACAGGATAGATGCTGAAATCACGAATAAAAGGAAAACGATTTCGGCCAAGAACATCACCAGACCTCCTGAAGTTGTAGCTGTACGCATGATAAATTCTTGCGTAAGAGCTTGTGGAAGGCGTGCTATAATTCCGACCAAAATGATAAATGAAATACCATTACCGATACCTTTATCTGTAATACGTTCACCCAGCCACATTATAAACATACTGCCAGCGGCAAGAATGATTGTAGAAGAAACTATAAAGAAAAAGTCCGCAGGAAAAGCACCGGCCATTTGTACCCGAAGATTAACCAAATAAGACGGCCCTTGTATCAAAAGGATAGCTACTGTCAAATAACGAGTGTACTGGTTCAACTTACGACGTCCACTTTCTCCTTCTCTCTGAAGTTTCTGGAAATGGGGTAAAGCCATACCCAATAACTGTATTACAATAGACGCCGAGATATAAGGCATAATACCTAAGGCAAATATAGAAGCATTAGAAAATGCTCCTCCGGAAAACATATCCAACAATGCCATAAGGCCACCTCTTGTCTGGGCTTGTAACTGCGTTAAGAACTGCGGATCGATACCCGGCAATACCACATAAGTACCCGCACGGTATACCATAACCAATAAAATGGTAGTGAGAATCCGATTCCTCAGATCCTCAATCTTCCATATGTTTTTTATAGTTTCTATTGCTCTCATGAGATTAGAGTTTAACTACGGTTCCACCTACGGCAACAATAGCAGCTTCAGCTGACTTAGAGAAAGCGTGAGCTTCGACCTCTAATTTTGCAGAAATTGCTCCTTTACCAAGAATTTTAACCAATTGATTTTCTGAAATAAAACCGGCTTCAACCAAAGCTTCGATTCCGATTTTCTCCAACTTTTTAGCCTCAGCCAAAGCTTGAAGAGTCTCAAGATTGATAGCTTTATATTCTACACGGTTAATGTTCTTAAAACCAAATTTGGGGACACGACGTTGTAATGGCATTTGTCCACCCTCAAAACCGATTTTCTTTTTATATCCCGATCTTGATTTGGCACCTTTATGACCTCTTGTAGAAGTTCCACCTAAACCAGAACCCGGTCCACGACCAATTCTTTTTCTTGTTTTTGTAGAACCTTCTGCAGGTTTTAAATTACTCAAGTTCATATTGCTAATTTTTTATCAATCTATGAATTATTCTACTACAACCAAATGTTTCACTTTTGCTACCATTCCCAATATTTGGGGAGTCGCAGTATGTTCAACAACATGATTGAGTTTTTTCAATCCCAGTGCATCAAGTGTTCTTTTCTGAACAGCAGGACATTTAATTCTACTTTTTACTTGTTTAATTTTGATAGTTTCCATTATCCAACCTCCAAATTAACCTTTAAACACTTTTTCTAATGATACACCTCTATTTTGAGCTACAGTACAAGCATCTCTTAATTCACTCAAAGCAGCCATAGTAGCTTTTACCAAGTTATGAGGATTTGAAGAGCCTTTTGATTTAGCAAGCACGTCGGTAATACCAACACTCTCAAGTACGGCACGCATAGCACCACCGGCTTTCACTCCAGTACCATGAGATGCAGGTTTCAAATATACTAATGCACCACTGAACTTGGCTAACTGTTCATGAGGAATAGTTCCCTTACGAACAGGAACTTGAATTAAGTTCTTCTTTGCAGCTTCTACCCCTTTAGCAATAGCAGCAGTTACTTCACTGGCCTTTCCTAGCCCCCAACCAACGATACCGTCTTCATTACCTACTACAACAATAGCAGAGAAACTGAAGGTACGTCCACCTTTTGTAACCTTTGTCACACGGTTGATAGCAACCAATCTGTCTTTCAACTCTAAGTCGTTAGTTGACTTTACTCTATTATTTTTTCCTGTCATGTTCATTAAAATTTAAGTCCACCGTTACGTGCAGCATCTGCTAACTCTTTAACTCGTCCATGATACAGGTAACCGTTACGATCAAATACGACTGAAGTAACACCTGCTTCTTGTGCTTTCTTAGCGATCAGCTGACCAACTTGCGCAGCCAATTCTTTCTTGGCTCCACCTTCAAGACCTCTTGAAGAAGCCGAAACTATTGTCTTACCAGCCAAGTCATCGATAAGTTGCACATATATTTGTTTATTACTTCTAAAGACTGTCATACGAGGACATTCAGCTGTACCTGAAATTTTACCACGTATGCGGGTTTTAATTTTTATTCTTCTTTCTATCTTCGTTGTCATGATAATACCAATTTACGTGAATTATTTAGCACCAGCCGATTTACCCGATTTTCTACGAATTACCTCACCAACGAATTTAATACCTTTACCCTTATAAGGTTCAGGCTTGCGGAAAGAACGGATCTTAGAACATACTTGTCCGATCAGCTGTTTATCGCAAGATTCGAGAATGATCAACGGGTTTTTATTTCTCTCAGACTTAGTCTCAATTTTGATCTCTTTCGGTAATTTCAAATAAATATTATGAGAGTAACCTAATGACAGGTCAAGAACCTGACCATTATTGGCAGCACGGTAACCCACACCTACCAATTCCAACTCTTTTTTGTATCCTTCCGATACACCCACTACCATATTGTGGATCAAAGCACGATACAATCCGTGTAAAGCTCGGTGTTCTTTATCATCGCTAGGTCTGCTGACAACGACATTTCCGTCGACTGTTGTTACAGTAATACCACCGGTAATAACTTGTGACAATTCTCCTTTCGGGCCCTTAACATTAACTTGATCTCCGTTAACAGTAACTGTTACACCTGAAGGTATATTTATGGGCAATTTTCCTATTCTTGACATAATAAACCTCCTTCTTTAATAGATATAACACATTACTTCACCACCAATCATCAACTCTCTGGCTTCTTTATCTGTCATTACACCTTTAGAGGTAGAAAGAATTGCTATACCCAAACCGTTCAATACGCGGGGCATATCTTTATAACCTGTGTACTGACGCAAACCGGGAGTAGAAACTCGAACGAGCTTCTTGATTGCGTTTACTTTATTTACCGGGTCATATTTCAAAGCTATCTTAATCGAACCTTGAGGACCATCTTCTACAAACTTATAATTAAGAATGTAACCTTTATCAAAAAGGATTTTCGTGATTTCTTTTTTCAAGTTTGAGGCAGGAACTTCAACAACTCTGTGCTGAGCCTTAATCGCATTTCTCAATCTTGTAAGATAATCTGCTATTGGATCTGTCATAAAAATGATTGTTTAAATTGATCCGGACATCCGGACAATATTTAACACTAAAAAAATAATTACCAGCTTGCTTTCTTAACTCCCGGAATTAAACCTGCCGATGCCATTTCACGGAACTGAATACGAGAAATTCCAAACTGACGGATATATCCTTTCGGACGCCCTGTCAATTTGCAACGATTATGTAAACGTACGCGAGAAGCATTTTTAGGCAGTAACTGAAGCGCTTCATAGTTGCCCTCAGCCTTAAGCTGAGCCTTCTTTGCAGCATATTTGGCAACCAGTTTAGCTCTCTTCACTTCACGGGCCTTCATTGATTCTTTTGCCATATATTAGTTCTTTTTTGCGTTTTTAAAAGGTAAGCCAAATTCTTTCAACAAAGCATAACCTTCTTCATCTGTTTGAGCAGAAGTTACAAAGGTAATATTCATTCCCAAAATTTTGCTAATACTATCGATATTTATTTCAGGGAAAATGATTTGTTCCTGAATTCCGAGTGTATAATTACCTCTTCCATCGAGTTTCCCTTCAATACCTTTAAAGTCACGAATACGAGGTAAAGCCACACGAACGAGACGTTCCAAGAATTCGTACATCTTCTCACGGCGCAAAGTAACCATCACTCCGATAGGCATTTTTTTACGCAATTTAAAATTCGAGATATCTTTGCGAGAAAGAGTAGCCACAGCCTTCTGTCCCGTAATTGCAGTCAATTCGGCAATTGCAGTTTCAATGATTTTCTTATCAGCGACAGCCTGTCCCAAACCTTGGTTAATCACGATTTTTTTCAAAACCGGAACCTGCATAACAGAACTGTAATTGAAATCCTTCATCAAAATGGGGACGATTCTTTCTTTATAATCGTTTTTAAGATTTGCTGTATTGCTCATTACTTAATCTCCTCTCCTGATTTTTTAGAATAACGCACTAAAACACCCGCTTCGTTTACCCGACGACCGATACGAGTCGCTTTATTGCTCTTCGGATCAAGTAAGTTCAAATTTGAAATATGAATGGGGGCTTCCATTTTCACTATACCTCCCTGAGGATTCTTGGCATTAGGCTTGGTATGCTTCGACACCATATTGATACCTTCTACGACAGCACGGTTTTCTTTCACAAGAACGCGCAATACCCGACCGGTTTTACCCTTGTCTTCACCGGCATTAACGTACACTGTATCGCCTTTTTTAATGTGTAATTTACTCATTAATTCTCTTTTTTATACTATTAAAGTACTTCAGGTGCTAACGAAACGATTTTCATATTGGTTGCACGCAATTCTCTCGCCACCGGTCCGAAAATACGGCTACCTCTGATTTCACCAGCCCCATTCAACAATACACACGCGTTATCGTCGAAACGAATATAAGAACCATCTTGACGACGGATCTCCTTCTTAGTACGCACGATAACTGCTTTAGATACGGCACCTTTCTTAATGTCACTCGAAGGAACTACGCTTTTAATAGCAACAACGATAATATCACCTACTGATGCATACCGTCTTCCTGTTCCTCCCAATACACGGATACAAAGTGCTTCTTTAGCGCCGCTGTTATCTGCGACTGTAAGTCTTGACTCTTGTTGTATCATAATTACTTAGCTCTTTCGATTATTTCAACTAATCTCCATCTTTTCATTTTGCTCAAAGGGCGAGTTTCCATCAACTTCACAGTATCACCAATGTTGCACTCGTTCTTTTCGTCATGAGCATGGTATTTTTTCGTTTTATTCACGAATTTACCATAAATAGGGTGTTTTTCTTTCCATTTAACGGCAACAGTAATGGTTTTATCCATTTTGTTACTGGTAACCACCCCGACTCTTTCTTTTCTTAAGTTTCTTGTTTCCATCAGGCTCAATTGGTTATTGTTTGTTAAGTTCTCTCTGGCGCAACTCACCTTTCATGCGCGCAATCATCCTGCGAGTAAGTTTTATTTGTGCAGGATTATCCAAAGGAGAAATACTGTGATTAATCTCCATACGGTTCAAAGCCACAGCTTCCGCTTCGATTCTTTCTACCAATTCCTTGGTACTTAATTCTCTAATTTCTGCAATTTTCATAACTTAATTACGCATTTTGATTAGCATCGTAGTCACGACGAACAATAAACTTCGTAGTCACAGGAAGCTTTTGTGCTGCCAAACGCAATGCTTCTTTAGCAACATCAAAAGGTACTCCTTCAACTTCGATAAGGATTCTTCCTGGGGTTACAGGAGCCACGAAACCTTCGGGCGAACCTTTACCTTTACCCATACGCACCTCAGCCGGTTTCTTGGTAATAGGTTTATCTGGGAATATCCTGATCCAGATTTGACCTTGACGTTGCATATAACGGGTAACAGCAATACGTGCAGCTTCTATCTGACGACCGGTTATCCATTTTGATTGCAAACATTTTATACCAAAGGAACCGAAGGCCAACTGATTACCTCGCTGAGCGTAACCTTTCATACGCCCTTTCTGTTGTCTTCTGAATTTTGTCTTCTTCGGTTGTAACATCTTCTGTTAATTCAATTCGTTTAACGATTACTTTTTTGTTTTTTGAAGCCTTTTTTAGCCCCCATGCCACCGCCATTATTACCACGAGTCTCTTTCGAGCTGGTAAATGAAGGAGCGAGATCTTTCTTACCGTAAATTTCGCCACGGCAAATCCAAACCTTGACACCGATCAGCCCCACTTTAGTGAGAGCTTCTACCAAAGCATAATCGATATCGGCACGCAATGTATGCAAAGGAGTACGTCCTTCTTTATACATCTCGGAACGCGCCATTTCTGCTCCGTTCAAACGGCCGGAAACTTGAACTTTGATACCTTCTGCACCCATACGCATAGTAGAGGCAATAGCCATTTTAACGGCACGACGGTAAGCGATCTTGCCTTCTATCTGGCGAGCGATGTTACTAGCAACGATCGTTGCGTCCAATTCAGGTCTCTTTACTTCATAGATATTGATCTGAACATCTTTATCGGTAATTTTTTTCAGCTCTTCTTTCAGTTTATCAACTTCCTGGCCGCCTTTACCGATAATAATACCCGGACGTGCTGTGCACACGGTTATAGTGATCAATTTCAATGTACGCTCTATCACAATACGTGATACACTTGCTTTTGCAAGACGGGCATTCAAATATTTACGGATTTTGCTGTCTTCCAACAACGTATCTCCATAATTTTTGCCGCCATACCAGTTAGAATCCCATCCACGGATGATTCCTAAACGGTTACTTATCGGATTTACTTTCTGTCCCATCCTGCTTAAATTTGGTTATCGTTTTTACTCATTGTGTCAACAAACAAAGTTACGTGGTTCGAACGCTTACGAATTCTGTATCCTCTACCTTGAGGAGCAGGACGAAGTCTTTTCAGCATTGCAGCAGAATCCACGTAGATTTCTGAAATGTAAAGCTCTCCGCTTTCAGCTTTGCGTTCATTCTTCTGTTCCCAGTTAGCAATAGCAGAACGCAATAATTTTTCCAGTCTTGCAGAAGCTTCTTTAGAAGAAAATTTCAGTACTCCTAAAGCCTTAAATGCTTCCATACCTCTAACCATATCTGCTACCAAACGCATTTTACGGGGCGAAGTAGGTACATTGTTCAATTTGGCAAAGTACTTTGTTTTCAGGGCTTCTTTTCTTTTATCGGCTGATATTTTTTTTCTTGCACCCATTTTTTAATTCTGTTTTTTATTTGAAATTCTCAAATTCCCGACTGACCCTTATTTCTTTTTGTTACCACCATGACCACGGAAATTACGAGTAGGTGCAAACTCACCCAACTTGTGTCCTACCATGTTTTCAGTAACATACACGGGAATAAATTTATTACCATTGTGAACTGCGAAAGTATGTCCTACAAAATCCGGAGAAATCATAGAAGCTCTCGACCAAGTCTTGATAACAGACTTTTTGCCGGATTCTTCCATAGCCGAAACTTTCTTTTCCAGTTTCACACTGATATATGGGCCTTTTTTCAACGAACGACTCATAGTTGCTTAATTAATCAGATTACTTTTTCCTTCTTTCAATAATATACTTTGAAGAGTGCTTCTTCGGAGCTCTCGTCTTCAGGCCCTTTGCATATAAGCCTTTACGTGATCTCGGATGTCCTCCTGATGAACGACCTTCACCACCACCCATCGGGTGATCGACAGGGTTCATAGAAACACCTCGGTTACGAGGACGACGACCCAACCAGCGAGAACGACCGGCTTTACCTGATCTTTCCAATGCATGGTCTGAGTTACCTACACTACCAATCGTAGCCTTACATGTAGAGAGGATCTTTCTCGTCTCTCCAGAAGGTAATTTGATAATTGCATACTTTCCTTCTCGCGAAGTCAACTGAGCGAAAACGCCGGCCGAACGAACCAATGCAGCTCCTTGACCCGGACGAAGTTCGATGTTGTGAATTACAGTACCGATAGGAATATTTTGCAAAGGCAAAGCATTTCCTACTTCGGGTGCTGCAGTATCACCTGACATAACCGTCGCGCCTACTTCAAGACCATTAGGTGCAATAATGTAGCGTTTTTCACCGTCAACATAATAAAGCAATGCAATACGAGACGAACGATTCGGATCGTATTCAATACTTTTTACAGTTGCCGGTACACCGTCTTTATTTCTCTTGAAATCGATAATCCTGTACTTCCGTTTGTGTCCGCCACCGATATAACGCATCGTAAGATGACCTTCGTTGTTACGTCCACCCGATTTTCTGAAACCAACTACAAGAGACTTTTCTGGCGCACTAGCAGTGATTTTATCAAATGCACCAATAATTTTGTGTCTCTGCCCCGGTGTTGTGGGCTTTAATTTACGTACTGCCATTTTTTAATTAAATATTGCTATAAAAATCAATCGATTCACCTTCTTTCAATGTAACCAAGGCCTTTTTGTATGATGCAGTTTTACCTACGATCAAACCAGCTTTTGTGTAACGGCTTTTTTTCTTGCCTTTGTGGTTCATTGTATTTACATCCACAACTGTTACATTATACATTTCCTCAACAGCTTTTTTAATTTGCTGTTTATTGGCATCCGGACAAACTGCAAAGCCATAGCGATTCAACTTATCAGCCATAGCAGTCATCTTTTCTGTAACAATCGGTTTAATAATAATTGCCATTATTTCGCCTCCTTTACATTAAAAATTATTAATAGCAGCAACTGAACTTTCGGTCAAAACAAGACTTGCACAATCAAGCACTTTGTAAGTATTTAGTTCAGAAACTGTTACAACTTTTGCCTTCACGACATTACGAGCTGACAAATATACGTTTTTATTTTGGTCTGCTAAAACTAAAAGCAACTTTTTATCAGCAAGTTGCAAGTTTTTAGCAACGCTAACAAATTCTTTTGTTTTAGGAGCTTCAAAAGAGAAGTCTTCTACTACGACAATAGCATTGTCTTGAGCTTTCAACGACAAAGCCGACTTACGAGCCAAAGCCTTCACTTTTTTATTCAATTTGAAGCTATAATCTCTCGGTTTCGGACCGAAAACACGGGCACCGCCTACCATTACCGGAGAATTGATATCTCCAGAACGAGCACCACCAGTACCTTTTTGTTTTTTCAATTTACGGGTACTTCCCGAGATTTCACTTCTCTCTTTAGATTTATGAGTTCCCTGACGTTTATTAGCCATGAACTGCTTCACATCCAGGTATATGGCATGTTCGTTAACGTCAATGCCGAAGACAGCATCGTTCAACGTAACCTTCTTTCCTGTATCCTCACCTTTTATGTTATATACGCTCAGTTCCATTACTTTTCTATTATTACGATTGAACCTTTACATCCCGGTACAGAACCCTTGATCATCAAAAGATTATGTTCTGGTATCACCTTTAACACTTGCAGGTTTTGTACAGTTACTCTCTCATTACCTGTTTGACCGGCCATACGTGTTCCCTTAAACACACGAGCAGGATAAGAACATGCACCAATAGAACCCGGAGCACGCAAACGATTATGCTGACCATGTGTTGTTTGACCAACACCTCCAAAACCATGACGTTTTACAACACCTTGGTAACCTTTTCCTTTCGAAGTTCCGACTACATCGACAAAATCATCTTCTGCGAACAAATCGACAGAAACAACGTCTCCCAATTTGTATTCTGTTTCAAAACCTTTGAACTCGGCCAAGTGTCTCTTGGGGGTTACTCCGGCCTTTTTGAAGTGTCCCATTTCTGGTTTATTGGTATGTTTTTCTTTCTTATCTTCAAAACCTACCTGAACAGCTTCATAACCGTCAACTTCAACAGTCTTAATTTGAGTAACTACACAAGGACCCACTTCGATAACAGTGCATGGAACATTTTTTCCATCGGCACTGAAAACGGATGTCATTCCGATTTTTTTTCCTAATAATCCTGGCATTTCTCTTTAATTAAAAAATTACACTTTAATTTCTACTTCTACACCACTCGGCAATTCCAATTTCATCAATGCATCTACAGTCTTTGCAGTAGAACTGTAAATATCAATCAACCTTTTGTAAGAGGACAATTCAAATTGCTCTCTCGACTTTTTATTGACAAAAGTCGAACGGTTTACAGTGAAAATACGTTTGTGTGTAGGCAATGGTATAGGACCGCTTACAACGGCACCGCTTGCCTTCACAGTCTTTACGATCTTCTCAGCCGATTTATCGACCAAGTTATGATCATAAGATTTCAATTTAATTCTAATTTTTTGACTCATTCGTGTTTTATTGATTTGAAAAATTAAAAAACATGTCAAATAGCAGGTTAAGAGTCATTCGCTAACCTGCTATTTTATCCTTATCTTATAATAGATCTACCCGTCCTTGAGCTTCAGTCAATACTTGTTTTGCAATTGCAGTGCTGACTTCTGCATAATGAGAGAACGTCATAGTAGATGTTGCACGTCCCGAAGTAATCGTACGCAAAGATGTTACATATCCGAACATTTCTGCCAAAGGAGCTTTTGCCTTTACTATACGAGCACCTGAACGGCTTGATTCCATTCCCTCTACCTGACCACGACGCTTGTTCAAGTCAGAGATCACATCACCCATGCTTTCTTCCGGAGTCACGACTTCGATCTTCATAATCGGTTCGAGCAATACCGGTTTTGCTTTTTCACACGCTTTTTTAAACGCTTGAATAGCACAAACCTCAAACGACAACTGGTCAGAATCCACAGGGTGGAAAGATCCGTCGATTACAGTAACTTTCAACTGATCCAGCGGATATCCGGCCAACACACCGTTTCTCATTGCCGTAGTAAAACCTTTTTGAATAGACGGGATGAATTCTTTTGGGATATTACCGCCTTTCACTTCATCGACGAACTGCAAACCTCCTTCAAAATCAGGATCTGCAGGTTCAACACGAACGATAATATCAGCAAATTTACCACGTCCCCCCGTTTGCTTTTTATAAACTTCACGAAGCTCAACCGGTTGAGTAATAGCTTCTTTATAAGATACCTGAGGACGGCCTTGATTACATTCGACTTTGAACTCACGTTTCAGACGATCAATGATAATATCAAGATGAAGTTCACCCATACCGCTAATAACCGTCTGACCTGTTTCCTCATCGGACTTGACAGTAAAGGTTGGATCCTCTTCTGCCAATTTCTGCAAACCGAGACTAAGTTTATCCATATCCTTTTGAGTCTTAGGCTCAACAGCAATACCGATAACCGGATCGGGGAAGTCCATAGACTCAAGAACAATCGGAGCATCTTCAGCACATAAAGTATCACCGGTACGGATATCTTTAAAGCCAACACCGGCACCGATATCACCACAACCGATAACATCCTTAGGATTTTGTTTATTAGAATGCATCTGGAACAAACGAGATACACGTTCTTTTTTACCCGAACGAGTATTCAACACATACGATCCGGCCGGAATCTCTCCGGAATAAACACGGAAGAAGCAAAGACGTCCCACATACGGATCAACAGCTATTTTGAACGCCAAAGCAGACATCGGCTCTTCCGAAGACGGTTTTCTTTCAATTTCTTTATCAGGATCATTAGGATCATGACCAATGATAGCCGGCGTATCTACAGGACTCGGCAAATAAGCACAAACGGCATTCAACAAAGTCTGAACCCCTTTATTCTTGAAAGAAGACCCACAAAGCATCGGGACGATTTGCATTGCCAAAGTACCTTTACGGATAGCAGCACGTATTTCGTCTTCCGTAATCGTAGCAGGATCATCAAAGAATTTTTCCATCAATGCATCATCACATTCCGCAGCCTTCTCAAGCATCTTTTCACGCCATTCTTCAGCCTCTTCTTTTAAACTTGCCGGAATTTCTTCAATGCTGAAATCTGCACCCATCGTTTCATCATGCCAATAAATGGCCTTCATAGTGATCAGGTCGATCAATCCCTTGAATGTTTCTTCCGCTCCAATAGGAATAACAATCGGGCAAGGATTTGCACCGAGCACATCTTTCAATTGACGCACTACTTCAAAGAAGTTTGCTCCCGAACGGTCCATTTTATTCACATAACCGATACGGGGAACATTATACTTATCAGCCTGGCGCCATACTGTTTCAGACTGAGGTTCAACACCACCTACAGCACAAAATGCAGCAACAGCTCCATCCAATATACGAAGCGAACGCTCTACCTCTGCGGTAAAATCCACGTGCCCCGGAGTATCGATCAGATTTATCTTAAATTTATCTCCAGCATAATTCCACCAGGTGGTAGTTGCAGCAGAAGTAATCGTAATACCACGTTCCTGCTCTTGCTCCATCCAGTCCATTGTCGCTGCCCCGTCATGCACCTCTCCGATTTTGTGAGTCAATCCGGTATAGAAAAGAATACGTTCAGAAGTCGTAGTCTTTCCGGCATCGATATGTGCCATAATACCAATATTTCTGGTATATTTCAATAATTCATCAGCTTTTGCCATCGTTGTATTCCTTGTTTATTTTCAATTAAAATCTAAAGTGAGCGAATGCACGGTTAGCTTCGGCCATTTTGTGCATATCTTCTTTCCGCTTGAAAGCTCCACCCTGTTCATTATAAGCGTCAACAATCTCCGCAGCCAACTTGTCTGCCATCGTTTTACCGCCTCTTTTACGGGCATACTGTATTAAATTTTTCATTGAAATAGATTCTTTACGATCGGGGCGGATTTCCGTAGGAACTTGAAATGTAGCACCACCCACACGGCGAGATTTCACCTCTACTTGAGGAGTAATATTTTCCAATGCTTTTTTCCAAATTTCAAGAGCCGATTTTTCGTCATCAGACAACTTCGTCTTTACATTTTCCAAAGCAGTATAGAAAATCGTATAGGCAACATTTTTCTTGCCATCATACATTAAATGGTTAACAAACTTCGTAACCTTAACATCACTGAAGACCGGATCAGGAAGAACGACCCGTTTCTTTGGTTTTGCTTTTCTCATTTTTTACAAAAATTGTTGTTCTTGTTTTTGGTTGCTTATCACATCTTCAACAAAGCCCGCCGGCTTTATTTACTCAACCTAATCAGCCTATCCAATAAACTCAAACTAGCGTTTTACACTAATTTTAATTTCTCTTCTTTGTCTCTTTGACAAAATTACTTTTTACCTTTTGCGGCAGGAGCACCTGGTTTCGGTCTCTTAGCACCGTATTTTGAACGGCGTTGCGTACGACCACCAACACCTGCAGTATCTAAAGTACCGCGAACAATGTGATAACGTACACCCGGAAGGTCTTTCACACGACCACCCCGTACCAATACGATAGAGTGCTCTTGTAAATTATGTCCTTCTCCCGGAATATAAGAGTTCACCTCTTTACCATTTGTCAAACGCACCCTCGCTACTTTACGCATTGCAGAGTTAGGTTTCTTGGGAGTCGTAGTATAAACCCTGACGCAAACTCCTCGTCTTTGAGGACATGAATCCAATGCAGGAGATTTACTTTTGTCTTCCAAAACAACCCGTCCTTTTCTTACTAATTGCTGAATTGTAGGCATTTCTTAGAACTTTTTTTAATCTTTAAATTTATAAATCGCAATTTTTTATTTCTACGTAAAAGACGCCAAACAGCCATTACACCCTGTCTACCAAATAGTTACATAAGTGTATCGGCCTATTTTACCATCAAAAACGATGCAAAGATAATTACTAAATCATTAGAAACCAAATAAAAAGAAAATAAAATACTCGCAACTTCACACTCTTTCTGATAAACACATCAAAAACTCGAAAATAAAAATAACGAGAAAAAATCTGTACATTATAAAGAAAAGAGGATAATCCCATACAGAATCATCCTCAATCTTCCAACTTTAAATCAAACTAAATAACAACACAACAAATTACATAAAATCAACCAAACCTCATCGAATCAATTTTTCGATCGGCAAACTTCTATTTTTTTCTCACGAAGTACAAGATAAACAAAATATCTCGTACTTTTGTTCATGAACACTCAACTTTATTTTTATGCAGCTTATAGGAAACCAAACAGAATGGGTTAAAGCGTATGCTTTACTACATATAATCAGTGAAGGAAATATTTATTTTTACAAAGATAATTTTCAAAACGAATACTCTTTCTATCCGGTTTCAAAACTTATAAGAAACGATGAATGCGGAAAAATAACATATCAACTGACACCGACAGAAGTCTTAGTCAGACGGGGTGAAGAGACTCAAAAGATACCTCGTACAAAATGTAAAAATGCCGCTGCAGAAATTCTTTCAACTTTACAGGCACCAAAAGAAAGCGACTATTCCGTTTCAAACTGTGACCCCATTCTCGAAACCCTCCATTATACATGGTTTCAGAGCACAGCAGATGACAAAAGTGACTTCTCTATTATTTATTTTGATCCGGAGAAAGAGATCCCTCAACGCCAAGAAATTACTATTTGCATAAAATCAAAATGGAACATATTACCGGCTAACCGGGCAAACAATCTGAAATACGACATTCTGAATGTCAAATTCTCTAATCCTGAAAGCAACCGCATCAACAGGATTGACGGAGATCAGGGAGTACAACAACGACTTGCAGAGATTTATAGACTGGGAGGAAAATTAAAATATACAACAACTGAAAATAAATTCTTTTTAGAAAATTTATGCATGATAGACCTGCATTTCCCAAAATTACTTGCAGAAATAACGCGAATATTCTATACAACCGGACTATCTACTATTCCTGAAATAATAACCGAAATAAAAAATGCCAATCCTTATAAAATAAAAGAGGAATTAATTCTCAAAAACAATTTTTACGAATATAAAGTACAACAATTCTTATATGCCTTAGCCACAGGCTTACGATCGACAAAACGCTATCGAGGATACGGACATACTCGGACATTTGCCATAATCGACACACGCGGAGAAATCGGACTACTCGATTCAACAAAACGAACTGAATTTGACAAATATCTTTATCAAAACGCAAAACTATCTATCGGAGATAGCAAAACACATAAATTCGGATTTGTCGAGAAAGAAAACGGACAATGGTTTATCAAACTCAATATCGAAATAATAATATAAACTATGTTATTACAATATAAAAATAAGAATGTTATCGAAGCCGGATGCGATGAAGCCGGTCGCGGTTGCTTAGCCGGTGCGGTATATGCTGCTGCAGTCATTTTACCATCCGATTTCATTTGCGAAGCACTGAATGACTCAAAAAAACTAACGGAAAAACAACGATATGAACTTCGTCCTCTAATAGAAAAAGAAGCTATCGCTTGGGCTGTAGGCTACGTATCACCGGAAGAAATAGACAAAATAAACATCCTGAACGCATCCTTCCTTGCAATGCACCGTGCCATCAAAAAATTAACGGTACGCCCCGAATATCTTTTAATCGATGGCAATCGGTTCAAACCATACCCCGATATTCCGCATAGCTGCGAAATAAAAGGAGACGGACGTTTTCTCTCGATCGCAGCTGCATCCGTGTTGGCAAAAACATATCGAGACGATTATATGAATGTCCTTCATGAACAATATCCACAATATAACTGGGACAAAAACAAAGGTTATCCTACCAAAGCTCATCGAACTGCAATCCGGGAATTCGGAACTACACCTTATCACCGAATGACCTTCCAGCTTCTCGAACGACAGCTCGAACTGTTCTGAACCCGAGCAAAACTTAGACAGGTTCTTAGAAACATAAAGCTATTTAAAAGAAAACATTCGATTAGAAAGGATTGGCTTCTCCAGCAAAAGCCACGATAAAACAGAAAGAAGCAACGTGCCCGCAACGCAAAAAGCAAAACAAAGAATATGACTTTTTTCATTAATACCCAACCACACAGACAGTCGAATAACCGGGAAATGGAACAAATAAATTCCGTATGCCACATTCCCGAAATTACGCATAAAAACAAACCATTTTATATAATACGCACACCCGATAAGTACGACAGCAAATGCCAACGGTTCAATATATATCAATAAAGGTATATCATATCTAAAATAGCAAACCAATACGGCAATCGGAAACAAGAACTTAATATATCTCCGAAAATAATCAAAACACAGCAAAACCAATGTACCGGAATAAAAATATAGGAGTTGTCCGCCCACCTGTCTTTTCAAAATACCGAATATTTCATTTCCCGTTTTCTCATTCAAATAATAAAATAATTCATTATACAATGTAGAAAATATAAATATGGCAATAAAAACAGGAAAAGTCCGAAATTTTTTCATCAAATAATATACAACCGGCACTGTTATATATAACAAAATTTCTACTTTCATTGTCCACAACGAACTATTTACAGCTCCACCATGAAAGCATCCGGGCAACGCAGGTTCTATAAAATTAAGAAAAGAATAATTTGCCAATATATATTTCCACAACTGAGTCGAGAAAAAATATTCCTTCACAGAAAAAGTAGAAACCAGCACTCCACCCACCCAGCACAGAGTAACGATAAACACATAAGGCGGTAATATCCGACGAGAACGTCTTTCTATATAATGACGAATATCGGTATTACGCATATAACTATAAAAAACAAGAAAACCGCTTAAAATAAAAAATCCATGTACCGCATCCACAGAACTCATCGGGAAATAATACGGAATCCCGGTGATCACCCTAAAATGACCGACCAATACGGCAAAAGACAAAAAATACCGGATAATATCAAAACTATTCTTCCCTTGTATTATCTCTCCCGCCGGTTTACCTATCCATAACTCTCCGGAAATTCTCATGCCAACTTCAATAAAAACAATTGAGCAAAGAGCATCTCTTATCAAGAAATACCTCAATGCTCAATCATAAAATCACATTAATTATATTACTAATTAGCTACACGTTCCAACCATTTCACCATAGAAAGCATCACAATCATTGATGCGGCGGTCGCACCCACAAACACCAGCCAACAAGCCCAAATCGGCACAGTTGTATATAAAATACCCCCGATGAACAGTAAAGAATTGCCTACTGCTGTCGCAGCAAGCCAACATCCCTGCATCAATCCCTGCAAATGGGGAGGCGCAACTTTCGATACGAAAGACAATCCAAGCGGAGAAATAAACAACTCTGCCACAGTAAGAATAAAATACAAACCGATCATAATCCAAGGTGTCACCCGAATTGCGTCAATTTCTGCAGTAGTCATTGAACTTAAAGCATCCTTTGCCGGCAAAGTCAAAGAGAATACCATCAAAAAGACATACGCCAATGCTGCTATACCCATACCGATAGCGATCTTCATCGGAGTAGAAGGTTCTTTCCCTTTTGCCTTCAACATCCCGAAAAACCACATAATCAACGGAGTAAGAGCTACAACAAAAAACGGATTAACACATTGAAATATTTCCGCTCCCTTAATTTGAGTAAACCCTAAATTAATATTTATTACGCTCAAGTCCACATAATCCCGGGCAAAATAAGTCAACGAATACCCATTCTGATGAAAAGACAACCAAAAGAATATAACCACACCGAACACAGCAAACAGAGCATAAATACGCTGTTTTATTTCTATGGCACTCATTTTTATCTCTTCTCTACTCACCGCAGAAACTGTATCGGCATTATTGTTCTCTTTTTTAGCCGGATCTGGGAAACGATTCTTATTCACCACATAAATAACCAAAGAAATCAACATAGCCACGATTGCTGCCATAAAAGCATATTGAAATCCCCGGTTAAATACATCCAGATAACTATTCACAAATACATTTATATCTGTTACCTGCGTACCATCCAGACAAACATTATTAGCTAAAGTACTCAAATTGTCCATAGCCTGTGCAGGCATATCGCCCCCTTGCTCTAAATACTGATGACAAAGTTCGGGCAACGATGCATCATAATCAAAATGGTTTACTTTCAACCACCAGTTCCTCACACCGATCGCAATCCACGGAGCAAAAAATCCCCCGATATTGATAAACATATAGAAAATCTGGAATCCCGAATCACGCAAACTCGAATATTTCGGATTATCATACATCTGGCCGACCAATGCTTGCAAATTTCCTTTAAACAGACCATTCCCGAAAGCAATTACCAATAATCCGAAACATGTAAGCGCCAAATAAAGCCCTAAACTCGGGACAGGAGTCGGAGTAGGAATAGCGATAATAAGGTAGCCAATAGCCATCATAATCAAACCGGCAAGAATCGTTCCCTTAAAATTCTTTGTCTTATCAGCAATCACTCCTCCCACCAATGCAAGTATATAGATCGAAGCATAAAACGCAGAATAAATATATCCGGTCGTAGTCTCAGACAATCCGAACTTTGCAGAAATAAACAATGTCAGAATTGCCATCATAATATAAAAGCCAAAACGTTCTCCCATATTGGCAAGAGCCGCGGCAATCAATCCTTTAGGGTGTTTTTTAAACATAATGTAAGATTTGTAGTTAAATAATTATTTAAGTAGTTATTTCTCATTCTTGACTTTAAAAGCCAACGCATAAAGATGCATTTGCTTCACCATAGATAATAATCCGTTCGAACGGGTCGGAGACAAATGTTCTTTCAAACCGATTTTTTCGATAAAGTATAATTCCGAATTCAAAATCTCATCCGGAGTATGACCCGAAAGAACACTGATAAGCAATGAAACCAACCCTTTCACAATCACAGCATCACTTTCTCCTTGAAAAAAAACTTTTCCATCTTTATAATCAGCTTGCAACCACACACGACTTTGACAACCCTCAATCAAATTATTCTCAGTTTTATATTTTTCATCCAAAGGTTTCAAAGAGTTTCCCAACTCGATCAACAAGGCATACTTGTCCATCCAATCGTCAAAAACAGAAAATTCTTCTACAATTTCATCCTGTAATTCATTTATAGTTTTCATATCCCGTTCATTAATTTATTCATTATATATAACCGCCAATACGGTTTGCCCGACAGCTTTCAAAGTCTCCTTATCAATGTGTTCCATCGTATCATCTACCGTATGCCACTGCGGATTAAATCCCGAATCAGAAGACGCATCATATTGTATTATATCGATACTCGGAATACCCATTTTATTGACATACACATGATCATCAATAATATAACCTCCTTCATTATCGGAAAAATATTTCCCATAACCTAAAGACTGCGCTTTCTTCCAAACTTTATCCACAATTCCCGGAGCATACTGTAATGAAGCTTTTTCTCGAGCAAAAACAGCATTTTCCCCGCCTACCATATCCAATAAAATTCCAAAACGTGCTCGATAACCGGGATGATGCGGGCGACGCACCCAATATTGAGTACCTAACGCCCAAGAATCTTCTGTCTCAGAATGAGTCGAAAAATAGGGTTGACCGTAATCTTCTGCATCGAAAAAGATAATATCTACACCCACTTGAGGAGACTTCATTCCGATCTGTCGCGCAATTTCAAGCAAAGTTCCCACTCCGCTAGCCCCATCGTTAGCCCCTAATACAGGCTTCCGATGGTTCGCCTCATCCGGATCATTATCGGCAAAAGGACGACTATCCCAATGTGCGAACAGTAATACTCGATCACTTTTCTCAGGACTGAAAATACCTATTATATTTTTCGCATGCAATACAGTCCCGTCAAAAGCAACCACATCTGCATCCTGCACCTGTACCTCTGCACCATGACGGTTCAATTCCGAAGCCAGATAAGAAGCCGTAGCCAAATGTTCCGGAGTATTGGGTATTCGATACCCGAAATCTACTTGCTTTTGCATATATGAATACGCACTATCTGCATTAAAAACAGGGACATCGACAACAGGGACACTCTCTTGAACAGATGACGAAACAGTTTTATTTTTACAAGAAAGCAATTGAAACAACAATAGTCCCGCTATACAAAGAAGAGGAACGAACATTCGTTTTCGGTTAAACATATTTATAGACATCTTATTTCTTTTTAAAACAGACAGCGTCTTTCATAAGCAAGAAAACCTTGTAAAGATACAGGATTTTTCTACGAATACAGTAAGAGCCTGTCTAAATTTTCCAATAAAAAAATACTATCAGGTCATCTTTGCGTTTTCTTCCGGTCTTTTTCCCCGTTTTCTCTCATCAGATAGCCCGCTACATCCTCCTAAAAACAACAAAACATCCTCGAAAGAAAATCTTAAACCCGACCCGGGTAAAATTTACGACAGGCTCTAAAACGATCGTTTGTTTACACTTTCTAAGGGGTAAGATCAACAAACCTGTTGCACCTGATCCATCACGCGCAAGAAGTTCCCTCCCCATATTTTTGCAAGATCGCTTTCCGAATACCCCTGTCGAATCAATTCTTTAGTAATATTTATCAACTCATTTGCGGCATCACATCCCGGAATTCCCCCTCCTCCGTCAAAGTCAGAGCCAATACCGACATAATCCACCCCCACCAGTTTTACGACATGGTTGATATGCTCTACAATACATTTCACATCAGCATTCTCCTTCGAAGTAAGAAAATTCAAATACAAACAAATCTGGATAACTCCTCCATGACGAGCTAAAGCGATTATCTGCTCATCTGTCAAATTTCGCCGATGGTCACAAATGGCACGACATGATGAATGCGATGCTATAATCGGAGCTGAACTCACCTCCAATGCATCATAAAAAGATTTTTCCGAAGCATGAGAAAGATCTACCATCATCCCTATCCGGTTCATCTCTCTCACCACATCCTTGCCAAAATCGCTCAATCCATCATGCTCGGATACACCACTGGCAGAATCGCAAATATCATTATTCCCATTATGACACAAGGTCATATATACGACTCCCATATCCCGGTAACGAGACAAATTAGAAATATCTTTTCCGATAGCATACCCATTTTCAATCCCTAAGAAAATAGCCTTCTTCCCAGCTTGTTTCAACTCGATAAGATCTTTTCTTGAAAATGCCTGTCCGACCCTATCCTGATGTACGGAAATCTGGCGTTTCAATTCATTCAATATAGCATCAGCCTTTCGGGTAGCAGCTTCAAGAGCAACATCATCCCGTTCCTTCTGAGGCAAATAAGCCACCATACATTCCGCATCGATCTGTCCGTCTCTCATTTTAGACAAATCGACCTTCAAGCGTGTATCCCTAACCCCAATATCTATCTTTTCAGGGAAAAACATAAGAGTATCACAATGAGAATCCAATGAGACATGTCGAAGATGAAAATTTTTCGCTCGAGCATATATTTCCGCCTCTTTAACCAAATGAACAAACAAATTCAACATCTTCTTATTGCCGGCACACACCAAACCTTCAGGATGCCACTGCACACTAAAAATCGACGCTGTTTTAGACTCCATGCCTTCATTAATACCATCGGGTGCAACTGCGCTCTCGATAAATCCCGGAGCAACCTCCCATACCCCTTGATGATGAATAGAATTTACAGCTATACGCCCACCTCCGATCAATGAAGCCAACAATGTATCCGGCTTTACGGTGATCGTGTGCGATACGAATTCGCGGGGTTGTTTCTGGGAATGCTGAATGACCTCTCCTAAATGTTGGCTCGGAATATCCTGATAATTTTTCCCTCCGAACACGGCGTTAATCAACTGATGTCCTCGGCAAATTCCAAAAATAGGAATTTGCCTCAAAGAAGCCATACGTAATACTGCAATCTCCCAACAGTCCCGAGACAAATCTACATCTTGGAGTTTCGGATGAGGCTCTTCATCCAAAAACAAAGAAGAAATATCTCCTCCTCCTGTTAGCAACAACCCGTCTAAACGAGCTACAATCCCCGACAACAAGGCAATATCATCACACAATGGAATAAGTACCGGACTACCGCCGGCCTGAATAACCGAATTTACATAAAGATTAGCGACACAAGAAGCCCCCTCTTTCGTATATGTAGTTATTCCGATCAAAGGCTTTTGGGAATCCTCCGAACAACAAATCTCTTCATCTACTATTCTAAAAAGACTATCCAAATCGGTAGGATAATTTCCTTTTTCCATAAGTCAGGTTTTTAGAAACTGTTTTTAATTTATTTTGAGAAAATCTTTAGGTCTCTTTTTCTAAGAATATTCGGTTTCACAAGTCACAAGCACCGAAGTCTTCTCAAACAATGAAACGAAAAGAAGAAAAAGAACCGAAAACAGACCGAAAGATAATATTTCTTTTCCAATAAATTAAAAGCTCGACTCAATTTTCCGATGTAGAAAACATTATCAGGTTATTTTTACATTTTCTTCCGGTCTGTTTTCCCGCTTTTACTCGTTAGAAAACCCGCTATCATCCTCATAAAAACGATAAAAACATGCTCAAAAGAAACTATCCGAAATAAATTTACAAAAAGAACAACAATCCGGCAAAGAACTCTTCCATGATATAAAAACCGTTCCTAAGCAATACGAGGCGACCCACCACGTGAGCCGCCTCGTACCAGTTAATTGTTATGTTATGACTAATCTATTTCTTATCAAAGATATCAAAGAGCATTTTCACGGATCAAATACTCGGCAATCTGGACGGCGTTCAATGCCGCACCCTTCTTTATCTGATCACTTACAGTCCAAAATGTCAACCCGTTTGGATTAGCAAGATCTTCCCGCACACGACCGACATACACCGGATCTTTCCCGGCAATATCAAGCGGCATAGGATATATCTTATTTGCAAGATCATCCATCAAGACAACACCCTCCGCCTTAGAAAATGCTTCACGCGCCTCAGCAACCGAAATAGGACGCTCGGTTTCCACCCAAATAGACTCGGAATGAGCACGCATAACCGGAACACGTACGCACATAGCACTCACTTTCACATCTGAATGCATAATTTTTCGTGTTTCGTTATACATTTTCATCTCTTCTTTCGTATATAATGTATCAGTAAACACATCTACCTGAGGAATTACATTATATGCTAACTGATAATAAAACTTCTCTATCGTCGGCTTATCTCCTTTTATCAGCTCTTCATACTGATGAACCAACTCTGCCATTGCCGATGCACCAGCACCGCTGGCAGCTTGATATGTAGCTACATGTACGGCCTTTATATGAGACAAATTCTCGATAGCTTTCAAAGCAACAACCATCTGAATTGTCGTACAATTCGGATTAGCAATCACTCCTCGAGGCCGAATTTTTGCATCCGGGCCATTCACTTCCGGAACTACCAAAGGTACATCATCATCCATACGGAAAGCACTCGAGTTATCGATCATCACAGCTCCATGTTTCGTAATCGTCGATTCAAACTCTTTTGATATTCCTGCACCCGCAGAAGTAAAAGCAATATCCACACCTTTAAAATCGTCATTATGCTTCAACTCCTGCACTACGATTTTTTTATTCCGGAAAACATATTCAGATCCTGCACTACGAGAAGAGCCGAACAACAACAATTCATCTATCGGGAAATTTCTTTCATCCAATACGCGGAGAAACTCCTGACCTACCGCGCCGCTTGCACCAACAATAGCTACTTTCATCTCTTTGCTTATTTATAACCTATTAAATACAGTTTCTTTTGTTCAGTATTTTTTTATATTTCAATAACAATAATACACGTTCATGCCGCAAAATTAAAACATTTTGCACGATTATCCATATAAAAAGAAGAAAATCTACAATAAATCGATCCTCATATTTACAATTTCTAATATCTTTTCATTTTTAATCCTCTTTTTTGTACCTTTGTAAAGGTTTTGAGCCTGTCTGAATTTTGTACAGATATTTTTGAGAAATCCTAACACATTTTTCTCACAAAAACAAAAAGTTAATATGAACATCGAAAATATAATACCAGCCCTGCCATTTACAAATCCGGTACTGATATTCTTTATCGTATTAACTATCATTCTCTTTGCGCCACTACTTCTTAACCGATTCCGAATCCCCCATATCATCGGACTGATCATCGCCGGAATGATAATAGGTCCTCATGGATTTGGATTACTCGAACGAGACAGCAGTTTCCAGATATTCGGAAATGTCGGACTGCTTTACCTAATGTTTTTAGCCGGTCTTGAAATGGATATCAACGATTTCAAGAAAAACAAAACACAAGGTATCGTATTCGGACTATATACTTTTTTTATTCCGATGATATTGGGAACGACAATTAGCTATTATACCTTACATTTCAATCTGGAGACCTCTATCTTGCTGGCAAGTATGTATGCCTCTCACACTTTAGTAGCCTATCCGATCGTAAGCCGTTACGGCATATCACGGGCTACATCTGTCACAACAACTATTGCCGGTACTATCATTACCGTATTAGGAGCGCTTATTATCCTTGCAGTAATTGCAGGAATGCAACAAGGAGAAATCAATGAAATATTCTGGATTCGCCTCTTAATATCGATAACGATTTACTGTGCTATTGTCATATATTCCTTCCCTCGCATTACCCGGTGGTTTTTCAAAAAATACGATGACAACGTATCCCAATATATTTTCGTATTGGCTTTAGTATTCTCGGCATCATTCATGGCAGAACTTGCCGGACTCGAAGCAATTATCGGAGCATTTTTTGCCGGAGTCGTACTCAATCGGTTTATTCCGGCTGTTTCTCCTCTAATGAACCGGATCGAATTCGTAGGAAATGCACTTTTTATCCCCTATTTCCTCATCGGTGTCGGAATGTTGATCAATCTGCACGGCGTATTCAGCAGTACAGAGGCCATTATAGTAGCAATCAATATGTCAATCGTTGCTACGGCATCCAAATGGATAGCGGCATGGTTTACTCAAAAAACATTTAAACTTCCGAAAGTTGACCGAAATATGATTTTCGGACTCAGTAATGCACAAGCAGCAGCAACCTTAGCCGCCGTACTTATCGGATATGATCTCGGAATATTCAATTCTAACGTATTGAATGGTACAGTTATCATGATTCTCGTAACATGCACCATCAGTTCTTTCGTAACCGAAAAAGCCGCACGCGAACTTGTAACCAAACAACAACAAGACGATTATCTCAAAGACAAAATAGACACGGGAGAAGAACGTATTCTCATCCCGATAGCAAATCCCGATACCATAGAAAACCTCGTAAACTTGGCGATACTACTAAAAAATCCGAAAAAGAAAACACCTCTATATGCAATAAATGTCACCGACGACAAATCGCAAGATAACGGATTCAATGCCAAAAACGCTTTGCAAAAAGCAGCCAAGATAGCTTCATCCGCAGATGTCGAAATGGAAACTATAGCTCGGTACGATATGAATATCGCAAGCGGTATCATTCACACAATGAAAGAAAAAAATATCTCGGAAATAGTTATCGGATTGCATCATAAAGCTAACATCGTAGATAGTTTTTTCGGGACAAAAACCGAGAGTTTACTAAAAGGAACAAACAAAATGGTTGCGATCACCAAATGCACTATTCCGGTCAATACGGTAACACGTATTGTCATAGCCGTTCCTGAAAAAGCAGAATTTGAAACCGGATTCGTCAAATGGGTTGACAGAGTGGCCAATATGGCAAAACAGGTCGGATGCCGGGCGATATTCTATGCCCACCCCAATACTATAATACAACTAAAAGCCATTCTCCGCAAAGGAAAATACAATATTCGGAATGAGTTCGAGATATTGGACAATTGGGAAGATATTCTTATGTTAACCGGAATCGTCTTGCAAGACGATTTGTTCATCATTGTAAGTGCAAGACATACTTCCGTATCCTATAATACCGAATTCGACAAACTGCCGTCATTTTTATCCAAATACTTTGCCGGAAACAATATCGTTGTCCTCTATCCCGAACAATTCGGAAAAGAAAGTCAACTCTCCTTTTTCAGCGATCCTCGATCGATGGATGTACAACGGGACTATACTCGTTTTATAGGATTAAGGCTTTTCCTTGAAAATCTGCTGAAGAAAAAGAAACGATGGGGTCATCGTAACCAAAAAAAGGATAAATAACAAATGTCGCAAAACAAGAAATATTATACTCTGTCGACCCATAAAACATTATATTTTTTATGGGTCGCAACCATCCTATTTTCTGCAACCGTTTTTTCTTCATACGCACAAATAAGTGAAGGCGGTACTCCGCCCAGTTTCATGTATCCTGCATCCCAAAAGACAAGAAATCTTGAAAACACAAAAAATGGAATCGAGAATATATATATCCCCTTTTCCCTTGACGACTTAAAAGCCGATGACGAACGCATGAAAGAGGATAACTTACCCCCTCGTGTAGCAATATTGCTTCCGGCACATTTCTCTCCTGAAAATTCCGGAGTGTGGAGGACTCTTCCGGGAGGAGAGCGCATCTGGCAACTCCGTATTATGGCAGACAAAGCCACAGCAATCGCTCTCTATTACAGAAAATTCAACCTTCCGATCGGCAGTAAGCTATTCATATATAACTCTACACATACTCATATATTAGGAGCTTACACACATGCAACTCATCCCGGAACAGGTAAATTCTCGACCGAATTCGTGGCTGGAGACGATATAACCCTCGAATATGTTGCCCCTCAAGGAGATAATTCTCCCCAAAATCCGGAAATCGAAATCGAAGAAATAGGATACGGATATAACTATCTAAGTATTAAAGACTCCGACAGTGAAAGTCTATCAGGCAGTTGCATGGTTGATATCAACTGTGAAGAAGGAGAGCAATGGCAAGACCATAAAAACGGTGTTGTCAAAATGATTATACCGATAGGGACCAGCAGTTTTTTATGTACCGGAGCGATCCTTAACAATACAAAAGAAGACCTCAAACCTTATTTACTGACAGCATTCCATTGCCTGCTCTCATCCAAAGAACAAGCTTCCGCATCCGATCTGTCTCAAGCCCAATTTTTTTTCCGATATGAAAATACGACATGCGGGAGCAATATCCACACTCCCCCTGTATCGATGATCGGATGCACATATATTGCCGGAGTTCCTTTAGAAAACGGAGTCGATGGTGCATTGTTATTATTAAATGGGGAAATACCTGACAATCTGAATGCATATTATAACGGATGGGATCGCCGGAACATAGCCCCACAATCGGGTGTATGCATACACCATCCTCAAGGTGATGTAAAAAAAATATCGACTTACAGCCAACCGGCAGTATCAGACACGTGGAAATCGGGATCGACACAAGGATTGCAAAACGGACATTGGAATGTTATATTTAAGAGTACTGCCAACGGACACGGAGTAACAGAAGGAGGATCATCCGGTGCTCCGTTATTCGATCAGAATAAACGTATAACAGGATTCCTGACCGGAGGAAACGCCAACTGTACCGACCGCAAAGAAGGAAGGAATTTATTCGGGAAATTAGCTCTTTTTTGGGATCAATGCGGAACAGCCGATGACCAAAGAATCGACAAATATTTAGATCCTATCGGATCAGGAGTTGAATATCTTGACGGACGCTACGCATTTCCACCTAAAGCAGTACCCGAACAAGTCTCCGCCAAATGGTTGCCTGAAGAAAAAAAATCCACTATATATTGGGAAATACCAAAAGGTGATGAACAACCCGTCCGTTATAAAATATACCGAAACAACACCGAAATAGGGGCTACGACCTCGACAAGTTTCTCAGAAACAGCATTGCCCGTAGGCATACACCACTATGACGTCACTGCAATATATGCAGACGGTAAAGCCTCCGATCCGGGAAATACGGCAACAATATATGTATATGACATACTTCCTCCAAAAGATCTTTCGATAAAACGAACAGGCGAAACAGACCTACAAATAAAATGGCAGATGCCGATATCCCGACAAAAAATATTTTGGGGAAATGCGACCGACTTTTATCGGATGCAATTAAGAGATAAAGACAACCGGCAAATACCGTTCTATTTCGGACAACGTTGGAGTGCCGACGACTTACAGGAAATAGATGGATACACACTGGAATCCGTTACGTTCCTTTCAGTAGAAGGAGCGACTTATAGTCTTCATATCGATCAGGGGGACTTTTCTTATCAACAAAAAATCGATCCGACAGATAAAGATCAAATAATCGAGGTAAAACTTTCCAAACCGGTCACTATCGAAAAAAATGCATCTTTGACGGTCTCCATATATGCAGAATCATATACCAATAGTCCGGCAGCGACAGATAATGCTGTTCCCATAACACAAAAAGGGAACATATACTCTACCGATGGTAAGAACTGGAAAACTTTGACTCAACACAGCGATAAAGATCACAACTTTTTCCTGCAAGTCGGCATCTCTTCTCAAAAGCAAAACGAAATTGCCACCCCTCAACAAGAAATAAAAAAACGGTCTGTTAAAAATAAAAACTCTGATGAAAATTTACAAATACATTGGCAGCCCGTAACCCGGTCTGCACTATTACAAAAAACAAATACGAAAATATGTTCATCTATCCCTATCCGGTTTAATCGCCCCGACTTTCGCATATACAGAGATGACATGAATATTACTCCGGAATTAACAACCGACACGACAATAACAGACAAAGAATTATTACAAGGAAAAAACTACACCTATACCGTCGAAGCAATCTACCCTAACGGAATCAGTGCTTTAAGTGATCCCGAAACCTTTTTCCTGAAAACAGAAAGTTTCGAAGCACGAATACGTTCACTCAAGATCAACGGTGAAGAAATAGAAATATCTCAAGAAAATACGTTAAATATTCCTCTCGATTGCGATATAAACTCGGCACAAATAGAAATTGAAGCCCATCCCGAAGCCACTATAATAATGGGAGACCAAATATCCGGGACGGCAGAAATAAACGTTGAGGAAGGAGGTAAATTCTATCAACCGGTAACCATAATTTCAGAAAGCAGAGAAAACATGCAAGAATTTTCCATCAATCTGTTTAAGTTACCAGAAAACATACTTTTGTTACGATGGAACGATGTTCTTTCCGTTATCAATAATCCGGACAACAATAACGGCTTGCATTTTACCGACTTTGTCTGGTATCGGAATAATAGCTACCTAAGCTCAGGAATGCCCTATGTTACACTGCCTGACGACCACCGAAGCTCAGACAGATACCACATCTTGGTAACTACAGATGAAGGAGTCATTCTCTCAAGTTGTGAAAAACAAATACAAATCACAGGTGACGAAATACGCCTTTACCCGAATCCGGTAAAAGTCGGAGAAAAAATCAGACTATATATCGATTCGAAAAAAGAGAATGATAAAATCGAAATAACAATTACTGATCTCTCCGGAAAAACAAGAACAATATCCGCAACCGGAAACTCGACAAAATTCAAATTATCCGATACTCCCGGTAGCTATATCATTAAAATAAGGACACAGGAAGGTATATCCCGAGAAATAAAAGTAATATGCATCCCATGAAAAAAATATATCTTGCGATGATTTTCTGTTTCATTTTCATTGTCTCATCGGCACAAACGAGGCATAATGAAATTTCGGTCGGAATATCAGGCGGAATATCGACACTACATTATTCTGTATCCGAAGGGAAATTCAAACCTCAAGGAGGAGCATCTCTCAATCTCGGTTATTTATTAAAAATAACCGACCTTTGGGGAATCGGTACAGGTACTGAATTATCCTTATATCGATCAAAAATCAGCATCGACCGATTTTCAGATAATTATTTAATCCTCTCCAATTCAATACCGGACGGAAGTCCGGAACAAAACACATTCGATTTCAGATTTACCTATACCGGTTTCCAAGAAGAACAAAAAGCCCTCTATCTGAATATACCCGTATTTTTCCAATTACAATCTGGCAAACATTCGGGAATATACGCAAAAGCCGGTATAAAAATAGGAATACCGATAACAGCAACCCGCAATAATCGATATTCCGCATTAAAAACTTCGGCGTATTTCCCCTATGAAGATATAGAATACACAGACCTCGTAAATCATGGATTTGGAAACTATCCGGCAGCTCGGAATAAATCGGACTTAAAGTTAAAATACTCGCTTTCTCCATTTGCAGAAATAGGATGGAAATGGCAGCTCGGAACATATCGTAACATATATACAGGTATTTACGGAGAATACGGAATCCGGGAAATCTATGACGCTGCAAACGGAAAACCCTTCCTTCAATATTCCGATGACGGTACAATAACCGGTAACCCGGTTTGGGAAAGTTCTCGTCAAAACGGAAAAAGTCCCAAAGCAATACTTTCTTCTCCCGTACGTCTCATGTCGATAGGTGTCACCGTTCGGTGGGCAATTTCTTTATGACAACAAGATTAGAGAACTCGAGAATGACAAATTTAGAACTCGTTTAAATTTTACTCAAGTCTGTTTTGAAAATTTCTTTTAAAGATAATAACGAGTTATCTGGTAAATAACAACAGGACAACAAACCGAAAAGGAATTCAAAAAATTCGGATACATATTTTTTATCGAAAAATTTAGGTAGGCTCTTATTATTAGAAAAGAGAAATTTACCCTAAATTTGTACATGTAATTATCAACACATATTTCAAAATACGATCAAATTCATCATTAAATACGACCAATGAACAAAATCATCAGCAAAGAGCATTTTTCAGAAAAAGTAGTAAAACTTGTTGTCGAAGCTCCACTTATAGCCAAAGCCCGGAAAGCCGGACATTTTGTAATCGTGAGAGTCGGAGAAAAAGGAGAACGCATACCGTTGACCATTGCATCCGCCGATGTTGCCAAAGGCACTATCACATTAGTAGTACAAGCAGTAGGCCGCTCTTCTCAAAAACTATGTGCGTTGAAAGAAGGCGACTATATTACAGATGTAGTCGGACCTTTGGGACAAGCTACCCACATCGAAAAAGTAGGAACAGTAATATGCTGCGGCGGAGGTGTCGGAGTCGCTCCCTTGCTCCCTATTGTCGAAGCTTTTAAAAAAGCCGGGAACAAAGTCATTACGGTTTTAGCGGCAAGAACAAAAGACCTAATTATTCTGGAAGAACAGATGAGAGCCAATTCGGATGAAGTCGTAATCATGACCGATGACGGTTCTTATGGGAAAAAAGGATTGATAACAAACGGAATAGAAGATATTATCAATCGTGAAAAGGTCGATCTCTGTGTAACTATAGGACCGGCAATCATGATGAAGTTCGTTTCTCTATTGACAAAAAAATACGATATACCGACGGTAGCCTCTCTAAATACGATCATGGTCGATGGGACAGGTATGTGTGGAGCATGCCGGATAACAGTCGGAGGCAAAACAAAATTTGTCTGTGTTGACGGACCTGAATTTGACGCACACCAAGTAGATTTTGACGAAATGATGATGCGACTTTCTTCTTATAAAGGAATAGAATAATATTGAAACTATGAACAACAAAGAATATATGGCAGCTCAAAGAGCTGAAAGCTGGCGAGAAGAACTACGTCGGAACAAAAAAAATAAAGATCGTATCGATATTCCTCGAGTACACATGAACGAACTCGATCCGGCTTATCGAATCACCAACACAGAAGAAGTAAACCAAGGTCTTACGAAAGAACAAGCTCTTACAGAAGCTTGCAGATGCCTCGACTGTCCCGATCCTTTATGCATTACAGGCTGTCCGGTAGGAATCAACATTCCGAAATTCATCAAAAACATCGAACGAGGAGAATTTATCGAAGCTGCAAAAACGTTAAAAGAAACCAGTGCATTACCTGCCGTATGCGGTCGGGTATGCCCACAAGAAAAACAATGTGAATCTAAATGTTTCTATACACAAAAACTCCACAAAGAAGCTGTTGCAATAGGATATCTCGAACGATTTGCAGCCGATTATGAACGAGAAAGCGGACAAATATCCATTCCCGAGATAACTTCCCGAAACGGCATTAAAATTGCAGTAGTAGGATCAGGACCTGCCGGACTTTCTTTTGCCGGAGATATGATAAAAAAAGGATATTCTGTGACCGTATTCGAAGCACTCCACGAAATCGGAGGAGTATTGAAATACGGAATTCCCGAATTCCGATTACCGAATAAAATAGTCGATGTCGAAATCGACAACCTTCGGAAAATGGGTGTAGAATTTATGACCGACTGCATTATCGGAAAAACTCTGACTTATGAAGACCTACATGAAATGGGATTTAAAGGCATATTCGTAGCCAGTGGCGCAGGATTGCCCCGTTTCATGAACATACCGGGAGAAAACCTCATAGGTGTGATGTCCAGTAATGAATACCTAACTCGTGTCAATCTTATGGATGCTGCCAGTTCCGATTCGGACACTCCGGTCATAAAAGGTAAACGAGTCGCAATTATAGGCGGAGGAAACACAGCGATGGATTCCGTCCGCACGGCACGTCGGTTAGGGGCCGATCGAGCAATAATCGTCTATCGACGTTCCGAAGAAGAGATGCCGGCTCGCATAGAAGAAATAAAACATGCCAAACAAGAAGGCGTCGAATTTTTAACCCTCCATAATCCCATAGAATATATCGGAGACCAAACCGGCCATGTCAAACAAATGCGCCTTCAAAAAATGGAATTAGGAGAACCAGATGCATCCGGAAGAAGAAGTCCTGTTCCTATTCCCGGAGCAATCGACCTCATCGATATAGATGAAGTCGTTGTCAGTGTAGGAGTATCTCCTAATCCTCTTATTCCAAACTCTATAAAAGGGCTGGAGGTCAGTAAATGGGGGACGATTGTCGTAAATCAGGAAACCATGCAATCCGACATTCCCGACCTCTTTGCAGGAGGGGATATTGTTCGAGGAGGAGCAACCGTAATTCTGGCAATGGGAGACGGACGGCGAGCAGCAGCAGCAATGGATGAGTACATCAAATCCCAAGCATAAACACAACAGGCTGCCTCATTTTATTTCAGGCAGCCTGTTTCTTTCTCACACAACCAATACGGTTTTATTTCGTATTAGGACATTCTCCTTTTTGTTCGCAGCAAGGTTTCGGATTATCGCATTTCTCCTTTTTGCAATTCTCTTTTTTACAATCGCCTTTTTTCTGCGGACATTCGGTTTTTGACTTAGGACACTCTTTTTTATTTTGTGCAATCGCATTACCGCCGATCATCATCGATACGGCCATAAAAGCTAATACTAAACCTTTTTTCATCATCATAATAATATTAAAAATTTGACTGCACAAATATAAGACCCGAAATCCGCTCTTCTCTTTAACAAAATATAAAAAGAATAATCACATAACCCCAGAATAACTATAAAATACAAGCAATAACTAAAAAAACTATATCAATAACCATTTTAACCTAAAAATATCTTCCATCTTCCCAAATCTCAGCCCATTTCATACTTTTAAATATTCTCTGTCCCTTCCTTTCTACATCAGAAAAAAAATGTATCTTCGTAAGATTAAAATAAAGAACAAATGGAAGAATGGCTATCTCGAACCGAACAGCTTTTAGGAAAAGAGACACTATCTACACTGCAAAATTCTCACGTCCTTATCGTCGGTGTAGGCGGAGTTGGTGCGTATGCTGCCGAGATGGTTTGCAGAGCCGGAGTTCAAGAAATAACCATTGTTGATGGGGATAATATAAACCCGACGAATATCAACCGACAACTAATCGCAACACATAGTACGATAGGTAAACCCAAGACCCAAGTTCTGGCACAACGGTTATTAGATATTAACCCCCGACTCAATATACATATAAAGCAGCTATATATGGATGAAATCCAAACCGGACTATTGCTGGATGAAGCAAAATACGATTATGCAATCGATGCGATCGATACCCTCAGCCCCAAAATCGCACTATTGACAGGCTGTTTGAAACGAAAAATAAAAGTCATATCCTCGATGGGTGCGGGCGGGCGTATCGATCCTACACGCATCGCATACGCAGATATTTCGGAAACATACCATTGCGCTTTAGCCAAAGCCGTAAGAAAAAGACTGAAAGATGCAGGTATAAACAAAGGTATTAAAGTCGTTTTCTCCTCGGAACAACCTGACCGCAATGCGATTATACGGACAGATGAAGAACGAAATAAAAAATCGACAGTCGGAACGATTTCCTATCTGCCGGCAATCTTCGGATGTTATTTAGCTGCCTATGTCATACGCAAACTTTCACAAAAATGATCGATATTATAAATATACATAAAAGTTACGGATCTCTCGAAGTGTTGAAAGGAATCAATGCCCATATCGACAAAGGAGAGATCGTCTCTATCGTAGGTCCCAGTGGAGCGGGGAAAACAACACTATTGCAAATCATAGGAACTCTGGATAAACCGGATTCGGGAGAAATACAAATTGGAGAGATCCGGATCGGGAAATTAAAAGAGAAAGAGTTGTCTGCTTTCCGAAACAACCACATCGGTTTTGTATTTCAGTTTCACCAATTACTCCCTGAATTTACAGCTATCGAAAATGTTATGATTCCGGCATTAATCCGAAAAGAAAAATCTTCGGTCGCCCGTAAACGGGCAAAAGAGATACTGGACTATCTAAACCTATCGGATAGAATGGGACACAAACCTGCTCAATTATCCGGCGGAGAAAAACAAAGAGTGGCTGTAGCCCGTGCATTGATAAACCAGCCGGATGTCATTTTAGCAGACGAGCCGTCCGGCAGTCTCGACACTCAAAATAAAGAAGAGTTACACAAGCTCTTCTTCGACCTGAGAAACGAAATGGGGCAAACATTTGTTATTGTTACGCACGATGAATCTTTAGCTTTAATTACAGATCGGGTGATACACATGAAAGATGGACAGATAATTACTCCGGAAGAGAACATAAACGAGGTCTTATGAAACGGTCATTTCAACTTATACTATTTTTGACAATTGTAACTCTCAGCGCCTGCAATGACGATGTCCGATACGATTATGGAAATTTTCGAATGGACTTTGTAA
This sequence comes from uncultured Coprobacter sp., assembly GCF_947855755.1. Taxonomy (NCBI): domain Bacteria; kingdom Pseudomonadati; phylum Bacteroidota; class Bacteroidia; order Bacteroidales; family Barnesiellaceae; genus Coprobacter; species uncultured Coprobacter sp. The sequence goes on from NZ_CANUAR010000015.1 coordinate 42,372, forward strand.
CGGTTCTCTCTCCAGAAGAAGGAATACGATTTCTCAGAGATGACGGGATCATCTTGCTCTCCGAAACAGCAAACGACGCAGATAACGAATATCTCGTTACCGGGAAAAGAATCCTATTGAGATATATACCCGGAGAACAAATTTCTCAAACAGAACTATCGGCAAAGATACAATCGATAACCTTCATTCCAGAAGGAGATATAACTTTCATTTCACGAAAAGAACAAACCGAATCATTCGGTAGTGACCCGCTATATATTATCTCGCTTTGGCCCGGAGGCGGATATTTAAACCTCCGGTATAAAATAGAACAAAATAATGACAAACACCAGTTCGCTTTATTTTATATTCAAGAAAACCAAGTTTCGCCGGATACGATTTTTCTTGAATTACGGCACAAAGCAGACAGCGATAATCCGGGCTATCTAAGCAAAGGTTATGCCGCATTCTCTTTACAAAAAATACAAGATAAGATTCCGGAAGTAAAAGCCATAAAAGTCAATGCAAACATAAGCAATCTAAAACAACAATATTTTATATTTAATACACAAACATTATGAACGAAAAGAACCAATTACAAATAGAACTCAGTGCCGAAGTTGCAGAAGGCATATACTCCAATCTTGCAGTCATCTCCCACTCTTCTTCTGAGTTTGTGGTCGACTTTATCCGTATTATGCCGGGAATTCCTAAAGCTCCTGTGAAATCACGAATCGTACTTACTCCCGAACATGCAAAGCGACTGATGTTCGCATTACAAGAAAACATTATAAAATACGAAAAACAATTCGGTAATATCCGAATTACCGAACCGGAAAACAATATTCCTCCGTTCATGACTCCCGGAGGTGAAGCTTAGAGCTTGTATAAATTTTGCTCGGGTCAGTTTTGAGAGTTTCTTTCGAGGATATTTTTCTGATTTTACAAGGAGGATAGCGGGCTATCTGACGAGGAAAAACAGGAAAATAGACCGGAAGAAAACGCAAAGATGACCTGATAATATTTTTTTATTGGAAAATTTATACAGGCTCTAAGAGCCTGTATAAATTTCTATCCGAGATAAATAATGGAGTTTAGAAGATTTTTAATCATTTAAAATAAAAAGTTTTCCTCGAATTATGAAAACATATACTATCAATGATTTCGGAAAAATAGAAGAGATTATCAAGAGTGCACAAACCTGCTTTATAGGAATAAACAATCCTGAGGGTGCTCCATATATTATCCCGATGAATTTCGGATATGAAAACGGAATTTTTTATTTACACTCAGGACCTGAAGGGAAAAAAACGGAACTCATTCGTAATGATAACCGAATAAGTCTATCTCTCCACGGAAATACCAAATTAGTATTCCAACACCCCGAAGTAGCTTGCAGTTACAGCATGGCTGCCGAGAGTATTGTATGCGAAGGAAAAGTTAAACTCATAACTGATTATGATGAAAAAATTCGCTGCCTAAATATCATAATGCGACACTACACCGATCGAGAGTTCAAATATAATGCCCCGGCAGTGAATAATATCTGCATTTGGGAAATAAAACCGGAACAAATATTTTGTAAATCTTTCGGGAACTCAGCAAAAAGATAAATAGTACAATGAAATCCGTATCCTGATTGTCTTAATTTCTCTCAAATCATTACCTTTGTAATGTGTAATTAAATAAAAACATGGAACATAAACTTAATATTTACAACACGCTCAGCAGAAAGAAAGAACTATTTATTCCGCTCAATTCTCCGTATGTAGGCATGTATGTCTGCGGACCTACGGTTTACGGGGATGGGCATCTCGGGCATGCCCGTCCGGCAATTACTTTCGACCTGCTTTTCCGTTATCTGAAGCATCTCGGCTATAAAGTCCGTTATGTACGCAACATTACAGACGTAGGACATCTCGAAAACGATGCGGATGAAGGAGAAGATAAAATTGCAAAAAAGGCACGGCTCGAGCAATTAGAACCGATGGAAGTAGTACAATACTATCTTAACCGATACCACAAAGCAATGGAAGCCTTGAATGTTCTTCCGCCCAGCATAGAGCCTCATGCTTCAGGTCATATTATAGAACAAATCGAATATATAAAAAAAATATTGGATGCAGGATACGCATACATTAGCGACGGATCGGTTTATTTCGATGTAGAAAAATATAATAAAGACTTTCATTACGGAAAACTTTCCGGACGTAATATCGACGAACTGCTCAATACGACACGGGCTCTTGACGGACAACAAGAAAAACGCAACAGCGTCGATTTCGCTCTTTGGAAAAAAGCCTCACCCGAACATATCATGCGGTGGCCCTCACCATGGAGTGACGGTTTTCCCGGCTGGCATCTCGAATGTTCCGCTATGGGAACAAAATATTTAGGAGAAGAATTCGATATTCACGGAGGAGGTATGGATCTGCTCTTTCCGCATCACGAATGCGAAATCGCACAATCCGTAGCGGCACAAGGAAAAGAAACCGTACATTACTGGATGCATAACAACATGATTACGATCAACGGACAGAAAATGGGGAAATCCTTAGGTAACTTCATCACATTAGACCAGTTCTTTACCGGAGATCATAAACTGTTATCTCAACCATTCAGTCCCATGACAATACGGTTCTTTATCTTGCAAGCACATTACCGCAGTACGCTTGATTTCAGTAACGATGCTCTCATCGCTGCAGAAAAAGCATATCAACGGCTTAGTGAAGGCTGGGAAAATCTCAATAAGATCATTCCGGGAACAGACTCTACCGTAGATATTAAAAATCTTCGGGAAAAATGTTACGAAGCAATGAACGATGACTTGAGCTCCCCGATTGTCATTTCATACCTATTCGATGCTGTTCGCATCATCAATACAATCCTTTCCGGCAAAGCCTCTATAAACGAAACCGATTTACAGGAACTCAAAGACATATTTCAAACATTCATGTTCGATATATTAGGGTTAAAAGTAGAAAATAGTACAATGAGCAACGCTTCTAACGAAGCTTACGAAAAAGCTGTCGATCTATTGCTCGATGTACGCCAAGAAGCAAAGAGTCATAAAGATTGGCAAACAGCAGACTTCATCCGCAATAAACTCTCTGAAATCGGATTTGAAATTAAAGACACCAAAGACGGTGCTGAATGGAAATTAAATAAATAATAATCGTCTATAAAAAACATAGGGAGTTTTCTGCATAAACAATATGGCGGGAAGCTCCTTTTCTATTTTATAAAAAGAAAATATTATGGATTATATCGAATTTTTTAAAAATGACCGTTTCGCAACAGAAGCCGGCATTATACTTTCTGAAGTCCGTCCCGGATATGCAAAAGCCGAACTAAAAATAAACGAACACCACTTGAATGCAGGAAACGTCGTTCAGGGAGGAGCATTGTTTACTTTAGCGGATCTGGCGATTGCCGCTGCCGCTAACGCTAACGGACGTTTAGCGTTCTCTATACAGTCAGATATTCGGTTTCTTGAAAGCGCCACGATCGGAGAAACATTGATCGCAGAAGCTCAAGAAATTTTACTACATAAAACGATCTGTCACTATAAAGCGAACATCACCACCGAGAATGGCCGGCTTATTGCCGTTTGCGATGGAATATGTTATAGAAAATAAGATTACAGGAACGTTTCAAAAAAATGGAAATAGTTCCATAAAATAAATTACGGGATATATTGATTCGATACATTCCTATCTGCGAGGAGAATATTATATTACTTTGGTTACTCAAATACTTGAATCCAAAACCAAAACACAATAACAATGAAAAAATCTCTCCTCGCAGGAATATTCCTGCTCACTACACTGTTACCTGCGTCTGCGCAAAACTTATTACAAGACGGAGGTTTCGAAAACACCAAAACGTACGATTATGCAAACAACAAATCGACTAGTGAACTACCTCGAATTTCAGCCTTAGGCAAATTAGGCAGCAATACGGAGACCAATAATCCGGTAATGGAGGCAGAAACAGTCGTACAAGGTTCTTGGTATCGTAAATCGGCAAACAGCGGATATAATCACGGGAAAATCGTTACCGATGATTATGCAGAAGGTGAAAAAGCGCTGAATCTGAGTATCACTGCCGGCAGTACGACAGCCAAACTGGACACATGGGATAACAATACCGCTATTCAATATGTCACAATAGATCGTACAAAACAATATGTTCTAAAATTTAAAGCAAAAAATTTAGTCGGAAATTATCCGGTTTTCGCCGGGATGTCTGTAGGCGGAGGTTACGAAGTGTCCGGTAGCGACTGGATAACATTATCTTCGAACTGGGAAGAATATTCTCTTACGATAGACCCGACACAACACCAAGCCTCCGACACACATTACAGCGATGGCGATTTTCAAAAATCAGGAGTCGTATTCGGAAACAGAACAGAGTATGACGAAAATAACAAATCTCTTGAATCTTCTATACTTATCGATGATGTTCGCCTATATGAAAAAGGTAGCGAACCGGAAGAGGGGGATGTAAAAGACTTTATTATTAACGGAAACTTCGAAACCGGAGAGCCCAACACGAGTATCGTTACAGGAACTGACAAATGGGGCGACTTTGTCGGGAAATGGGCTCTTGTCATTAAAGACAAATCTACAGGAACAGGAAGCATCACGACCGAAGATGTTCATAATGGTAGCCAAGCACTAAAAGTAGAATTGACCAATATCTCTGCACGTTATCATTTCTTCCTCACTCAAGAGCTTCAAAATCTTACTCCGGGAGAATATACGTTCGCCTTATGGATGAAAGCATCAAAAGCGGATATACCGTTCAGAGTAGATTTTTCTATTGACGATGACAATATAGATGTCGTTAAATCTGCACAAACGACCGCAATCGAATGGACTCGTTATGAAATAAAAGTCGATCTCTCGGATAAAACATCAGAAGATCTTTCCACCCTTCGCATACGCATCCGCCCCAATTGTGAATCAGGAGGATCGGTACAAAATGAAGCCGTTACTTACTATATCGATGACATCAGCTTTACATCGACCTCCTCTGAAGAAGAAAAACCCGATGAAGGAAAGCAAAAAGAATTCATCACCAATGGAGATTTCGAAATCGGAGATCCCAATTCAAGTATTGTTATGGGGACAGATCCGTGGGGATCTAATTTAGTGAATACTTGGGGACTTGTCATTAAAGACGGATCTACCGGAACAGGAACTATTACGACCGAAGAAGTACACGGAGGCAGTCAGGCTCTAAAAATCGATTTAACGAACATTAATTACCGATACCGATTCTTTCTCGCCCAAGAAGTCAAGAATCTTGCTCCAGCAGAATACACTTTTGTCATGTGGATGAAAGCATCAAAAGCGGGAATTCCTTTCCGAGTAGATTTCTCAATAAGCAACACAGTTGATGTTCTTACGTCCTCACAAACAACATCCACCGAATGGACTCGCTACGAAATAAAGGTCGATATGTCAAGCATTAAAGCAACCGACTTATCTACTTGCCGTATAAGTATCCGCCCCAATTGTACATCAGGAGGATCAGTACAAAACGAAGCCGTTACTTACTACCTTGATGATATCAGCTTTAAAGGAATCGTACCGGACGTGATCATATTTCAACCAGAGCCGTATTTGCAAAGCAAAACAACCGAAAGTATTTTGATCAACTGGCGAAGTGCCGATGGAGAAAAAGGTGTACCCACCGTAGAATACGGAACTACCGATCTGAATCTCACGGCAACAGGCACGACAAAATCCGTAGGAAGTTTGAAATGGTCTGGTGTGCGACTAACCGGTTTATTGCCTGATACCGAGTACCAATACCGTTGCCGGATCGGTGATAATATTTCTGAAGTCTACAAATTCCGTACACTTCCGGATAAAAACGTAAGCCGGAAAATCCGTTTCCTCTCATTCGGAGACTCACATGAAGCCAGCTCTGTAACACCAGTACGGGAAGCTGCATTAAAATTCTTAAAACAGGAATTCGGAGAAGATTTACAAAACCATTTCGATTTCATTACATGTACCGGAGATATTATCTATAATTATGGACAATATGAAAATGAATTTGTAGAATCGCTCTTTACTCCGAACAAAGAACTTACGAATGCTCTTCCCATGAATATCGCTGCAGGTAATCACGATTTTGAGAAAAACGACTCAGAACATTCATATTTCTATGATTTCATGGATTTCACCGATTTGAGCGATGCCGAAGGAGATGCAAAAGGGAAATACTATGCTCAACAAATAGGAAACGCTCTATACATTTATTTGAATACCAACCGACAATATCTTTGTCCGACAGATAATAGCAATCAGACTTATCAAACGAACACCGAGACACAATTGAAATGGCTAAAAGATAAGCTGACAACTGCAGAAAGCGATAACATGATAGACATGGTCTTCATTTTCGGACATCACGGACACAGATACGAGATGTGGTCAGCTCCTGATAATACAGCAACCCGTGAAGAAATTGCTGAACGGCTGTTCCCGGTATTTGAAAACTCCACAAAAATAAAAATGTATATGTATGGGCATACCCATTCTGTAGAAAGAGGTATCCTTGAACTCAAAAACGGGAAAAGTATAACCCTTTTCCTGAACGGTAACGGAGGTTCTTATCCTGATTATTTCGGAAAATACAGCACAAACATAGATTATCCCGAAATACACCGGAATTCAGAGTTTATCGGATTTGCAATTACCGAAGTAGATCCTGTCGAAAAATCATATCAAACGACATATTACGGAGTCTCTCAACGCCGACCGATCAACGGAGCTTCATCAACAACATACATTCGCAAATACGATCCGGCAGAAATAATCGATCAATGGAGTGCGAAATGTGATGCATCCGCACCGACAACTCCGACAATGATCAAGCAAGAATATAATGCTACAAACGGAATATTTTCTCTCGAAGCATCACCTGCTACTGATATGATGTCTGCAGAATATCAAATAATCAATACAGCAAATCAGGAAATGGTAATCGACACGATTATCCACCGGGAAAATATATTCGGCGTTACCGGATACTTTGAAATCGACGGGAAAATAGATTTAGAAAAATCATACCTGCCAGTCGATTTAAACGAAGGAATCGATCTCAGCACTTTCACAGCAAAACTTCCCACAGGAAATTATAAAGCAAAAATCCGTTATCGTGACAATAATCTGAATTGGAGCGATTATTCTGATATCAATTCTTCAATCGACAGTCCGGCCGAAACCGATAATGACGTCATCATAGCAGGAGGAACAGCAGAAGTCGTGATCGTATCTGATGGTGGAATTGCCGAAATTTACTCCCCTTACGGGGCATTATTAGCCAAAACGATACTGACAAACGGAGAGAATAGGATCAATGTCACTCCCGACTCACAAGTAATAGTGCGTGTCGTACGGAATAATAAATGTACAGTTAAGAATCTTCGGGTAAAATAAACCCCTCGCTTCTTAAACGATCTGCTGATCCAAAAAAATTTCAAAATAAATTCTCGAAATGACTCCTGAAAAGTTCTTCATTTGACTTTTAGGAGTCATTTCATTTTAAACGACTTTTTATACCTCACTCCCCAATAAAACAAAACTTCCGGTACTTTTTTCAAGAACAAAGTTATTAAAAACAGATATTACTATTTTTTTAGTTTGATTTTAAGGAGATTTTAATGTATATATTAAGGTCTTTTTTCTTACTTTGCTCTTGTTAACTTTTTTCTAAAAAAGCCTGTCTAAATTTTACTCGGGTTAAGCTTAAGAGTTTCTTTCAAGGATATTTTATCGTTTTTACGAGGAGGATAGCAGATTTCCGGTGGGTGAAAACGGGATAAAAGACCGGAAGAAAACACCCAAATGACCGGATAATATTTTTTGTCGGAAAATTTATACAAGCTCTAAACATAACACAATTGATAGAAATGAAAAAAATAGCGGTTATCGCCTTTTTAGCTTTTATTTCAACTACACTTTTCGCTAAAGTAAAATTACCGGGTGTCTTAGCAGACAATATGGTACTTCAGCAACAATCCCAAGTTCAGTTATGGGGAGAAGCAAAACCCGGAAGTATAGTCAATATAAAACCTTCTTGGGCAAAAAGATCCTATACCACAACGACAGGAAAAGACGGGAAATGGATACAAAAAATAGCGACTCCGGTAGCCGGAGGTCCTTATGAAATTACATTCAACGACGGAGAAAAAACAACATTAAAAAATATCCTTATCGGAGAAGTTTGGTTTTGTTCGGGACAATCCAACATGGAAATGCCGGTACAAGGGTTCGATCGACAACCGGTAAATAACATTCAGGACATTCTTATTAAAGCCAAAAAAGAAGTTCCGATCCGGTTCTGCAATATTCCCCGCATCACGGCAAAAACTCCGCAATCCGATTGTGAAACCCGATGGGAAGAACATACTCCCGAAGGAGTTGCCAGAGCCAGTGCTACGGCTTATTTCTTTGCAAAATATTTAAATGAAGTACTTGATGTTCCCATAGGGTTGATAATCTCGAATTGGGGAGGCTCGAAAGTAGAACCGTGGATGAGTATTGAAGCTCTCACCCCATTCAAGGACGAGGTCGATATTTCTCATCTGACTAATGACAAACCTATAGGTCCTAAACAAGTATTACCGGGAGTATTATATAACGCAATGATCTCTCCTGTTATCAACTACACGATAAAAGGAATGATTTGGTATCAAGGAGAAAGCAACAGAGGACAAGAAGAACTCTACGGACGTTTAATGCCGGCATTTGTAAAAGACTTACGTCAAAAATGGGGCTTAGGAGACTTCCCGTTCTATTATGTACAAATAGCCCCGTTCCAATATGACGGTGTCGATAAAACATCTTCTGCAAAATTACGAGAAGTTCAACTCCGGAATATGAACGAAATTCCGAATTCGGGAATGGCCGTAACTTTAGATATAGGAGAAAAAACTAAAATTCATCCGGCAGAAAAAGAAAAAGTAGGAAACAGATTGGCATATTGGGCTTTAGCAAAGACTTACAATAAAAACAATTTCGGATATTCCGGACCTATATACAAATCTATCGAAATAAAAGGGAATAAGATTTATGTCAATTTCAGTAATGCACCCAAAGGAGTAGCTCCTCTCGAAACGGAATTACCCGATTTCGAAATAGCCGGAGCTGACAAAATATTCTATCCGGCAAAAGCTATCATAGAAGCCCAAAGCGGACGTTTAGGAGTCAGTAGCCCGCAAGTTCCGAATCCGGTTGCAGTCCGCTACGCTTATAAAAATTTCGTAGTAGGTTCCCTCTTCGATGTTTACGGGCTTCCGGCCTCCTCCTTCCGCAGTGACAACTGGGAAATAAAATAGTTAACACAAACACACACTACATAATTATGAAGGAAGCGTTCCTGTGAAGGAATGCTTCTTTTTTACGGAATAATCTTATACCTGTAACTTTTTCCCGATTCATCCGTCAATTTCAACACATATACACCCGAAGGCAAATCCCTTGTCGAAATACGATAAGAATATTCACTCTCCTTTTGCCATTTACACGGAAATATCATACCTTGTATATTAAATATCTCCAAATTTCTCAGAACCTTTCTTCCGGTATTGATACGTAATGACTCACAACCCCTCAAGATCCGTATTTGCGTATTCGCAACAGAACTCTCAACCGATGAGGGCATTAACTCCCATGTCTCAGGAAGTTCCCTTATCTCGGACAGAGATAACTCATCGTTATAAATACGTATCTCATCCAATATTCCCGTAAAAATATATTCTGTATCAGTACGATCTTTTCTACCATAAGTAATATCCTTATCCGTTGTTCCGATATTTCCGGAATGCCTCATAAACGAATAGAACTCCCCATTGATATACAACTCCATAGAATAGCCCGTATATGCGGCAGTAACATAATAAAATTTATTCAGATCCAAAGGAATCTTATAATCCAAGTCTTTTGTTCCGTCAGAAGTATTTACCGTCCACCTCAAAGTCATATCGGGAGAAAGCGATATCTTATACCGTTCTTCCCAACTACCATGAGAAACAAGGAATTGCTCTTTCCCGGGCTTATTTTCCGGAGAAACCCAAAAACCGATTGTCACCTTATCCTGAAATCCGAGAGCTTCGTCATTTTCCGTATATAAATATGAAGACGAAGACAAAGAATATGCCGAAGATTCACGACCCAACGCATCCGTAACAAACGAGCCACCTTCAGGTATCGCATCATAAATTCCGAGACTTGCAGCGTTAGAACAGTCACCGTTTAGAGGATAGTAAATCAAGGGTGTCTTTACTGCCGATTTTTCTTCCTTAACCAAAACCTCTAACGACTTCACATCCTCCCCGAACCGATTTTTCGCAGTACAACTTATCGTATATACTCCGGGTACAGAAGGTAACGTCCAACGGCAGGAAAGATCCGAAAGATTTTCTATATCACCGCCGTCACACTCCCAAGAAACCGTAAGCCCCGGCGTTTCCTCCGCCAATACCGAAGTAACATCTATCGTTTCTCCCGGAGACAAAGGCATAGGCGAACTTGTTTCAATACTTGTCAATGAAGGTTTATCATATATACTCTCCAACACCTCGACAGTTACCTCTCCCGATATAGTTTGATTACGAGCGCTTCCGACAGCCTTTATCGTATAAAAACCGAGAGTTGAAGGTACATTCCAATTTAAATAAGATCCCGTCCATTCACTTTGAATAGGTTCGCCATTTACACTCCATTGATATACGACAGAAGCTCCCAACGGAATATTATCCGCATACACATTCAACTTAACCGTATTACCCGGAACAGTTACTTTCTGATCTGCGACTATTGCTTTTAGTCTCAAATTTCGGGAATAATCATAACCATAATAAAAATCGATAACTTGGTCTCCCGCTAATAAATGATGTCCTGAAACTGTTTGTTCCGTACCGGAAGGTATAACGGTCAGCAAGCAAACCCCGTCCGATGGAACAGAAAAAGAAGCTTTCCCCGAAATTCGAGAAACCACATTCCGCTCGGATATGGCATCATACAAATCATATTCTCCCGACGGTAATTCCAACTCTACCGTCTTATCCTCAGAATAAGGATTATAATACAAATAAACCGGATAAACCGTATTTCCGAAAAAATCTGTCTTATTAACATCTATCCGGAGGATACCATCGACATTGGTTTTCTCGATCAATGCCGCCAAATATCCGACACTAGAACCGCTATACAAAGATATATTCGTAGCAGCCCAGCCACCTCCGGTAGCATCCCCCATTACATAAGGAGATTTATTATTCCAAACCTCTTTCATCGATTCATAAGGAATACAACTTTCGGTATCATAAACAGAAGACCAGCTATAACTTTGCGGTTCTTGATGATCTTCCGAAAGTACGTTATTATAAAATAGGCGACTTGCATTCGCGATATTCAGTAACCACTTCCCGATCGCACGCGCATAACGTTTGTCATATTTCGCAACAGGAGCTAAAGCTGCCGCCTGCTGAAAACCGTTCATAACAAAGGCATAATCGTCTCCGTTATCATTTGCCTCACCGATAAGCCCCGAAACATCATATCCTCCCCATGTACCGACAATCGCACCCCAACCGCGAGTACGCCCCCAATCGAAACACCAATTAATCAACCGGTCTATATTATAAGAACAATCCTGCTCCGCATTCATTCTCGCAGCAATCAACGTTCCATAAGGCAACTGCAACTCATAAGAAGGATTCTCTCCGAACGCACACAAAAATTCAAGTGCAAGCTGTGCTCCCTCAAAATATTTCTTCTCTCCGGTCTGAGTATAAGCCTGATAAAGCAGCCAGGCTATTGTCCCGGCAGATTCAGGCTCTTTTGCACCGCTTGTCAAAGGCTTTCCGGTAGCTAAATTAAATGCCCGGTGATTCATATCCGGAACAGTCCAAGGTTGCAAGCTACCACCCAATTTATAAACAGCCTCCAACCAACGATCTGCGACTTCAGTAAATTGAGTTTCAAAATCAGCATCGGCATCCGGATAAAGAGAATAAAGCTGATAAAAATATACATTAGGCATGAGATCATACCACCAATCTTTTCCCGATGTCGCAGAATACCCGTTCAGATAGACATTCTGTTCATTTTTCTTGTTAAAAAAATCTTTAGCATAAGATACATAATTCTCTCCGTCATCAGAAGATTTGTCGATACCCACCAAAGATGCGCCCACAATAGCCGGTAATATGTTAATCGCCTCTGCCTGACTGCCGTGACTATTCGATCCGACATAAGTATCCAAACGTATCTGCTTAGATCCGGGATAATTATTTCCTTGCGATTTAATCTCAATCAAAGGTAAATAACTACCCGTTTCATTCTTGTCGAAAACAAATTTATCATAAGCCTTTGCAACCGATTTCCAATCCCTCATCTGATAAGGAGACGGGAGATTCGGCATCTTCTCGATTCTCGAAACGGGAATCTGATCGGCAAAACAAAATATGCCGGTGTTCAAATAAAAGAACAGGCTAAAGAATAAGTATAATATCTTTTTCATCATATATATTGTGTGTGTCTGATAAATATAAAAAGGAGGAGACACAGAAGAAGACCTTATGTCCGTTTCCGATGTCCCCTCCGGGATTAGGCTAAATCAAAAATGATTCTTATTTTTTCTCGTCATTATACAATTTCGAAACCTGGCCTTCGGTAAGAGCGATATTATAAATCTTCAGCTCATCCAAAGAACCGGCAAAATAATCCCATCCTGAAGGCTCGATAGGCAATGTAACCCAATCCCATGTCGTAGCTTCAGCATAAGTCGTAGCACAACCGATCAAGAACGGAAGTTTTTCTCCTGAGGCAGGAAGATAAGCAGATTTCTGAGATCCTGCCAAACCCGGTTTTCCACTGGCATCCCAAGTCTTTGTCAACTCTCCGTTAACATAGAAAGATAAAGTATGAGCGTTCAAATCCATAGCAACGACCAAATGAGTCCACGTGTTTATCGGGCATGATTCTACATGTTCATTATCAGCATCGACACCGGCAACAGTCGTAGCAACGGTAAAGAAAGGTTTACCTTCATTCTGAAGATTCAGTTTCCAGTTTTCCCAGTAATTCATAGAGAGAATATAATTCCCGGCTCTGCTTTCTTTCGGATTTACCCATACCGAGATAGAGAGCGTATTGCTGAGCAATGACGTTTCACTGAAATCGTCAACTTCAAGGCATGCTCCATTATCAAAACTCAAAGCTTTTCCCTTAACCCCGTCAACAAATGAAGGAACTTGAGTATTCGTACCGAAAATCTCACTCGGTCCGGTTTTCATCTTAGCAACCCATGCTTGCACACCGGTAGAAACGAGACTTGTACCTTCTCCTTCATCAAAACTCCATTCTGCCAACAAATTATCCAAAGGAATCGCGTCATACGCACTTTGTTCAAAAGTAGTTTTCGCTTCTTTCAACTGAACAAGCAGATTATTCAACGTCGTTTGCGTCAGATCTCCGGCTACAGCACTCTTAATTGCATTCACTTTCGATTGAAACGTAGTAATGGCAGCTTCAGGATAATCATCCGTAGTCGCACTACTCAACAAAGATTCACATTCGCTCAGCAATGCATTGATCTCTGTCAAGTCCAGAGGAGTAGAGTCCTTATCATCATCGTCATTCCCACAAGAAGGCAAAAAAAGCGTTGTCAAACAGGCTACCATCAAGATAGCGATCATTCTGAAATTTAAAAATTTTCTCATGTTCGTTTAATTTTTAATTGTGTTATTAATGGATATTATGATTATGTTACTTTATTCCAAGATTAGCATCTTTTTCAGACTGTGGAATCGGGAAATAAAAACGAGGTTCTTGCCATTTAAATGAAGAGCCCAAAGCTGCTTCCGCGACATCTTTACCCCAACGCATCAAATCGAAAAAACGGTGAAATTCAAATCCCAATTCCTTACGGCGTTCTTTACGGATTATCTCACGCATCGCCGATTCCGTAACTGTACTTACCCCAGCCAGACCAGCCCTGTCACGCACCTTGTCAACTTCTACTTTCGCAAGATCTGGATGATGAGTTTCATTCAATGCTTCCGCCTTCATGAGCAGAATATCGGCATATCTCAAATAAATATACGATAACCCGCCATCGCCTTTTGTACCTTTACCGACTTCGTCCAACGGCTGATTATGTTTTTTTACAAGGTAACCTGTTGCCGGAGACCATGAAGAGCTGAAGACATCTCCATTAAACCAATCCTTTCCATCTCTTCCGATCGAAGCATCCAGACGAAGATCATCCTCTCCATTTACTTGCTTTTCGTCAAATGTATCTACATAACTCTGAGTTGGAGCATCGAAATAATAACCCGACTCATTTTGCGGAGCTAACCACTGATTAAGAGAATTTCCCAATCCGGGATTCTGACCGCTTAAAAAACGAATAGCGAACAAAACCTCTTTACTATCTTCACCTCCTAATTTGAATAAATTGGAATAAGGACGTTCCAAATCATAAATATCCAAATCCTCGATCAATCGAATAGTGGTCAAAACATCGCCATATTTTTGTTGATAAAGCTGGGCTTTAGCCAATAATCCGTATGCTGCGCCCCGAGTCACTCTCCCTGCATCCGAAGTCGAATAAGAGACCGGCAACGTCGATGCATCTCGAAGGTCTTTTTCGATCTGACTATAAATCGCAGACACGGAACTCAACCCCACATGAATAGACGCATCATCGATTTGAGGAAGCAGCTTCAACGGCACTTCTCCATAAATATTTACCAAATGGAAATATACAAATGCTCTGAAAAACTTAGCCTCAGCAACATATCGGTCTCGTAAAGTCGCATCCATATCGATATTCGGGACATAGGCAATTACATTATTGGCACGGGATATTACTTCGTACGATGACTGCCAAAATTCAGAAAGAACACCATTATCGGCATTTGCCGAAAAATCATCTATATAAGAAAGATCAGCCTGATCGCCATCGCTGCCACCCTTTACTGCGTCATCCGACGCAACATCTCCGAACTTCCATAAATCTATGCAATAAGTAGCCGCATTATAAACACCATTTACAGCCAGTTCGGCTTGTGTAGCATTCGAGAAAATATTATCAGAGTTAAAATCTCCTTTTAACTTCTCATCCAGAAAATCGTCACAGGCAGAAAAAGTACATACTGCCAATGCCGCTATAATTATATTTTTCATCTGTGTCATGTTTTAGAAGGTTAAATTCACTCCAAATGTATAAGTCCGGGCTGCAGGATAAGTACCCCAGTCGATACCGGCAGCCCGGTCGCCTTCGCTGGTAGAGTTTGCACTGACAGTCATTTCGGGATCGAATCCGCTGTACTTCGTAATAGTAAACAGATTGGTCGCCGACAAATAAAGTCGCAGCCGGTCTATCCCCCAATGATTGGTTTTGAAAGTGTACCCTAATTGAATATTCTTCAAACGCATATAAGAGCCGTCTTCCAGAAAACGGGTAGAAACTTTGGCATTATTCGATTTCGCACTCCATGAAGCACGAGGATATTCATTTGTAGAACCCTCGCCGGTCCAATGATTATCATAATACCGTTTAGTAACATTAAAACCACGATAAAAACCTTCAGAATCCGTCAATATCTGATTATATATCTTTTGTCCGAAAGCCCCCTGAAAGAAAATATTCAAATCGAAACCTTTCCAATATCCGTTCAACGTAAGTCCCATTGTCATTTTAGGAATAGCACTACCCACATGCACCCGGTCATTCTCATCGATAGTGCCGTTACCATCCTGATCGACAAATTTTACGTCTCCGGGCTTTATATTAGCCCCTTGATAAGCTGAAGTCAGAATCTCTGCTTCATTTTGAAATATGCCATCCATCTCATACATAAAAAACGACCCGATCGGATAACCGACTTCTGTCTTCGTAGCATAGATTCCATTATCTACACGACCGCCGACAATAGGAGCATTTAACGCAAGCACTTCATTCTTGAGGAATCCGGCATTCAACGTCACATCAAAACCTCCGTCTTTATAATCTTTGCGATACATAAACTCAAGATCGACTCCACGATTCAAGACTTTTCCATTATTAATCCAATAAGGCTCTGCATCCCCGATCGAAGGAGGCAATGGAGCTTGCACCAACATATCTTTAGTAATTTTATTATAAAAATCCACCGAGAAAGCAAAAGACCCTTTCAACAATTCCAAATCAAGTCCCACATTGAACTGGTTACTGGTCTCCCATTTCAAATTCGGATTCCCGAGTTTTGTTTGTGCATAACCGCTGACAGACGTACCTCCGAAAGGATAATTATAATTAGACGAATAAATATCCGAATAAGCATAGTTACCGATATTTTGATTACCGATAGATCCGTACCCTGCACGAAGTTTCAACTTATTAATAACCGTTATATCCTGCATAAAAGCTTCTTGTTCGATATTCCATCCGGCAGAAGCAGAATAAAAAGTACCCCAACGATTATCTCCCACAAATTTTGAAGAACCGTCTCTACGAATCGTTCCCGAAACATAGTAACGCGAACGATAATCATAACTTGCCTGTCCGAAGAAAGAGGCTAAAGTAGAAGAGTATTCAGATTCTTTACTGACTTTTTCTCCCGTACCTCCTCCGATATAAAGGACATCCTTATTCCATACCGGAAAATCCTGATCCGAATTACTCATCGACTCGCCGGTACTTCTTATAGCCTCGAAACCGGCCATTACAGACAAATTATGAACTTCATTAAAAGTCTTATTCCAATTTAATAAAGTATTAAATGTCCATCCCAGATTCCGGCTATGGTCTACTGTTACACTATTCGGATTATTGATGCGGTTATCATCTCCCCACGAAGCATTATAAACTTTATATTTATAATTTTTATAGTCGATACCGAAATTATTTGTCCAGCTCAAGTTAAAAGGAAGTTTGAACGTTGCATAAATTCTCGAGAACAGACCTTCTTCTGTTTTTTTACGGTCGGTATTTTCCGCTAAAGCAACCGGATTATACCCATCTCCGAAAAATGTATCATAAATAGAATTACCAAAATAAGTGCTCGGCTTGTCGATATATTGTCCTGCTCCATCTTTTATCGGAATAGCGGGATTCCTGAACATGGCATAACGGACAACACTACCTCCTTCGCTATTTCCGTACCCGTCACCGGAACTTGATACAGAACGAGTATTCCCTAACGAACCGCTCATATTAAATCCTACCGTTAACCAATTCTTCACGTCCGAATTAATATTCGCCCGTAAAGTCGCCCGGTTATAACCGCTGTTTCTGATAATTCCTTCCTGATTAAAATAAGTCCCGGAAATCATATAATTAGTCTTATCATTTCCCCCGCTGACACTCAGTTCCTGAGAATATATCGGCGCTGTCTGGAAAATAGACGCGACATGATCCACATCCGCCAGCCCATTCAAATAATCTCCTGCAAGGCGTGTTCGTTTTATCGAAGATCCGGCATTGTCGGCATCTACCGCTTGATTATAAATGTCGATATATTCCGCTGTATTCGCCATCTCGATCAAGTTGGCATGTGTCTGAAATCCGAATTGTCCGTGATAAGTAATCTGAGCTTTTCCCTTTTTACCGGTTTTCGTTGTAATCAACACAACACCATTATTGGCACGAGAACCATAAATCGCAGCAGAAGAAGCATCTTTCAGCACCGAAATATTTTCAATATCCCCCGGAGAAATACTATTTAATGCATCCTCAACCGGAATACCGTCAACAATATACAACGGATCATTGCTCGAACTGATAGACCCGACACCACGTACTCGAACTGCAACCCCAGCTCCGGGTGCTCCCGTAGCATTCGAGACCTGTACCCCTGCAATACGTCCTTGCAAAGCTTGCGCTGTCGAAGAAACCGGAAGTGCATTAATCGCTTTACTGTCTATTTTAGAAACAGCACCTAACACATCCCTCTTTTTCATAGAAGTATAACCGACTACGACAACTTCATCCATCAGTTCGTTTTTTTCTCCCAAAGCAACATTTAAAACTTTTTGCCCGTTAAGTTTTATTTTTTGAGTTTCATACCCCATATATGAAAATATCAAAGTTGCATTGTCCGCCGCCTTAATCGAATAATCACCGTCAAGACCGGTGGCTGTTCCTATTGTAGTCCCATCCACACGGACATTCACACCCATCAAAAATTCTCCCGTAGCCGCATCCTTCACCTTACCGGTAATCGTACTTTGGGTCTGAGCATTTGCCAGACAAACAAAGGCAAATAAACTCATCAATAAGAAAATTCTTTTCATCTTGTGCTTTATGATTTATGTTAACGTATAGTATGATTTTTATTTATAACTGATGACATGGTTATCTTTGGTAACAATGCGACCGTCAACCGACCGCAATTTCATCCCGGAAGGCAACTCCACAATTACACTGGCATTCAACGCCGGTAACTCGATCTCAAAAGATCCGCTCTTTCCGCAAGCTATGTACTTTTTGGTAACTATATCAAACAGATCGACTTTTTCCTCGCTATAATAATCGATAATTTTGTTCTCAGCATGTGGATTATAATAGAGATACACAGGATAAGGACGCTCTGAATAAAAATCGGTAGTATTACAATTTATTTGTAAAATTCCGGATTCCGAAGTTTCAGAAACCATTGCTCCCAAAATACCGACCGGAGAGGTACTGTACAAGCTGAACATGCTTTCCGCCGGATTAGCGGGAGTCCAATTAGGCCCGTCACCCAAAGCGACAGGTTCGATACCTTTCAGAGATTCTTTGCCGTAACAATCTGTTTTCCTTAATCCTTCATAGGCAATATTATTATCAGTAAGCTCTTTCATCTCCGGTAACCACTGATGTGCATCATCGATTTCTCCCGGATAAAAAAGTCGGCAAGCATTTACATTATTCAACATCCATTTTCCGATAGCCGTAGCAAACTGAGGTTCATACTTAACCATCGGTACTAACGGCCACGTCAATTTCACACTATTCATAAAAAAGGCATATCCTCCTCCATCCAAAATACTGCCCTGAAGTCCCGAAACATCATAATCGCCCCAGCGACCGGCCATCACACCCCAACCATATCTTCCATTAGGATTCTGACATCCGTCAAATGTCCAGTCCAGTATCTTCTTTACATCATATTGCGTTCCCTCTTCTGCATTCAATCGAGAAGCAACAATAGCCGACATAGGTAAAAGAATTTCATAAAACCGACTCTCCTTCTGAGCGAGCAATGCCTCTAATGCAGACTTGGCATGCTGCAAATAGCGCGGATCTCCGAACTTTTTATAGGCAGCATACAGCACATAAGCATGACCTCCTGCGGCATCCTGCTGAAGTGGAATATTATTAACCATCCCCTTCATCCGGGAATAATCAAAATAAGAATAATCATAATTCCCATTCAACACAGAATCGGCTTTACAAAACTGCTCGGCAATAACATGTTGAATCGAATCTGCTCCGGAAACTCCCGGAAATACATCGCACACAGCATAATAGAGAACATTCGGAAAAACATCGTACCACCAATCGCGACCATACCCGCCTCCTAATAACGCAACTTCCGGACAAGTATTGTTCATTACGATATTCCAGCCGTTATCCGAATTAAAATAGTTCTGCACCATTTTAACATAATTATATCCGTTTTGAGAAGTTTTGTCGATCCCGACCAATCCTCCCCCGAGCAAAGCAGCCAACGAATTTAGACTCTCATGAAACTCTCCGTTATTATTTTTCGGTCCTTGACGTGAATCATTCACTGCCGTGTAAAGTCCGAATGTCGTCTGAGGAATATTCCGTTGAGCACTGTCAAGCCAAATAACCGGATTTCCACAAATGCGTGTATCGAAATTAAATACATAAGCATCAAAATCAAGAGCCTTTTTTCTCCAGTCCAAAATCTTATACGGTTCAGGGAAATTAGGCATCTGATCGATACGACTAATCGAAACCTGTTTTACCGGATCACCGAAATATGTTTCCTGACATGCAGGAAACACAAGTAAAACCCCAAAGATTAAGGCAGGAAAAAATTTATTTCTTTTCATTTTCCAGCAAATTTGATTGTTTAATAATATGATTTCCTAAGGGTAGTGCCAATAATTGCAACAATGCTACGATAATAAGCGCATACTTAAGCGCAAAATCTTCCGATACTCCGAAAGCAAGAAACAAAAAGATTATCAATCCGGAAGCTCTTCCGACAAACAAGCCGAATTCATGGCTCAATATGTAGGCATATTCATTGCGTTGCTCCTTCTTTGAAACAACATCAATTACTCTCATCATAATCGGGAAATAGGCTAAATCATGCAACGGTTGAAAAACGACCTTACAAAGAACAAAGATAATAACGCCGGTCGAAGAAAAAAGAATACCGTTAAAAAGCGTACCGATCAAAAAGATAAACAATCCCGTACCGAATACGATATTACGGTGCTTAGGTTTTGTCACCCTACCCAATACATAAACAAGTATAGCAGTAATACCGCCGCTAATACTCTGAATCAATCCTAAAGAACCTTCCTCTCCAACAAGTTTTAACACCAAAATGGCCGGTGCTGTTACCAAAAATCCCTGAACAAGGCCTTTCAAAGCTGCCCAAGAGAGTAGTTTGTACCATAGCGGATGAAAACGGAAATAGAGAAACGTTTTCTGGGTCGGATTTTCAAAGTTCCCTCGAGATAAGACAAAACAAGCGATCACTGTAATACCCATAGCCAAAAAGGTCACAATCCGATAAGAAAGATTTATATCGATGTCGATTCCCAATAAATGACGGCCTGAAAGACCGGCTATAAGTGCCCCTACCCCTAACGGGACAATAATAGATGCAATTGTAAAAGCAAAAGACTCAAGTCCGAAAAAATAATTCCGATTATCATCCTTAGTCGAGTTAAGAGCCAGCAGATAACGATTTGTCCAAAAGAATCCCGAAGCTGCCCCCATAACAAATCCTGCTACAGACAATTCTGTTATTCCCAAACTATGAATCGCCATCATCCCCACCATAGATATACCGCTAAGCAGTATGCCTATACAATACAAAATATTCACCTTGAAATGCTTAAGCAAAAATCCGTTTACGACCGATGTACATACGATACCCACATACATAGCCAATTGATAAAGAGCTACGTATGCCGGACTATTAGTATTCCTCATAATATAAGCACCCACAAAGATTTCTACAATCGGCAGAACAAGAGCATAAAGCATGTTCGTGCCGAGAAGGACCTGCATATTATGAGGTACGGATTTAAACACCTCATATTCTTTTGTCAGTTTTCCGAACATAATATCCCTCTTATTTCAAAGTATTCAATATTTCTTTTACAGACAAAGTCGCAGCACAAATTACCTCATCACTCGCTCCGTAGTAAAGATGAACCGTATCACCATCAACATAATGTCCGTTCGTAAAAACTACATTCCCGAAAAAACCGGTTTGTTCATAATCTGCAATAGGTTCCATAATAGGTTCTTCACTACGGGAAATGACTTTTGAAGGATCATTCAGATCGAGAAGCAATGCTCCCAAGCAATAACGATGGTCATGTGTTGCACCATGATAGATCTCGAGCCAACCTTTCTCAGTACGGATAGGAGGAGCGCCAGCACCTACACGTGCAGAATCCCATTTCCCTTCGCGTGTGGTAGCAATACATTTATGATTCCCCCAATGTTTCCTGTCCGGAGATTCGGCCAGCCAAATATAATTCCCTCCTAATTCCGGACTACTCGGACGATGAAAAGCATAATACTTTCCATTAATTTTTTCTTCGAACAAAGCACAATCTTTATTATGCGGAGGGAAAATCATACCGTGATGAATATAATTATTAAAATCTTTTGTTTCGATCAACCCGACTCCGACAGCAACAGAAGAAACTTCGGTAAAAGTCAAGAAGAAGCCATCCTCCATAGAAGCGACACGACAATCTTCGATACCGAATGCTTCTAGATCGCCACGTCCGAAAAGGGGAGGAAATGAAGGATCTTCATGAAAATGGACTCCGTCCTCACTACATACAAACCGGAGATAAGAGAGGGTCGTTAGATAATTCTTTCCCTGATAACCGATTACTCTCGGATCAGAAGCATCAAGAGCCGGATCATTCTTATCGAATGAGAGTATCTCTATTTTCCCGTCTTTATTATAAATCGGAAAACTGATTTTATTCTCGATTTGCTTAGGACGCTCTGCAACACGAAGCAACAACCATATCTTATTATTATATCGGAAAACTCCGGGATTCAACAAACATACTATTTCCATACCTTCAATTCCCGGCTTCAGGTCGATAGGTCGCATAATCGGATTCTGAGGATTTCTCTTTGCTATATCCATAATTTATTATATATATTTAGTGTGATGAAATTTTCATCGTTTGTGTTTTTCAGGCTTATCGAACGACCTGAACTCAGAAGCAAATATAAATGGGTGTATCTCGTTACCGGTATCTTATTATTTCAAAAAGGTATCTACATAGATTTTTCTTAAATATGTCACGTTTGTATACTTTTTTGAAACAATAAGATACTCGAATTTCCTTTAAAAATCTGAAATTGCATTTCAATTAGAACATACAAATCAAGACAGCAATTCATCGATAAAATCAGGCTTAAAGAACACAAATGCCGGATATATAAAATCTAAAATAAAGCCATGAAAACACAAAAAAGATTTTTAATCACATTTATTCTCCAAGAATATTATTATTTTCATTTCGTTATTAAGATATAATCTTATAAGTTCTTTTACATAAGCATATTATACATGAATCAATACAAATATTTTTATTCAACAATACCAAATAACATCACATTCTCATGCTTCGCAAAATACTCAATATCGCATATATCGTTTTCTTTACACAAATCCTATATGCAAACGAATCTCGAATACTTCGCCTAAGCAATAACGACGGTCTGTCCAACAGTTCCATAACAACGATTTTTCAAGATTCAAACGGGCTCATCTGGATAGGAACATGGGATGGGCTAAATGTATATAATGGCGCCGAGTTCGAAAATTACCGTTCTAACCGTCAAGATTCTTCAAGTATCACCAACCCTGTAATACGCCAAATTTTTGAAGAAAATAAAGATATTCTTTGGATAACGACAGATTACGGAATAAACAGATTTAACATCTCCACAAAAAAATTCCAACCCTATTACTTGGGATACAAAGATAAAGAAACATTTAGAGAACACTCTTTTCTCGCAACTCGAAATTCAGAGGGATTAATATTAGCTGCCTCTTACAAGTCTGGAATATATAAATTCAACACGAAATCAGAAAATTTCGAACCATTCCCAATCCTCGATATTGACAAGAACAATATAATACAACTTTTTTTCGATTCTTCAGACAATCTATGGATTGTAAATGACAAAAATGAAATCTTCCGTCTGAAAATCAAATCCGATAAAATTACGGAGAAACAAAAAATAATTCCTCCTGCAGACTTTTTGCATCTTTGCTACGACAAAAAAGAAAAAATATGGTTTCAATACGAAAATTACGCATTAGGGTACTATTCGATACAAACCGAAAAATTTTCTGATTGGGGATCAAAACCTTACGGAGAATTGAACGAAGTCCTCGAAAACGGAGGTAATATACTATTCGCAACAAACACCGGATTAATTCAATATAACAAACAAACGAGAACAGAATCGATCCGATTAAGCGGTATCCCGGTCTTATCGGTCTATTCCGGTACACAAGATATATTATGGGTAGGCACTGATTCTCAAGGCATTTATCGCATTCTTCCCCCACAAAACTATTTCAATACTTTTACAAACAATAATATCCCGGAACTCGGCAATTACGCAGTCAGAGCAATATACAAAGATGCAGAAAACAAACTTTGGATAGGAACGAAAGGCGGAGGAGTCATTTCTATTACATATTTAGGAGCGACCTTACAACAAGCTCGTAAATTTACGACAGACGACGGACTCATAAATAACTCGGTATTCTCCTTAGCGCAAGGTCCGAATCAAGATTTCTGGATAGGAACGGACAACAAAGGTTTAAATTACTATTCTTTTCAAGAGAAAAAAATAAAAAGTCTGAAGTCGAACAGTATATTCAATATACAGCAAATTTGCTCTGTTTATGCATTATTGCAAGCTGACGATTCGACTTTATGGATAGGAACAAGTGGAAACGGTTTGTTTAAGATGATAATTTCCCGCTCTTCAAAAGGAGAATACGAAATAAGAAATTATAAACATTACAAATATAACTCTCATAACAAAAACAGTATCAATAACAACGTCATATACTCACTTGCAATAGAGGGAGATTCTATCCTTTGGATTGCAACTCGAGGAGGCGGAATAAATCGTATGGACATAAAACGAGAATATTTTACCGCATATAAAAACGATAAATCAGATATAAACACAATAAGCAGTAATGATGTAATATGTTTATATATAGACAATAAAAAAAGAATTTGGGCAGGAACGACTGCCGGATTAAACCTATTGATACAAGAAAACGGAAAAGTTCGGATCAAACGATATACAGAAAAGGAAGGATTGGCAAATAGCAACATACATGGAATTTTAGAAGACCGTGCCCATCATATATGGATCAGCACAAACAAAGGTATCTCAAGAATGAATCCGGAACAAGAACAATTCGTACACTATTTTTATAACGAAGGGTTGCAGGATAATGAATTTTCAGACGGAGCATACCTTTCATTTTCGGGAGGACAAGAACTCTATTTCGGAGGAGTAAACGGTTTCAGTGTATTCCATCCCGACCAAATCGGAATTAGCAACTATAACCCACCTTTGTATTTAAACTCATTCAAAATAGATAACATCGATCAACCCCTTGATCTCAATTACAAAAACGACTATCCTATCAGTTATAAACAAAATTCGCTGAGTTTCCATTTTTCTATCTTAGACTACATAACAAACAGCAAATGCGAAATAGCCTATAAAGTAACCAGAGATGGAGAAAAACCAGCAAACTGGATTTATATAGGAAATAACCGGGACATTATTTTATCGAACTTAGTTCCCGGAAACTATAAACTGTCAGTTGCCTATACAAACAGCGATAATCAATGGAACAGAGACAGTTTTTCATTTCCATTCAGAATCTCTCCGCCATGGTGGAAATCAATATATGCATACACCGCTTATTCATTCTTGATTTTATTATTTGCATATTTCATTTTCCGGTTTCAAAAATACCGATTGAAAATGCAACACAACCTTGAACTGGAGAAACTGGAAACACAAAAAAAAGAAGAAATTCATCAGGCAAAACTTCGTTTCTTTACCAATATCGCTCATGAATTTTCAAACTCGATAACCCTGATTTACGGTCCTTGCGAAAAAATGATGAGTACTCCTGATCTAAGCGAAAAGAACCGGAACTACCTAAGCGTAATCAAAAAGAATGCAGAACGAATGCGGAATCAGATACAGCAATTAATGGAATTCCGTAAAGCAGAAACCGGACATTTGACCCTGCATTTTGAACCGATAGATATTCCTGAACTGATCAAATATACTTTGGATAACTTCCTCGATATTGCAGACCAAAAAAGAATAAACATCCAATTAGACATTCGTCCCGATATTCCGGCATGGGTTGTTGACAGAGACGCTTTAGAGAAAGTTATTTTCAACCTCATGTCCAATGCATTTAAATATACTCCCAAAAACGGAAAAATAGAAATCAAACTGTCTGTTAACGCCAAGAATGAGCTCTGTTTTTCTTGTACCAACAGCGGTACAGGAATAGACGCCCAACATATCCCTCTGATATTTAACAGATTCAAAGTTCTTGATAATTTCGAGAACCAATTATCTAAAGGAATATATACCCGTAATGGCATAGGCTTAGCGATGTGTCAGGACTTGGTTAAACTCCTGAACGGAAATATCGTCGTAGATAGCAAAATAAATGAATACACGACTTTCACCGTAACGATTTCGCCCGACAATAAAGCCGATAAAAAAACTCAGGGAAAAAGCCGGCAACGACAATATTCGATTTCTTCCGACGTATCTGAAAAGAAAACAAAAAACATCCTCGTTATCGATGACCAAGAAGAAATAAGGCAATTTATTATCGAAACTTTAAACTCATATTCTGTAACAGAAGCCGAAAACGGACAAGAAGCTTTAGACAAAATAAACAAGTTTCTGCCCGATCTCATTATTTGCGATGTTTTAATGCCGATTATGGACGGACTCACATTTCTACAAAAAATAAAAAATGATATTGCGACCAAACATATTCCGGTCATACTATTATCATCCAAAATGTCGGTCGAAAGCCAAATTCAAGGACTTGAATACGGTGCAGACATGTATTTAGGTAAACCGTTTCATCCTGCCCATCTGCAAGCTGCAGTAGAACGTATGCTCGGAAATAAAGAAATAGTAAAACACTATATGGAATCTCCCCTTGCATACGCCGAACAATTCAACGGAAAATTAATAGACAAACAAGATAAAGAATTCATGAACAAGGCCTTCGAATATCTATCACAAAATTTAGATAATGAGACCTATAATCAAGACTCTTTATCTCAAGATCTGGCAATAAGCAGAGTGCAGCTATACCGCAAAATAAAAAAACTGACAGATAAGACTCCCGCCGATTTTATACGAAGCTTTCGCTTACAGGAAGCTGAGAAACGACTGCGAACCACATCTAAAACCGTACAAGAAATTATGACCGATTGCGGATTTAGAAACAAAGCCCATTTTTATCGGGAATTTGCAAAACTATATCATGCAACCCCTAAAGAATATCGAATGACAGTCTCGAATACAGGCTATGAGCAAGACCCCCAAAAATAAACCGAACCCGTTCGTACAAATATGAAATGCCCCCTAAAAGCTTTTTGTCAAACTTTTAGGGGGCACTTCTATTTCTTCATTTCTCTACATACGATCAGGAACATCTATTCCTAACAAACTCATGCCGGTTTTTATAACTTTAGCTACATTTCTGGAAAGAATAAGCCGGAAATTTCGAATCTCGGTATTCTCCTCTCGTAAGATTGAGAAATCATGATAAAACTGATTATACTCTTTCACAAGATCATAAATATAATTGGCTATAATAGCCGGACTAAACTGACTGCCAGCCTCTGAAACAACAGCCGGGAATTCCGACAAATTCTGAATTAAGGATATCTCTTTATCAGAAAGGGTAATCTTCTCATTTGCAGTCTCCGGCAAAACGATACCCGACTCGGCAGCCTTACGCAGTACCGAACATATACGAGCATGTGTATATTGAATAAACGGCCCTGTATTTCCGTTAAAGTCGATAGACTCTTTCGGATTAAACGTCATATTTTTACGGGGATCGACTTTCAAAATAAAATATTTAAGAGCTCCAAGACCCACCATATTCGAAATAGCATCTGCTTCCTCCGACGTACAATCATCCAATTTACCCAATTCAGAAGAAGTCTCACGTGCTGTATTCACCATCTCTTCGATCAGATCATCGGCATCGACGACCGTACCTTCACGCGACTTCATTTTACCTTCCGGCAATTCGACCATTCCATAAGAAAAATGAACAAGATCTTTGCCCCAACTAAAACCAAGTTTATCCAATAAAATCGAAAGTACCTGAAAATGATAATTCTGCTCATTACCAACGACATAAACCATCTTATCGATGGGGTAATCCTGAAAACGAAGTTTGGCCGTACCTATATCCTGAGTCATATAAACAGAAGTTCCGTCGGCACGTAAAAGCAATTTATGATCAAGTCCTTCAGCCGTCAGATCAGCCCACACCGAGCCATCCTCTTTTCGGTACATAATTCCTTTCTCCAAACCTTCAAGAACTTTTTCCTTTCCTTCCAGATACGTTTGAGATTCATAATAGATTTTATCAAAATCCACACCCATCTTCCGATAAGTTTCATCAAATCCGGCATACACCCAATCATTCATCATACGCCATACCGAACGCACCTGCTCATCTCCGGCTTCCCACTTACGAAGCATTTCCCGAGCTTCTGCCATAAGCGG
Source organism: uncultured Coprobacter sp. (assembly GCF_947855755.1). Taxonomy (NCBI): domain Bacteria; kingdom Pseudomonadati; phylum Bacteroidota; class Bacteroidia; order Bacteroidales; family Barnesiellaceae; genus Coprobacter; species uncultured Coprobacter sp. The sequence continues at coordinate 70,428 of NZ_CANUAR010000015.1, forward strand.
GGAAGAAGCCTCAGCCTCTTCTTTCGTCATTCCTTTTTCCTGTAATTCGGCAACTTCCTGCTTATAATGTTTATCAAAAAGCACATAAAAATCACCGATCAAATGATCTCCTTTCTTACCGGAAGATTCAGGTGTAACACCATCCCCCCACTTTTCCCAAGCAAGCATCGATTTACAGATATGAATCCCTCGATCATTTACGATATTAGTCTTTACGACCTTGTTCCCGTTCGCCTTCAAGATTTCAGAAATACTGTAACCTAATAAATTATTACGTACATGGCCTAAATGTAACGGCTTATTCGTATTAGGAGAAGAATACTCTATCATCACCAACTGAGCATCCTGTCCCGGCTCTTTTATTCCATATCGGGCATCAGAAGCTATCTCATTCAATTGTTCTATCCAACATGTAGAATCAATCACCAAGTTCAAGAACCCTTTAATCACATTAAATGATGCGACAGCCGGTTCGTTTTTAATCAGATATTCACCGATTTCCGTAGCAGTCGCTTCAGGATTTTTATGAGAAGCCTTTAAAAACGGAAAAACGACAAGAGTCAAATGCCCTTCAAATTCTTTCTTCGTTTTTTGTAATTGTATAGCCGACATTTCCGGCTCGATCCCGTACAAAGCCTTCAGCGCAGAAATGACAGCTTCGGCAATCTTATTCTCAATCTTCATATTTATATCCGTTTTTTCTATCGAATTCTTTAACGGGTACAAAGATAATACTTTAAATAGGATGCTTAATGATTTTACCACACAAAAACATTCGAAGCAATATCCCTTGAACAAGGTATCAAACAAAATTCAAACCGTATTTTATATTTTTATTGTTATGAACAGGCATACGATAAAACACAGAAAAAAGGGACAGTCCTTTATTCTCGGACTACCCCTTTTCCTCTAAGTTCGAAGTAAAATATTATTTTACTTTATCTGCCAATTCAGCACCGGCTTTAAACTTAACCACTTTCTTGGCAGGAATAGTAATTTGTTGTTTTGTAGCAGGATTAATACCTGTTCTTTCACCTTTTTCATTGATTGAGAACGTTCCGAATCCGATAAGAGCGATCTTTTCGCCTTTAGCCAATTCGTTAGATACTGTAGAAATAAATGCTTCCAATGCTTTCTTTGCATCGGTCTTAGCCAAGCCTGCTTCTTCGGCAATAGCGTTAATTAATTCTGATTTGTTCATAAAGCTGTATTTTAATAGGTTTACTATACGACAAAAGCCGTTTGATAGTCACGCAAATATATTATTTAAAAACAAAATAACAAAGAATAGAAATAAAAAAAGTAAAATAATCCGATTAAAAATATAATCAGAGGCTTTTAGGACACAAAAAACAGGAAATAATCTCTATTTTTGCAGCTTACAAGTAAAATCGATTATAAAAAAATTCTATGTTTCAAGGACGACAAAACTTTTTCAGCGCACTTCCTCCGGTAACTAAGAACCTTATTATCATAAACTTTTTAGTTTGGTTGGCAACAATCGTTTTACCTAAAGTCGGAATCAATCTGGTCGAATATTTAGGGTTACATTATCTCACGGCAAAAGATTTTAATGCCGTGCAATTAGTTACCTATATGTTCATGCATGATCCGGGGTCTATAGGGCATGTATTCTTCAACATGTTTTCGGTATTCATGTTCGGACGTACTCTTGAAATGGTATGGGGTAGCAAACGTTTCCTCACCTACTACATGATTACAGGATTCGGAGCGGGTCTCGTACAGGAACTTACATGGTACATCAGCCTGCACAATGAAATTGCACAGGCCGTTTCTGCTTATGGCTGGGAACAAACCCGGATGATACTAAACGGAATAATCACTATCGGAGCTTCGGGTGCGGTATTCGGAATTCTTCTGGCATTCGGAATGCTATTTCCCAATCTCCCCCTATATATCATGTTCATTCCTATTCCGATAAAGGCAAAATATTTTGTCATCTTTTACGGTGCAGTGGAATTATTCTTCGGAATCAGCAACTTCAGCGGAGACAATATCGCTCACTTCGCCCATCTCGGAGGAATGTTATTCGGGTATATCGTTATAAAATATTGGCGTAAAAAAGGTATTGGAAATGGGCAATATTTTTAAAGATCTGGCAACAAAGTATCATACCGGATCTCTCCTGATAAAATTAATATTCATAAATATAGCAGTATTTCTGATCGTACGCCTTGCCGGAGTTATTTTAACTTTGTCCGGTACAGATATCAACCCGCTGCTATCTTATTTACAGCTTCCGTCAAACCTCTCGGTATTGGCATGGCGTCCTTGGACACTCGTGTCTTACATGTTTCTGCAATACGACTTGCTGCACATCCTGTTCAATATGCTCTGGCTATATTGGTTCGGACAGCTGTTCTTACACTTTTTCAGTGAGAAACAATTGGGAGGACTTTATATATTAGGAGGCTTCTCCGGAGCGGGACTATATCTGTTAGCATATAATCTGATTCCATGGTTCTCATCGACTTATGGCGTCTTATTGGGTTCATCGGCAGCCGTTTTGGCCATTGTTATCGCGACAGCCGTTTATGCTCCCGACTTTAAAATATCCCTGCTTTTTTTCGGAGCGGTTTCACTGAAATACATCGCATTAATCACCGTAGTATTAGATGCGATCAGCATCACATCCCAAAATGCAGGAGGGCACATTGCACATCTCGGAGGAGCAATACTCGGATTTATTTTTGCATATCGCTGGAAACAAGGGAAAGACATAACAAAATTCATCAATACGTTGATCGATAAAATCGTTGTCTTGTTCAAACCTCGTCCGAAAATAAAAATAAAATACAAACGCCCTGAAAGCGATATGGAATACCGCACCCGAAAACAAAAAGAAACAGCAGATATCGATGCTATCCTCGATAAAATAAAACGTTCGGGATACAGTGCTCTGACAACCGAAGAAAAGAAAAAACTATTCGATGCAAGCAAAAACTAAAACTTCCGGAATGGGCTGGTTACGGGCTACTTATTTAACTGTAGGATCTTTTATCAATTTTCTATTTGCCGTAGCATTGGTCGCATCGGCCTATGCATATATTATTCCACCGGATAAAATGATTTTTGCCTCTTACTTAGGTTTGGCATTTCCCGTGCTTTTGGCTGCAAATATTATATTTATTTTATTCTGGACTATTCAAAGACATCATTCTGCCTTAATTTCCATCATCGCTTTAATTGCCTGCTGGGACGGACTCTGGAACTATACCCCTATACACATCGAACCGAACGAAGCTGTTACAGAAGAAAAAGAACTTACATTACTAACATACAACGTACATAACTTCGACAACTATGCGCCACACACCGGCGATTCTCCCAATCCGATTATTTCTTATATACTGAATACAAAAGCCGACATTATTTGCATGCAAGAATTCTCATTCGGAAATTCCAAAAATCAGATTTCTTTAGACCAAATTAATTCCGCCCTTTCGGAATACCCGTATAAACATTTTACACCCGGAAATAAAACCCCTTATTCACAATCCGGCATTGCCTGTTATTCAAAATATCCTTTCCAAGAAATAACAGACATAAAATATGACAGTTCTTACAACGGATCATGCATTTATAAAATAAAAATTAACGAACGTATTTTGACTCTGATAAACAATCATCTGGAATCTAACAAATTCACATCTAACGATAGAGAGCTCTATACACACATAATGAAACATATAGATGACACAGAACTATTCCCGGAATTTAAAGATCGTCTAATGACAAAAATGGGGGCAGCTTTCCGCAAACGGGCATTACAAGCCGACAGTATAGCGCGAATCATTCATAAAACCGACTCGAACATTATTGTGTGTGGCGATTTTAATGATACCCCGCAATCCTATGCATATCGAAAAATCAGAGGAAAACTAAAAGATTCGTATGTCTCTACCGGATTAGGACCGGGTATCACTTATCATGCCAACGGCTTTTGGTTCAGAATAGATCATATTCTTTACGGGAGCGGATTACAATCCGTATCCACACATATCGATAAGGTGAAATTCTCAGACCACTATCCTGTAAAGGCCATTCTAAAATGGACCGAAATCAATGAATAAAAACACGTTACACTGCCTCTATCACCAATCCCGAAACAACATCTATAAAATCGCAATAACCGGTTAATTGATAACAAAAACGATTATCGACCTATTCTTTTCTATTCCGGTTATTTCCCTTTTAAAAGTTGGTCATAGTCCCCTTGTATTTCAATAAGTTCAAGAGCTTTTCGATATGAATCATTATACTGGTTCATAATTTTAAAATAAGCAGACATATCGAATAGATCACGAGCGATAAGAGCCTTTAACTGCGCTTTAATCAAAGGTAGAGATTTCTGGAACTCCTCTTCATTATATTTTATCTTTTCTTTCTCAGCAAGCTGCTTAAGTTCCTGCAACATTTTTTCATCTACTTCGAATGTCGCAATAAATTTATCTACATTCTTATAATTCGTATTCAACTCTTTCCTATTACGATCGATATAAGAAGTAACTTCTTGATTAATCAAACCTTTAGCCGCAATATCCCGATGATAATCCGTATAACGAGCAGTATCGATAGGGATAAAATAATCCGGCATAATTCCTCCACCCCCATACACGACTCTCTTATTTTTCAACGTATAAAATTTTAAGGAATCCGGAAAATGAATACTGTCCGCATTCGATAACTCGCCATGATTATAACGATTAATCAGATCTTCATTATACGCTTTTGCCTCGCCTTTTGTATAAGGCTTCTGAATACTTCGTCCCGACGGAGTATAATAACGCGCTGTCGTAAGACGTATCATAGAACCGTCCGGTAATGGTACGGGACGCTGCACAAGCCCTTTCCCGAATGTCCTGCGACCTACGATTACACCTCTGTCCCAATCTTGGATCGCTCCTGAAACAATCTCAGAAGCAGAAGCAGAACCTTCATCTACAAGCAAGACTAATTTCCCGTCAGGAAATAAATGCTTAGAAGATGTTTTCTCCTCCGTACGAGGAGAACGTCTCCCCTCCGTATAAACAATCAAAGCATTATCGTCAACTAACAACAAATCTGCAATTTTTACAGCTGTATTCAAATAACCTCCTCCGTTCCCCTGCAAATCAAGAATCAGATTCTTCATTCCTGCACGACGCAACTTTAACATCGCCTCGACAAATTCCTGTGCGCTGGTAGCAGAAAAACGACTCAAACGAATATATCCCGTATGCTTATCGACCATATAAGAAGCATCAATACTATATACAGGTATTTTATCCCTCGTTATCCTGAACGGAATAGGGTCTGACACATCCTTACGAAGCACCGTAACATCAACTTTCGTTCCCCGCTTACCCCGTAAACGAGTCATAATATCTTTAGTGCTCATTTTTACTCCTGCAACAACGGTATCATTAATCCCGATAATTCTGTCCCCTGCCAAAATACCGACTTTTTCAGAAGGTCCTCCCGCCACAGTCTGTATGACATATAACGTATCGTTTGTCATAGTAAACTGAATGCCGACACCGTCAAAGTTACCATCTAAAGAGGCACTCATATCCTTTACTTCCTGCGGATCGAGATAAGTAGAATGAGGATCAAGTTGTTCCAACATAGCACGTATGGCGTCTTCTGTCAATTTATCTTCATTGACATCATCTACATATAGAGTAGAAATCACATAAGCAGCCAAACTAAGCTTTTTCGAAGCATCCGTTTGCCTTTGAGCCTTTGCGCAAACCGAAAAAATCAAAAATAACGCAATGGCATATATAAATCTTTTCATCCTTAAAAATTTCTTATATTTATTCTTATTTTATCTGCTAAGAACAAGCCCATCCGGCAAGAACTCATCTACCGAACGCCCGTATCTTAATAACTCCCGAACAATTGTAGAACTGATATGAGTATGTTCTGGTTCTGTAAACAAAACCAAAGTTTCCACTCCCGATATTTTCCGATTTACATCTGCAATCGTTTTTTCATACTCAAAGTCATTCACCGAGCGAATTCCCCTCAAAATAAAACCGGCATGACACTGACGGGCAAGATCCACAGTCAAGCAATTATAGGAAAGGACTTTCACTCTGGGATTTGACCGAAACAAATCTTCAAGCATACGAACACGTTCATCAACACTGAAGTATTGACTTTTAGCTTCATTGACACCTATGGCGATCACTATTTCATCAAGCATGTTCAATGCACGTTCGACCAATGACATGTGTCCGATTGTAAACGGGTCAAAAGTTCCCGGAAATATAGCGATCCGCTTATTAAGAGAGGTCTTCATCTGTAACAAGATTTTGAATTATAAAGTTCTGACGTTCCATCGTATTTTTCCCCATATAAAACTCCAACAAATCTTTCACGAGGTCTTCTTTTTTCAAAGAAACCTGATCAAGACGCATATCCGGTCCTATAAAATGACGGAACTCATCCGGAGAAATTTCTCCTAATCCTTTAAATCGGGTTATTTCGGCACTGCTTCCAAGTTTCGATATCGCGTTGACTCGTTCCTCTTCCGTATAACAATAATAAGTCTCTTTCTTATTTCTCACCCGAAAAAGAGGCGTTTGTAAAATATAGACATGACCTTTTTTAATCAAATCCGGGAAAAACTGCAAAAAGAATGTTATCAATAATAACCGTATATGCATGCCGTCGACATCGGCATCTGTAGCTATTATAATTTTATTATACCGAAGGCCGTCCATACCGTCTTCTACATTCAACGCCGCCTGCAATAAATTGAATTCTTCATTTTCATATACGACTTTACGTGTCAGACCGTATGAATTCAACGGCTTCCCACGCAAACTGAATACAGCCTGAGTCTCGACATTACGGCTTTTAGTTATAGACCCCGTAGCCGAGTCTCCCTCCGTAATAAAGATACTCGACTGATCGACACTGTCACCTTTCGCATCATTATAATGCACCCTGCAATCCCGAAGTTTCTTGTTGTGAAGATTCGATTTTTTAGCACGTTCCCTCGCCAGCTTAGTGACTCCGGCTATTGCCTTTCTTTCTTTCTCCGACTCCAAAATCTTCTTTAACAAAGCATCCGCCGTTTCTGCATTTTTATGTAAATAATTATCAAGTTCTTTCTTCAAGAAGTCACCGATAAACTTACTTACCGAAGGACCGTCAGGTCCTACATCTCGCGAACCCAGTTTCGTTTTGGTCTGAGATTCGAAAACCGGTTCTTCCACTTTAATACTTACTGCCGCTACGATTCCGTTACGGATATCGGAATAATCGAAATTCTTATTATAAAATTCTTTTATCGTGCGGGAAGCTGCTTCACGAAAAGCAGTCAAATGCGTTCCCCCTTGCGTTGTATGTTGACCGTTAACAAAAGAATAATATTCCTCACCATACTGATTGATATGCGTAATCACGACTTCTATATCATCACCTTTCAGATGAATAATCGGATAAAGAGGTTCTGCCGTCATTTTTTCATTCAACAAGTCAACAAGACCGTTTTTTGAATGGAAGCGGCGTCCGTTAAACAAAATTGTCAGACCAGAATTAAGATAAACATAATTCTTCAACAATGATTCAATAAAATCATCCTTGTATTTATATCCCTTGAATATAGTTTCATCAGGGACAAATCTCACCAATGTCCCATTCTCCTCAGAAGTCGGTTCTTCCGGGAAATCGGTCACGACATTACCCTGATTATATAACAAAGATTTACATTTCCCATCTCGGTAAGAACAAATATAAAATTCTGTAGACAATGCATTTACAGCTTTTATACCTACACCATTTAACCCTACGGACTTTTTGAAAGCTTTAGAATCATATTTAGCTCCGGTATTCATCTTAGAAGAAACATCCTTTACTTTATCCAGAGGTATCCCGCGCCCATGATCCCGTACAGTCACAGAAACTTCGTCTATATCGACGATAATTTGCTTGCCGTACCCCATCATATATTCATCTATTGCGTTATCAAGCACCTCTTTAAGAAGCACATAAATACCATCATCGGCATGAGTTCCATCCCCCAACTTCCCGATATACATACCGGGACGACGGCGAATATGCTCTTTCCAGTCAAGTGTCCGTATCGTATCCGAACCATATTCCAGTCCGGCGGTGGACATTATATTCTCTTCCATATTATAACTGCTGTTTCTCCGATTAAATTTCGTATCATACAAAGATAATGCGAAATAATGAATTATCCGAAATATCCGAAGCACAAATCGATCCGGTGATTTTCAGAAATTTATATTCTATAAAGAGACGATCTCGGCATCGACCCATTGCCCTTCTGAGAGCTGACGCACATGTGTAAAACCCTCGTCAAGCAACTCTTTTAAAGCATCACATCGTCCGTCATTAACCAAAGACGGATGATGTGTGTCTGCATTAACAACCACCGGTATATGCAATTTATGAATTAACCCGAAATGTTCCCGATTCGGGAAAAACAAATGTTTGCTACGCCAGGCTTTCGTATTTATTTCTATCATACACTCTTTCTGAGCAATAAATTCAAAATACTCGCGTATAAGACTTTTATACCAGCGTTCATAAGTAATACCGGGTAAAAAAAACGATGCATTCATAGACACCTTATCAGCATGTCCTACAAAGTCGAAACCTCCGGTATCGACCATTCGCATCATAGTATCAAAATATTTCTCGACCAATTTTCGTATATCCCCACCGAAATAGCGAAATACAGTCTCTTTAAATTGCTCTGGAGCTGTATCAATATCGATATATCCTTCTTCTGTCTCCAAAAAATGGACAGAGCCTATTCGGTAATCCAACGGCAATTCCTGAAAAAAAGAAGACGACGGATTATATTCTGCCCCCAGGTAGTCAATCTCAAGTCCACAATAAATCTCAATACGCCCCTCATACTTCTTTTTTATGAAATGTACCTCATCCAAATAAGCAGGAAGATCATCCCGATTCATATTCCAACAAGAATCAAAAGGAATCGGTGAATGGGAAGATACACCATAAGAAGAAAAACCTTGCCGGACAGCTTCTTTTACGAAATCCTCGATCGAAGCCGATCCGTCGCAATATGAACTATGAGTGTGATAATTAGTGAGATTATCCATAACAAAATACTTAACCACGAATATCGAAAAAGCCTACTTCGTTTTAATTAAAGCAAAATCGACCTGTTTTTTCTCCATATCTACTCGGGCAATCTGTATACGGATAGGATCGCCTAAACGATAAACCCTGTGAGATGAACGCCCGGTAACACAATAATTCTTTTCATCAAATTCATAATAATCATCATCCAGATCACGTATAGGAACAAGCCCCTCACATTTATTCTCATTAATTTCGACATAAAGTCCCCATTCCGTTACTCCAGAAATGACACCATCATATTCTTGCCCCAGACGTTCGCTAAGGAATTCTGCCTGCTTATACTTTATAGATGCCCGTTCGGCATTAGCTGCAACTAACTCCATTTCTGAAGAATGTTTACAAGCAGATTCCAAATTCTTTGCATTCACACTCCTCCCGCCAGCCATATATTTCTCCAATAAACGATGAACCATCATATCGGGATAACGACGTATCGGAGATGTAAAATGCGTATAATAATCAAAAGCCAAACCATAATGTCCGATATTTTTCGTTGAATATGTAGCCTTCGCCATAGTTCGAATAGCCACCGTCTCTATTAGATTTTCCTCCGGCTTATTTTGAATATTATCCAATAATGAATTTATCGAACGAGAAATCTGGCCTTTCGTTCCTTCGGTACGAAGCGTATAACCAAACCTACGAATAAACGTCGCCATTGTATTCATCTTCTCCGGATCAGGTAAATCGTGAACACGATAAACGAAGGCTTTTGCAGTTCGGTTTCCTTCCACTTTACCGACAGATTCGGCTACCGTACGATTCGCCAGCAGCATAAATTCTTCTACAAGCTTATTGGCCTCTTTCGAAACTTTAAAATATACACTCAAAGGTCGTCCGTTCTCATCTATCTCAAATTTCACTTCATGACGGTCAAAATTGATTGACCCTTCGGAAAAACGTCTTTCTCTAAGTTTTTGTGCAAGATCATTCAATTTAAGAATCTCAGAACTATAATCTCCTTTTCCGCTCTCGATTATTTCTTGAGCCTCTTCATAAGTAAAACGGCGATCTGAGCGAATAACCGTACGAGTAATATGCGAATGCTGGACTTCCGATTTTTCATTTAATTCAAAAATTGCCGAGAAGCACAATTTATCCTCATCTGGCCGTAACGAACATATTTGATTACATAAACGCTCCGGTAACATCGGAATAGTACGGTCTACCAAATAAACCGACGTCGCCCTTTTATAAGCCTCCTTATCTATTACGCTACCCGGAGTTACGTAGTGCGTTACATCGGCAATATGCACACCGACCTCCCAATTTCCATTATCTAACTGACGAATAGAAAGAGCATCGTCAAAATCCTTAGCATCACGCGGGTCTATCGTAAAAGTCGTTATATCTCTGAAATCTTCCCGACCTTTCAAATCCTCCTCAGTAAGAGTATCGCTAATTTTATCTGCCGCCTTTTCTACATTTTTCGGATATGTATAAGGCAATCCGAATTCCGCCAATATCGCATGCATCTCAGTATCATTATTCCCGGCTTTCCCCAAAACAGCGATCACCTCTCCATAAGGATTTTTAGCATGTTCCGGCCATTCGGTAATCGATACAAGTGCCTTCTCTCCGGTTTTACCGCCTTTTAGTTTATCCAACGGAATAAATATATCATTACCTAAAGAACGATTCTCCGTCAAAAGAAATGCATACTGGGATTTTACATCCAACGTCCCGACAAAAGTTTGAGGAACACGTTCTATAATTTCTACAATTTCAGCTTCCGTATCGCCACCCTTTCTGCGTCTACGACAAATAATATAATTTACCTTATCCCCGGACATCGCCCTTAAAGACTTCTCATCCGGAACTAATATAGGATCGCCGCCGTCATTCGGAATAACATGATTCTTTCCGTTACTTCTACGTTCAAAAACTCCTTCCCGAATTTTTTGCCTTACATCATACTTATATCGTCCCGTATCTACCTCTGTCAAATAGAGATCTGCCGCCAATTCTGCAAGGATCTGGGAAATCATTATTTTCTGAGGATCATTTTTAGCATTAACCGCTCGGGATACTTGTTTATAATTATATGGATGACCGGGATTCTCATTAAAAAAATCACAGATCAACTGTTTCATTTTATCTTTTTTTATACGGGGGATATCCTTTGTTCTTTTTCTTTTCGACATATTCAAATAAATCTAAGTACCAACAATAAATACAGAATGATTAACTTCACAGTTAACCAACTACAAAGTAAATAATATTTTTAAGAATACAGAGCATTTCCCCCGTCTTAAACTCATCTCAAAAATAAAATAAATGGAAGAAATCAATTTCAGACAAAAACAAAGACTAAGAGCCTATCTGAATTTTCCGATATAAAAAACATTATCTGGTCATTTTTGCGTTTTCACTCCCCCGATAATCCGATATCCTTCTCGTAAAAACAACAAAATATCCTCAAAAAAACTCTCAAAATTGATCCGAGCAAGATTCAGGCACGCTCTAAAATAAACAAAACGAATGACTATTCCTTAAAAATCCATCATTTCGCCTTCATAATTCATTCCGTTATTATCTTGACGTTTACCCGGCTTAGGTTTATTGTTCCCATTTTTCCCAAACATATATGTCAATGTCAGATTCACACTGCGTCCGCCCCAACGCGAACGACTCTCTTGATAAAAGTTATCTCCCCACGAAATATTCTTCCGTCCCCGGGAATCCAATAAATCCCGACCGGATAATGCAATAGAGAATTTTCGAGAAAAAAAGCTCTTGCGAATACCGGCATCTAAAGAATAATCCGGACGACGTTCTCCCTGTGCTATAAGCTGCTTTGCATTATAATTTCCGGTAATCTGCGCCGAGAAATTTTTGGGAAGTATTAAATTGGCCATAATACGAGCATTCCACGTAAAGTTATTTTCACCGTCATAATGCATTGTAGAAGCAACTCCCGAATTATCGACATAAGTATAATCAAAGTCATTAAGCTGTTGATAATACATATTTACCGTAGTAGTCAAATTCAAATATTTAAATAATCTATTTTTAGCCACCAATTCTAATCCGGCATTTTGCATCTTAGTCACATTCTCATAAGTAGAATACATAACCGGTTCTTCAAAATAACGCACCTGCTGTATCACATCATTCGTTTTTCGATAATAGAGTGAAGCCGATAAAGTATGTGCATCCCAGTTCTTTATATAATTCAACTCTATGGCATGAGCAAATTCCGGATTCAGATTAGGATTCCCATACGAAATACTGGTAGAGTCGGTAACATTTCTGAATGCATTTATTTGTCGTCCTCTTGGCCGGTTTACCCGACTGGTATAATTAACCTGAAGCTCGTTTCCCTTTGGTAAACTATAAGACAAAAACAAACTCGGATACAAATGCCAATATTCACGAGTCCTATCCGGAGCTTGCACATTCCACGGCCGACTCTCGGTTTTATAACGCATATACTCTCCTCTCAATCCCGCCTGAAAACTGAAATTATCGATTTTACCCGAAAACGTACCATACAAAGCCTGTATATTCTCTTTATAGGTAAAATCATTATTTAAAGACTCTTGCGGTTTCAGATTTTCCATATCCGCACCTTCTAATGTATAAACATCGTCTCCTCTGGAATTGATATTTCCCTTATAACCGGCCTCAATCTTAAAACGATCCGATATTTGGTTACTATAATCAGCCTGAAATTCCCACCGTTGGTGCGAATTATCTTCATCCTGTTTTTGGGCAGATTTTAACCAGGCATCTTTTACTAAACTGTTTTGTGTAAAATCATTCGTCTCATTCCGATTCATCTGGAAATAATTGGCATATAACCTCAAATCATGGTTCTTGCCGAACAAATGTGTATAATCCAATGTCACTCCCCAATCGTTATGAGTTCCGTCTTCATCCGACCACCGCTCACGGGTCAATGCTCCCAAACCGTCTCTCGACGTAAGGGTCGTACGACTGTCTCCACCACCGAACATGCCCATAAAAGACAACCCTATATCATCCTTTCGAGTAGCATGATATGTTGCTCCTCCTCGCAGAAAAACACCGATACGATCCATATCCCCTTTATTTTTCTGGTTAAGAATCGTCGTATCGTTTCCCTGCCATGATTCCCGATAAGTATCGCTGCTGTTGTTAAATTGCATATACCGGATGCCGATATTGGCATACGCATCCACTTTCGATGAATTATAATTTATATTTCCCGATCCATTTACCCCACCAAAAGTATTTGCTCCGACCGATACACTCCCGTAATAGCCGGCTTTCCGATCTTTTTTCAAAACCAAATTTATAATCCCCGCAGATCCCTCCGGGCTATACTTAGAAGACGGATTGGTAATAACTTCTATGCTTTCTATACTTCCGGCCGGCATTTGTTCCAATATCTGAGCCCGGTTATCAGCGGTCAGTCCCGAAGGTTTACCATTGATCCAAACTTCTACATTCGAATTGTTCCGAAGAGAAATATTGCCTTCGTTATCGACATCGACAGAAGGAATATTCTGCAACGCTTCAGAAGCAGAACCTCCCGCAGCGGAAATATTCTGATCCACATCAAAAACCTTTTTATCTACCTCAAAGCGCATCTGAGATTTCTGCCCGATCACTTCCACCGCCTTTAACGATTTAGCATCAGTCGACAACTGCAAAGTTTTCAAATCCACAATTGGAGTTTTCGAAGTTACGAATACGGGAAACTCCAATGTTTTATAACCGACAAAACTAATCCGGAGAGTATAAGAGCCATTCTTGACATTCGGTATCGAAAATGCTCCCTTTTCATCGGTTGTCACCGTTTTCATAGGTGCTTTAGAAGACTTATTAAATAATGATACGGTAGCAAAATCAATAATCTGCTTCGTTTCATTATCAATAAGACGACCTTTTATCGTAGCAGCCGAAAGAGCTGTAATCGTCGCCCAGACGAAAACAACTGACAATAAATATTTCTTCATTGAGGATGTTTCTGTTTTTAATTTACGCTTTATAAGACTATCACTTACAAAAATAGTTTAATCGGAAAGTTCCTCGTTTTCTATATTCTTAACAAATTATATCATCTCTATTCTCACGATATAAAAAAACGGTCTGCATAAGAAGAACTTCATGCAGACCGCCAATATGTTATTTACTACTCGAAATAATCAAGCATCGATATTCGCATAAGTGGCATGTGCTTCGATAAATTCGCGACGAGGACCGACTTCCTCTCCCATCAACATTGAAAATACCCGATCTGCTTCAGCAGCATTATCGATTGTCACTTGACGTAATGTACGATGTGCCGGATCCATGGTCGTCTCCCATAATTGATGAGAATTCATCTCTCCCAAACCTTTATAACGTTGCGTATAAATTTGGTTTACATCTCCATTTGCATATTTCAGTGCAAACTGCGTACGTTGCTGCTCTGTCCAGCAATATTCTTCTATTTTGCCCTTTCTACATAAATATAGCGGCGGAGTAGCAATATAAAGATATCCGTTTTCTATCAAAGGACGCATATGACGGAAAAAGAAAGTCATGATCAACGTAGCGATATGGCTACCATCCACATCGGCATCGGTCATAATAATAATTTTATGATAACGCAATTTTGAAATATTAGCTTCTTTCGTATCGTCTTCCGTACCGATAGTCACCCCTAAAGCCGTATATATATTGCGAATTTCCTGACTTTCGAGAACTTTATGATGCATTGCTTTCTCAACATTCAAGATCTTACCGCGCAAAGGCAAGATTGCCTGAAAAGCACGATCCCGACCCTGTTTTGCCGTTCCTCCTGCAGAATCCCCTTCGACAAGAAATATTTCGCAAACTTCCGGATTACGTTGAGAGCAATCTGCTAATTTACCGGGAAGACCTCCACCCGAAAGAGGAGATTTCCGTTGTACCATTTCCCGAGCGTGACGTGCGGCATGACGTGCAGTTGCCGCCAATACAACCTTCTCTACTATTGCTTTAGCCTGTTTCGGATTCTCTTCCAAGAAATTCCGGAGGGCCTCGCTGACAGCGACATCGACAGCCCCGATAACCTCGTTATTTCCTAATTTTGTCTTGGTTTGCCCCTCAAATTGAGGCTCCATGACTTTTACGGAAATAACAGCCGTAAGCCCCTCCCGAAAGTCATCGCTACTGATCTCCACTTTTACCTTTTCGAGCATCTTGGAATCCTCGGCATACTTTTTCAGCGTACGAGTCAGACCTCTACGAAAACCGGCGACATGAGTACCGCCTTCGATCGTATTGATATTATTCACGTATGAAAACAAATTCTCGTTATAAGACGTATTGTAAGTCATTGCAACCTCTACCGGAACACCTTGACGTTCAGTAGAAATATGAATAATATCCTCAAAAAGATGCTCTTTCGTGCTATCAATATAACGGACAAATTCTTTCAGTCCCTCCACCGAGAAAAATTCTTCTTTACGGAACTCACCGTTTTCAAGTACTTCACGCTTATCGGTAAGAGACAAATAAATTCCGGCATTAAGGTATCCTAAGTCTCGCAGACGAGAAGCCAAAACATCAAATTTATAAACTACATCCGTAAATATATCCGCATCCGGTCTGAAAGTTATTATCGTTCCGGTCTCCTCAGTAGTCCCGATGACTTCCACATCATGCAAAGGCTTTCCGCACGAAAACTCTTGCATATATATTTTTCCGTTACGCTTCACCTCCGCACGCAAATAAGTCGATAGGGCATTTACACACGATACGCCGACCCCATGTAAACCTCCGGAAACTTTATAAGAACCTTTGTCAAACTTTCCTCCTGCATGTAAAACGGTCAACACGACCTCCAATGCAGATTTATGTTCTTTTTCATGCATATCCACCGGAATACCCCGACCGTTATCTATTACAGTAATAGAATTATCTTCATTAATAATGACATCGATATGATTCGCATACCCGGCAAGTGCTTCGTCAATAGAGTTATCCACTACCTCATACACCAAATGATGCAAACCTTTTACCCCAATATCACCAATATACATAGCAGGGCGCTTTCTCACAGCTTCAAGACCTTCCAGAACTTGAATACTATCCGCAGAATACGCAGCACTATCAACATTTAATTCTTCCGACATATTGATTTTTATATGTTTATTTATACTCGTTTTTTATTTTTCAACGTCTTTTTCAGACAAGATTCAAAAGCAAACAAAGTTAACAAAAATCCCTGATAGAAGAAAATTTGCAATTGGTTTTTTATAAATACTCACGATTATTCACGATAATGACAAGTCTCTAACAAAGAGAAGATTGAGAAACGCTTCTATTCCTTGTAATCCAAATAAATTCATACAAAACGCCCGATAATCTATTTAGAATACAAATATCATATAATTACACAAAAAAAACCGAATACAATATGTATCCGGTAAACTTTCGGTAGCCCATAGGGGAATCGAACCCCTCTTTCAAGAATGAAAATCTTGCGTCCTAGCCGATAGACGAATGGGCCATCTTATAATGACGAGGCAAATATCCTCAGTCTATTCAAACCTATAAATTACAGTTTATTTACGTGCAAAGCCAATTTAGACTTCAAATTGCTGGCTTTATTTTTGTGAATAACATTCTTTTTAGCCAGTTTATCAAGCATTGAACTAACTTTAATATACAATGCGGCAGCATCTTCTTTTACTGTAATAGAACGCAATTTACGAACTGCATTTCTAGCAGTTTTCGCATAATATCTATTACGCAATCTTTTTGTTTCTGCTTGTCTGATTCTCTTAATTGATGATTTATGATTTGCCATTCAATTAATCTCCTTAACTTTTATTCGTTTATATTTAGTAGCCCATAGGGGAATCGAACCCCTCTTTCAAGAATGAAAATCTTGCGTCCTAGCCGATAGACGAATGGGCCATTTACCTAAAAACCTTTTGCTTAAACAAATAAGGTTTCTCAAATGCGAGTGCAAATATAGAGCTGTTTTTTGAATTGGCAAAATATTTGATAAAAAATATTGCTCAAAATGTCACTTTTAGCCTTTTCAAGTAACCGTTTCGACATCTTTTTATGAATATGGAGGACAATCGGAGACCTGTTTGTTAGCTTTTTGACGTTCCATTTCACTCAAATGCAAATCAAGAGCGCGAACCGAAATGACAATCTCTCCGATAGAAATTCCCAATGAACAGATCAAACATAACAATGATATAGCGAATACTACCACAGCAGCCGTCTGAAGACCGATATAAATCAAGAACATACACAAAACACTTAACAAAAGGCTCACAATTCCCAAAATCTGCATTGTACGGATTAAAGACAAACGTTTACGTAAATTATCTATTTGAGCAGCAGTAATCCGTGTAGGATGCAAATCATAATCTCCTTTTAAAGTACGAACAACCTGGGCATATGAAAGAAAGCGGTTCGTATAAGCCAGCATAATCAACGAAACCGCAGAAAACAACAATGAAGGAGTAGTCAAAGTAAGTTCTTCCATAATATTTTTGCAATCATTATCAACGTTTTTATGCAAGAATACGCTATTTTTGTGTAAATACAAAATTCCGGAACTGAAAATATGCTGGAAAAAACATTAGGAATCGTATTACACACGGTCGCATACAACGATAAAAATCACATTGCACATCTCTATACAGAAAAGTACGGAAGAATGTCGTATGCCATTCCCCAAACACAAGGACGAAAAAGCAAGTTACAAAGACCTCTATTCACTCCTTTTTCAATATTGGATATAGAATCTGATTATAAACCCGGACGTGACATACAAAAGATCAAAGAGGTAAGACCGGCAGAAATCCTGCAACAAATTCACTATGATCCTATCAAAAACTCTATTGCATTATTTCTATCCGAATTCTTATCTCGGGCAATTCGAGAACCGGAAGCAAATCCCGTTTTCTTTGAATTTTTATATCAATCAATCAAATTACTTGATGTTATCGAAGATGGGAAAGCAAATTTTCATCTTTGTTTTTTAATCCGAATATCCGGATTTTTAGGATTCTACCCGAATATTGAAAATTATCGTCCCGGAGATTACTTCGACCTTTTAAACGGAACTTCTTCTTCCACACATCCGGGACACGTCTATATTCTCTCTCCGAATGAAACATCCGGATTCGTAACACTCATGAGAATGAATTATTATAATCTGCACTTATTCCGTTTTTCCAGGCAAGAAAGAATGCAAATACTCGAACACATTATCGAATATTTCAAATTACATCATGCCGGCTTCACACAACTCAAATCTCTTGATGTACTCAGAACATTATTCGACTAATTACGCCACACATTTGGCAAAAAGCAGAAATAATTATACTTTTGTAGCCTCTAATGCCTTTGTAGTTCAATGGATAGAACAAAAGTTTCCTAAACTTTAGATCCGGGTTCGATTCCCGGCGGAGGTACAAAATCCGGATACGACTTTCATATTTAGAAAGTTATATCCGGATTTTTTTAAGAAAAGTATAAAAAAGAAGGTGTCTGAAAAGGATACCTTCTTTTTTTGTTAAGCCGCCCTTTTATTAT
>NZ_CANUAR010000016.1:0-83899 GCF_947855755.1 uncultured Coprobacter sp.
GGATAATAAAAGGGCGGCTTAACAAAAAAAGAAGGTATCCTTTTCAGACACCTTCATTTTGGCTTATTCTGCTCTAATAATGAATCTAATAGAGAATCAATAAAAAAATCGGGCAAATCTTTGGAGTGTTTATCTCGTTTTAATAATTGGGGTTGAAACCAAAATTGTCCGAGTATGTCTTTCTCTTTTCTGGTTTTCTTTTCGTTGAAGAAGTCCAATGCTTCCCGGCTTATATAATAAATTAAGTTAGATGAAAAAGACGAATCACCTTTGTAAACTTTGTAATATTCATCTGTATATTCTACCGTATATGCTAAATTAGACATAAACGAAGGATCTCCTTTATAAATTTTGTATCCTTCGTTTGTATATACTAATGCATAAATGAGATTTGAAGAAAAATCTGTATCTCCTTTATAAATTCTGTAACCTTTATTATCTGCTTCTACTGCATAAATTAAATTTGAAGAGAAAGCAGAACTACCTTTAAATATTTTGTAATTTTTGTCGGAAAACTCAATTGTATAAACCAAATTTGAAGAGAAAGCCGGATTCCCTTTATAGATTTTATACTCGTTATCGGAGCTTTCGATTGTATATCCCGGGTAATGAAAAATAAGTTCTCTTCTTTTCCCGATTTCAGAACAGAATGTATAACCAATTGTACAAATACTAAAAACAAAGGAGATGATCAGTTTTTTCATAAAGTTTATTTTTAGCAGGCTTTAAAGCTCATGTCTAATCCTTTAACAGAATGAGTTAATGCTCCTACTGATATGAAATCTACACCGCATTTTGCATAATCCCGGATTGTTTCGAAAGTAATTCCTCCGGATGATTCTGTTTCGTATTTCCCACCGATTCGCTCTACAGCTTTACGAGTAAGTTCCGGAGTAAAGTTGTCTAACATGATACGATCAATACCGCCGATACGCATAACTTCTTCAAGTTCGTCCATGTTGCGAACTTCAATTTCTATTTTTAGATCTTTTCCTTTTTCTTTCAGGTAATCTTTTGCACGAGTTATTGCTTTTTCTATACCTCCGGCAAAATCGATATGGTTGTCTTTAAGTAAAATCATGTCGAAGAGTCCGATTCTGTGGTTTACTCCACCTCCGATTTTTACAGCCGCTTTTTCGATCATGCGTAGTCCCGGAGTCGTTTTGCGAGTGTCCAATATGCGAGTATGAAGTCCTTCCAACCGCTTTACATATTTATTTGTAATGGTTGCTATTCCACTCATTCGTTGCATTACATTCAACATCAAACGTTCGGTTTGTAACAGCGATCTGATTTTTCCCTCTACTGTAAAAGCTATGTCTCCCGGTTTAACAGGCGTTCCGTCTTTGATAAAAACTTCCATTTTTAAATTAGGATCGAAGTCTTTAAAGATACGTTGAGCCATTTCTACACCAGCCAAAATTCCTTCCTCTTTAATAAGCAATTTAGATTTACCTGTTGCATTTTCAGGAATACAGCACAATGTTGTATGATCTCCATCGCCTATATCTTCGGCGAATGCCAATTTTATTAAATCATCAATTAATTTGTCCATTAGAAATTTTCTATTCTTAGTTGGTTTATAATATATTTTTTATCTGTTATTTTCATTAAGATATGTACTCTGAATTCATGATTTTTAGAAGAAAGTTTTCCTATCATGTATCCTGAATTGTTTTGTTCGCTTTGGTGAATTGTTTTAAAGTCCATCGGTTTGTTATTAGAAAAAAATACCGATAGTTTTTCTTTAGCTTTTGGGCGAGATAATTGTTGTTTTATGCCAGGTATGATTAGAAAAATTTTATTTTCCATATATTTTTCGAGGAGTTGTGCATCTCCGGTTTTGAAAGCTGTAGGAATGTCATTCGGTATATTTTGGGCTATAATAGTTCCGGTTATGATTAGACCGAAAATCAATAGTGTAATTACTTTTAGTTTCATAACATTACTGTTTTGTGTGTTATCGATCCTTAGAACATTCTGAACTTTCTATAAAATTTTGTTACCTTTGTTCTCCGAAAAAAGGAAAATATCCGAACCGATTCTGTTACTTAAATGCAAATGTAAATAAAAAGCGGGAATATCATATCTATAAGATGAAAATACTCCTTTTAGTTGTTGGAAAAACTACTGAATCTTATTTTTCAGAGGCGATTAAAGAATATAGTGAGCGATTAAAGCACTATGTTTCTTTTGATATGGAAATAATACCGGATTTAAAAAATACGAAAAATTTGAGCTTTGACCAACAGAAAGAGAAAGAGGCCGATCATATTCTTAAATTTTTACAATCGGGAGATTATTTGGTTTTATTGGACGAACGAGGTAATGAATATTCTTCTGTGCAGTTTGCTGCTTATATTGAACGGAAAACACATGTAGTTCCTAAAAGACTTGTTTTTGTTGTAGGTGGGCCATACGGTTTTTCCTCTCGTGTGTATAAGGCTGCTAATGAGAAAATATCACTTTCAAAAATGACTTTCTCGCATCAGATGATCCGGATGATATTTGTAGAACAACTTTATCGGGCTATGACTATATTGAATAATGAACCTTATCATCATGAATAGATTTATTTGTTTTAGAATTACGTTAATTGTATTGTTTATCGTTGTTTTCACCAATCGTATTTACGCTGTAGAGTTTGATAGCGGGATGATGTTTGGCATCACTGTACAAAAGCAATTTACAAAACGGTTTGGTGCGCAAGTGCAACAAAATTTGTGGATAAATCAGAATTTTACTCGTTATGAACGTTACATGCCTATTGTCGGTTTGCATTATTCTATATGGAAAAATTATCTAAAAGCTAATGTATATTATTACTATCTGAACCAGCAGTCCGAAACAGGATCTCGAGTACATCGGCAACGTTATCAATTGGGATTGAGTGGAGGATATGCGTTTGCTCATTTATCGGTGTCTCTTTTGTCACGTTTCGAATCTACTTATACCCGAAATGCTTCCCGAAATCCTAATAATAAATGGCGTAATCGGGCACAATTCAATTGCATAATCAGTAAACAATGCAATTGGAAACCTTTTGTTGCAGCAGAAGTATTTAACACTTTAAATCGTTTAGGAGGGAATGCTACTGAACGCGTATGGTATGAAATCGGGGCTGAGTGCAGTTTAGATAAGTCGATGTCTATAGAATTAAAGTTACGTGAAGAACAAATGCTTTTGACTTCTCCTGAGAAGTTAAATACCTTTTTAAGTATAGCTTATAAAGTAAAATTGTGATATTTATCATCTCTTTGTAGTAAAAAATTATTATGAGAATAGATGAGATTCCGGTGAAAAACCGAAAATATTTCCGATGCTGTTTCATAGTAAAGAATTTATAAAAATTGTCCCCGAATAGATGTAGAGAATAAATCAAATTTCTTTCTTTTTATATGTGTTTTTTCAATTTAAGATAGAGTGATTTTCTAAAAAATGATTACATTTGTTCACTATAAGGAGAACTCCGTATTTGTGGAAAAGTATTTTTCAGGGGTATTGAGAAGAAATAATAAATAAAATATAACATCATGAAATTTATTGTATCAAGCACAGCTTTATTATCTCATTTGCAAGCGATCAGCCGAGTGATAAATACAAAGAACTCTATGGCTATTCTTGATAATTTCTTGTTTCGGCTCGAAGGCAACTCATTAACCATGACAGCGTCAGATCAAGAAACTACTATGACTACTACAATAGAAGTCATGGAAGCTGAGGGACAGGGGTTATTTGCCGTTTCAGCAAAAATATTATTAGAGCCGTTAAAAGAATTGCCTGATCAGCCTTTGACATTTGAAATCAATGATGAGAATTTGGAAATATTTTTGTATTTCCAGAATGGTAAGTATAATTTTATTGGTGTGAATGGTGATGAGTACCCTCAAAAATCTCCGTTGAGTGATACGGCAAAAACATTTTCTATCAGTTCGCAAGTACTGTTAAATGGAATTAATCGTACTATATTCGCTACTGCTGATGATGAATTACGTCCGATAATGAACGGTATCTGTATGGATATTCATCCTGAAGATATTGTTTTTGTAGCTTCAGATAGTCATAAGTTGGTTCGCTGTAAGAATGATTCGGTGCAATCGGGAATTCAAGCATCATTTATTCTTCCCAAAAAGCCGGCAAATCTTTTAAAGAATATTTTACCGAAGGAAGCCGGAGATGTGATGGTTTCTTTTGACGATAAGAATGCATGCTTCACATTGTCGAATTTTGTTTTGAATTGCCGCCTTATTGAAGGACGTTATCCTAATTATGCATCGGTAATACCTCAAAACAATCCTAATAGGTTGATTATCGATAGAGCGTTATTTACAAATGTATTGCGCCGTGTATCCGTATTTTCCAATCAGGCGAGTAATTTGGTAAAACTGCAATTAAGCGAAAATCAGATTGTCGTTTCTGCACAAGATATCGATTTTTCTACTTCGGCAGAAGAAAGTATCTCTTGCAGTTATTCGGGAGATTCTATGGGTATCGGTTTTAAATCGGTATATCTTATCGAGATATTGAATAATATCTCCTCTCAGGAAGTCTCCATAGAACTTTCTGATCCTTCACGTGCCGGGCTTATTCTGCCGATTGAAAATCAGCCTAATGAAGATTTACTGATGTTATTGATGCCTATGATGTTGACCGATTTTTAAATAAATAAGAAATTAAATGCAGTTGAATCTTAAAAATCCGATTGTTTTTTTTGATTTGGAAACGACCGGAGTCAATATTGCTACCGATAGAATTGTTGAGATAAGCTATTTGAAAGTATATCCTAACGGAAAAGAAGAATGTAAAACATTGCGGATTAATCCGGGAATCCCAATCCCTCCTGAATCGACAGCAGTTCATGGGATCAGTGATGCTGATGTTGCAGATTGTCCGAAATTTAAAGAAGTCGCTAAGACGATAGCCCGTGAAATTGAGGGGTGTGATTTGGCCGGATATAATTCGAATCGTTTCGATATACCTCTTTTGGTTGAAGAACTGTTGCGTGCAGGGGTTGATATTGATCTTTCAAAACGAAAGATGATCGATGTACAGACTATTTTTCATAAAATGGAGCAACGAACTTTGTCTGCAGCTTATAAATTCTATTGTGATAAAGATTTAAATGATGCTCACACGGCAGAAGCCGATACACGAGCTACTTATGAAGTTTTGAAATCGCAGCTTGACCGTTATGAAAGTTTACCTAACGATGTGGCTGCACTTGCTGAATTTTCAACTCATAATAAGAATGTCGATTTTGCCGGTCGTATAGTATATAATGATAAAGGTGAAGAGGTTTTTAATTTCGGAAAATATAAAGGACGTTCTGTTGCCGAAGTTTTTAAAACAGATATCGGATATTATGGCTGGATGATGCAAGGTGATTTTACATTGAATACTAAAAATGTGATTACTAACATCAAGCTGAGAGCTTTTAATAAATAAAGTTTTAGTCCCGGTATTTTCTTTCTAATAGTTAGAATAAGGAAGATATCCGGGTTTTTTATGTAAGGCTTTTTCTGCTAAAGATTATTTTAGAAGGATGGAAGGGAAAAAAATCATATTGGGTATCACCGGAAGTATTGCAGCGTATAAAGCTGCATATTTGGTGCGTGCATTTATAAAAAAAGGAGCGGAAGTTCAGGTTGTGGTGACTCCGGCGGGAAAAGAGTTTATTACACCGGTTACATTATCGGCATTGACAGGTAAACCGGTAGTAAGTGAATTTTTTACGGCAAATGACGGTACGTGGCATAGCCATGTCGATTTGGGACTATGGGCGGATGCAATGGTCATTGCACCGGCAACGGCGAGTACGATCGGAAAAATGGCAAATGGGATTGCCGACAATATGCTGATAACGACTTATCTTTCGGCAAAAGCACCTGTTTTTATCGCTCCGGCTATGGATCTTGATATGTTTGCTCATCCGTCCACCCAGCATAATCTTGATTTGCTGCGTTCGTACGGTAATTATATAATAGAACCCGGAATTGGAGAGCTGGCAAGTCATCTGGAGGGAAAAGGACGAATGGAAGAACCGGATAAGATTGTCTCGATTATTGAAAACTTTTTTGCTGTTCGGCAAGAGTTAGAAGGGAAAAAAATTATAATAACTGCCGGTCCGACATATGAAAAGATCGATCCTGTACGTTTTATAGGAAACTACTCTTCCGGAAAGATGGGTTTTGCTTTAGCGGAGGAGTGTGCGGCAAGAGGAGCAAATGTTACTTTGATAGCAGGTCCGGTTTCTCTGAAAGCATACCATTCTTCGATCCATAGGATTGATGTTGAATCTGCTCGGGAAATGTATGATGTCGCATTAAGAGAATATCCTGATGCTGATGCTGCGATAATGTGTGCAGCCGTTGCCGATTATGCTCCGGATCATTGCAGCGATATAAAAATAAAGCGTTCGGGAGATGATATGGTTTTACGTTTACAGCCGAATCCGGATATTGCAGCAGCTTTAGGAAGGATAAAGCGTCAGAATCAGGTATTAGCAGGTTTTGCGTTGGAGACCGATAATGGAGAAGAACATGCGCGATTGAAAATGAAGCGGAAGAATTTAGATTTTATTGTACTGAATTCATTGCAGGATGCAGGGGCGGGATTTCGGTGTGATACAAATAAAGTTACGATATTGACTACGGAAGGAAAGAAAATTCCATTTGAGATTAAGCCGAAAAAAGAAGTAGCATCTGATGTTGTATCGATTTTATCTGGATATATGAAATAATAGGAGAACTGGGAATGAAACGAGTATCTTTTTTTATCATCTGTTTTTTACTATTGTCGTCTTTTTTGCCGGCACAAGAATTGAATTGTCGGGTACAAGTCAACAGCGATAAAATACAAGGTACTAATAAGCAGGTTTTTACTACGTTAGAACAAGCTATCTCAGAATATATTAATAACCGAAAATGGAGTAATGCTCAGATATCTAACAATGAGCGCATTGAATGTACTTTTTTGCTTACGGTGAAGGAAGTAGAAGATAACCGATATAAATGCGATTTGCAAGTACAGTCGAGGCGACCGGTTTATAATGCGTCCTATTCGACGGCAATGCTTAATTTCAGAGATACGGAATTTGAATTTAATTATCAAGAGTATGAACCCTTGATATATAATGAAAATACATTAGAGAGTAATCTTACCGCAGTAATAGATTTTTATGTATATATGATTTTGGGGTTAGACTTTGACAGTTTTTCTCCCGAAGGCGGAACGGTATTTTTTCAAAAGGCAGAAAAGATTGTGGCGATGGGGCAATCTTCTATGGAAGCCGGATGGAAAGCTTTTGAGAGTAATCGTAATCGCCATGCTTTAATGACTGCTTTTATCGAACCTCGAACCGCATTGTTCCGACAATTGTGGTATACATATCATCGGAAAGGTTTGGACGAAATGACAGTCAGTGCAGATAAGGGGCGGGCTAAAATAACGGAGGCAATCAACCAATTGAAAGAGGTTCGTTCTGAATCTTCTACTTCAGTGGTATTGCCTATATTCAGCGACAGCAAGTTGGATGAAGTGATTAATATATATTCTAAAGCTCCACAGCAGGAAAAAGAAGATATTTATAAAATCTTGATTGGTATATATCCCACCGAAAACAGTCGTTTGAAAGCAATTCGCGAGGAAAGTCGCTAATAGAATAACTATGATTCGAAAATTGTCTATTCGCAATTATGCACTAATCGATACATTAGATATTGATTTTTATTCCGGTTTTTCAGTTGTTACAGGAGAGACAGGGGCTGGTAAATCAATTATTTTAGGGGCTCTTTCTCTTTTATTGGGACAAAGAGCTGATAGCAAAGCTGTAAAATCCGGAGCGTCAAAAGCGGTTATCGAAGGTTTTTTTGATATTTCGGCTTATTCGTTACGGTCATTTTTTGAATATAATGATTTAGAATATGATCCTGAGAATTGTATTTTAAGACGTGAGATACAGGCTTCAGGGAAATCGAGGGCATTTATCAATGATACACCGGTATCTTTGGTTCAGCTTAAAGAATTGGGAGATCAGTTGGTCGATATTCATTCTCAACATCAAAATTTGCTTTTGGGAGATGGCCGTTTTCAGATGAGAGTAATCGACGTATTGGCTCATAATGGACAGTTACTGAACGATTACCGTAAAGAATATAAAAAATATAAGTTACTTGTTGAGGACCTTGAACGATTAAAGGTGGAGAATGAAAATAACCGACAGGAAGAGGATTATATTCGTTTTCAGTTAGAACAGTTCCAAGAAATTGCTTTAGTTGACGGAGAACAGGAGACTTTGGAGCAGGAGCAGGAGATGCTTACGCATGCAGAAGAAATAAAAAGAGAATTATATGCTTTGTCTGGATATTTCGAATCGGAAGACATTGGCGGCATTTCTCTAATGAAGAATATTCTTTCAGGTGTACGTTCTCTGCGTCGGATTTATCCGGGTGTTGAGCCTCTTCAAAATCGTTTGGAAACACTTTATATAGAGTTTAAGGATATTGCCGAAGATATAGAAACCCGATTAGAGTCTGTTTCCGTAGATCCGGAAAGATTAGCACAGGTGGAGGAGAGGTTAGATACTATTTATCGTTTACAACAAAAGCATCGTGTTCGGAGTGTTGCGGAACTATTGGAAGTTCAACAAAAACTGACGACTAAACTTGAAATGATCGATACTTCTGATGAGGCGATAAGTTTGTTGGAACAAAAGATTGGCGGTCAAAAAGATATTTTATATCGTATGGCAGGTGAATTGTCTCAAAGGCGGGCTGATGAAGCTTTACGTTTTTCTAAGATGTTGGTTTCAGCGGCAATTCCTCTCGGAATGCCGAACCTTCGTTTTGAGGTTTGCCTTAGAATTAAGGATGATTTAGACGAAAATGGGGCAGAACAAGTGCAATTTTTATTTTCTGCTAATAAAAATCAATCTTTACAGCCTGTTGCTGAAGTTGCTTCAGGAGGTGAAATCTCGCGATTGATGTTGTGTATAAAGTCATTGATTGCAGGAGCAGTAGCGCTACCTACTATTATATTCGATGAAGTAGATACCGGTGTGTCTGGAGAAATTGCCGATAAAATGGGCGTTATTATGAAAAATATGGCGTGTTATATGCAAGTAATCAGTATAACGCATTTACCGCAAGTTGCGTCTAAAGGGTCATTTCATTATCGGGTATATAAATCGGATACCGATTCGGATACGGTGACCCGAATAGATTATTTGTCAGAAAACGAGCGAGTTGAGGAAATTGCCCGTATGTTGAGTGGTGTTAAATTGACTGATGCCGCTTTGTCTAATGCTCGTGAATTGTTACGTAAATAAAAAGAATTGAGAAATGGAAAAAAATGAAATGATTTTTGGCATTCGAGCGGTAATCGAGGCCGTCGAGTCTGGAAAGGATATAGATAAGATATTAATTAAAAAAGATTTGCAGAGTGATTTAGCTCAAGAACTTTTTGCTGCTGTCAGAGGACGTAATATAGTAGTGCAAAAAGTTCCGATCGAGAAAATTAACCGGATGAGCCGCAAAAATCATCAAGGTGTTCTTGCTTTTATTGCTGCCGTAGCGTATCAGCGTCTCGATGATATTGTTCCGGGATTGTATGAAGATGGGAAAAATCCTTTTATTATTTTACTTGATGGTGTTACAGATGTTCGTAATTTCGGTGCTATTGCCCGAACTTGTGAATGTGCGGGAGTGAATGCGATAGTAATACCGGAAAGAGGAAGTGTTTCTGTCAATGCCGATGCAGTGAAAACTTCAGCCGGAGCATTACTCCATCTACCGGTTTGTCGTGAATCATCCGTTTTTGAAGCAGTACGATTTTTAAAAAACAGTGGATTTAGAATTATTGCAGCTTCTGAAAAGGCCGTAGTCAATTATACTAATATCGATTATACTGTACCGGTAGCTATTGTAATGGGTGCGGAAGATACAGGCGTTTCTAAAGAAGTGTTGCGGTTATGTGACGATATGGTTGCTCTTCCTCAAATGGGAGTTATAGGTTCGTTAAATGTTTCGGTTGCTGCTGGAGTCATGATGTATGAAGTCGTACGTCAACGAATGAGAGAATTATAAATAGATATTCGTGAAGAAAATAAGCACAGCGCGGCATTCATTTTGAGTGCCGCGCTGTGCTTATTCTTTACTTAGGTAAAGATCCTGTCTTTTTTATATAATAAAATATATGGTGAAAGAGAGGGGTGAGAGTTCTTACTCTCGGCAAGACTATACATTCCCGACCGAATGTTTAGAAGCCTTGCAATCGTAACGGATAGTGTCGGCGTTTTTTGTGTGTTTTAGGTATTTAGAAGGATAACAAGATTGGTAAGAAGGTAACTCATGACCTTCTACTTATATTCCATCTTTGCAAAGGTAGGCTTTTTCTTTAAACTTCCTCCTTGAAAGAGAGAAAAGTTTTATCCAAATGGTTGATTTATATATAATATATGTTAAATTCATAATAAAACGATAGATAAGTGTAAAATATACACACCGATTTGTAATTAAAAATATTGTAAAATAGAGGCTAATCGAGTCCGTATAATTTCAGTTTGTTATATAAAGTTTTTCTGTCTATCCGAAGTAGTCGAGCAGCTTTAGATTTATTATTTCCTGTTTTTTCCAATGCTTCTTTTATCAAAATTTTTTCAGTAGTTTCATTTCGTAATGGCATTGCTGCTTTAGTTTCCGAATGTTCATATATTTCCGGTGGAAGTTCAGATAAAGAGATATAGTTCGTTGATGCAAGTAAAGCTGCTCGTTTTACGATGTTTTTCATCTGGCGTAAATTTCCCGGCCAACTGTATTGTAAAAAAGCGGCAGAACATTCGGGAGTAAATCCTGTCACATGTTTTCCCAATTCTTGATTTGCCTGATCTAAAAATAGATCTGCAAATAAAAGAATATCATCTTGACGTTCTTTCAATGTCGGGATACGCAAAGTAAATTCGTTGATCCTATGATATAGATCTTCTCTGAAGTTTCCCTTGTTAATAGCCTCTTCCAAGTTTTCATTCGTTGCTGTAACCAAACGTATATCGACTGTTATTTCTTGATTGCTACCGATCGGTTTTATTTTTCTTTCTTGTAAAGCCCGCAGAAGTTGTACTTGTACTTCATAACTAAGATTTCCTATTTCATCTAAAAACAGAGTACCGCCTTGTGCAGCTACAAAAGCTCCGGTCTTATCTGTTAAAGCTCCGGTAAAAGAACCTTTGACATGTCCGAAAAATTCAGATGCGGCCAATTCTCGAGGTATAGCTCCACAATCGATCGCAATAAATGGTTTGTTCTTGCGTTTACTGAGTTGATGTATTTCCTGTGCGATATGTTCTTTCCCTGTGCCACTTGCTCCGTTTATAAGAACGGACATATCTGTCGGAGCTACCAGACGGATATATTCGTATAATTGGCGAGCCTGTTCGCTTTTTCCTTCCATAAATCGCGGAGGAGTAGGAGTTTTGATTGAAGATTCATTTTGATGGTTATTGACCGGAGAGAATTCTGTTTTTTGTTGTAACAGTTCATTTATTTTGATTAGTAATGCTTCTGGATTAAAAGGTTTGGCAATATAATCAGATGCTCCTGATTTCATTGCCAGCACCGCCGATTGTATATCCGCATAACTCGTCATTATGATAAAAGGGGGTACGGGAAAATTTTGCTTTTTCAGCCATGCTAATAATGTTATCCCTTCTTGATCCGGTAATCGGAGGTCTGACAATATTAGATTGAACTCTCCTTTGGATAATTGTTTCTGAGCATCAGAGACATTTCCGGTATGAGTTACATCGAAACCTTTGCGAGAAAGCCATGTTTTCAGCATTAGAGCAAATGTTATGTCATCCTCGATAATTAATATTTTCCTTTTATCCATGAAATCTATTAGTAAGTCTGTTACAAAAATAAAGGATTTTAGGAAATTTGTTTTGTTCGATCATACTTTTTTTACCTATATTATATATTGAGAACCTGTCAGGATTTTCCGATAAAGTGATCTGGTCAGATCTTCTTTGATATTTTCTTCCGACCTGTTGTTCTAAATATAACCTCGAACGAATCTCCAGAATATGTCGAATAATGATTACCTTTATCCCCTTAAAAGAAGATTAAGAAGAATGATAAGTTTTTTACAGGTAGAAGGGTTGACCAAGTCTTTTGGAGATTTGGTATTGTTCGAAAATCTCACTTTCGGGATTTTTGAGGGGGATCGTATCGGTTTGATTGCAAAAAATGGAACGGGAAAGACGACGTTATTAAATATCATTACGGGAAAAGAAGATTATGACTCCGGTAATGTCGTTTATCGTAGGGATTTGCGTATCGGTTACTTATCTCAAGATCCTCGTTATCCCGAAGGCATAACTGTTCTCGAAGCCTGTTTCCATAGTGATAGTGAAATTGTAGGTGTTATATCGGCATACGAAGAGGCTTCGATATCGGGAGATTCCGACCGTATAGAGGAATTGGTAGAACAGATGGATCGTCTGAAAGCGTGGGACTATGAACAAAGAGCAAAACAAATTCTTTCGCAACTGAAGATTAATAATTTTGATCAGAAGATAGAACATCTGTCAGGAGGACAGCTGAAAAGAGTAGCCTTGGCAAATGTACTTATTTCAGAACCTCAGTTGTTAATTTTGGATGAACCGACCAATCATCTCGACCTGGAAATGACAGAATGGCTCGAAGAATATTTGAAGCGCAATAACATTACTCTGTTGATGGTTACTCACGACCGTTATTTTTTAGATAGGGTTTGTAGTTCGATTATGGAGATTGATAAACGGACTCTATACTCATATAATGGTAATTAT
Organism: uncultured Coprobacter sp.; assembly: GCF_947855755.1. Classification (NCBI taxonomy): domain Bacteria; kingdom Pseudomonadati; phylum Bacteroidota; class Bacteroidia; order Bacteroidales; family Barnesiellaceae; genus Coprobacter; species uncultured Coprobacter sp. Next base: position 12,824 of record NZ_CANUAR010000016.1, read on the forward strand.
AGTTATTATTTGGAGAAAAGGCAAGAACGTATCGATGCGCAGAATGCTGAGGTTGCCCGTGCGAATAATCTGTTGCGAACCGAACTTGACTGGATGCGTCGTCAACCTCAAGCTCGGGGTTCTAAAGCCAAATATCGTATAGATGCTTTTTATGAACTTGAAAAGAAAGCCAAACAGGAGCGTGATACGGGAAATGTCAAACTCGATGTAAAATCATCTTATATCGGGTCGAAGATATTTGAAGCGAAGCATCTTTCAAAACGATTTGGAGATGTGAAAATCTTGGAAGATTTCAGTTATATCTTTGCCCGTTATGAAAAAATGGGTATTATCGGAAATAACGGAACGGGAAAGTCTTCGTTTATTAAAATGCTAATGGGGCAGTTGCAACCTGATAGTGGAGAAATAGAAATTGGGGAGACTGTGCGTTTCGGTTATTACAGTCAAGACGGGTTGCAATTCGATGAGCAGATGAAAGTAATAGATGCCGTGCGTAATATCGCGGAAGAAATATCATTGGGAGACGGGCGACGCTTATCAGCATCTCAATTTTTGCAATATTTTCTTTTTACGCCCGAAACGCAGTACAACTATATCTATAAATTGAGTGGGGGAGAGAAAAGGAGACTTTATCTCTGTACGGTGTTGATCAACAATCCCAATTTTTTAGTTTTGGACGAGCCTACGAATGATCTTGATATTGTTACCTTGAACATTCTTGAGGAATATCTCAGATCGTTTAAAGGATGCGTTATTGTAGTTTCTCATGATCGCTATTTTATGGATAAGGTTGTCGATCATCTAATGGTTTTTAAGGGTAATGGAGAACTAAAGGATTTTCCCGGAAATTATAGTGATTATAGAGAATGGAAGAACTTGATGGAGGAACAAAAAAAACTGGAACTTTCCGAGAAAAATAAAAAAACGAAGAATGAAACGAAGCAAATCCGTGAAGTAACGACATCAAAGCGTCGTTTATCTTTTAAGGAAAAACGAGAATTCGAGGAACTGGAAATATCGATTTCCCGATTGGAAGAAGAAAAATCGAATCTTGAAATAGAACTTAGTTCCGGGACTCTTTCTAATGATGAATTGTTAGAAAAATCGAAAAGGATTAGTGTGCTTATCGATGAGATCGATGAAAAAACGATGCGTTGGCTTGAGTTGAGTGAGATAGAAAGTTAAGCAAATATTAAAATGACAGCCGTTATTATTATAGGAATAATAGCGGTTGTTATTTTAATATTTACTTTCTGTTTGAATTTTCCGGAAAAGAAATTTAAACAGGCTTATGTCATAGATGGTTTTATTTGTTATTTTCCAACCATTTTAGACGACGTTGGTCGGGAAGATGTTTTACTTTGAAATATTCGAATTTTGCATCGAAACCGTTTCCGTCCGGACTGGCAGCCATTAATCCGACCATGACAGGAGTATTATCTTGTAAATGAGCGTTTCTCATCATCGTATAAGTTTTATCGTCATACGAATAGAATATTTCTACGGCATCGAGACGTCTGACGGCTTTTATCCACACAAAATCCGGTATTTTGTCTAATGTAATCACACTCCAATCACTTGTTTTATGCGTTACTACGGTACTTAAATTGAATTTTCCATCGACAAATTCAACTCCGGCTTTGATGTAATTTTCAGGATCGATGCGAAGCATAAGCCCCATTTGATCGAACCTGTTTTTATAGTCACCTGTAATTTTTACTTTTACCTCGAATTCTCCGCCATAAGTTGCATAATAAAAGGGCGCATCATCGACTGTGAAACCGTAATGAGAAATTCTCCAATAGTCGCATTGCGGTGTGACGAACATGGTGAGGGCATTATCTTTTATTTCCCATTTTTCAGGTTCGTTGAACCATTGCATTTTTTCTAAACTTTGAGCGTGTATGCTTTGGAATATTCCTAAAGCCAAAATTCCTAAAAATAATTTTTTCATCTTTCTATTATTAATTTTGTTTTAGGTGTTTTTATCTTATTATGTTCAGTTCTTCTATCAAATGGGACGCATTTGCATATTTATCGATGATGAATAATATATATCGTATATCTGTGCAAATGGTGCGTTGATAAGTTTTTTGATATTGAATATCTCCGGTTATACCCTCCCAATTCCGGTCGAATCCGATACCGACAAGCTCTCCTTTTGAATTCATTACAGGACTTCCCGAGTTTCCGCCTGTCGTATGAGTGTTTGCAATAAAATTTACAGGCATAGAACCGTCTGTCCGGCTATAATCCCCAAAATCTTTTTTCTTGTATAATTCTTTTAGACGAGGCGATACCACAAATTCCCAGTTGTCGGGATCTTCCTTTTCCATAACTCCGTCTAAAGTCGTATAATAACGACAAGAAATTCCGTCTGCCGGATTTAACGGAGATACGTTTCCGTAGGTTAACCGGATAGTGAAATTTGCATCCGGATAATTGGGTTTATCCTCGTTCATTTCTAAAATACCTTTGATGTAGGTCCGTTGAGCATTAGCTATTTTTATCTCATCTTGCTTTAGTGCTTTTGAAATATTTTTTGCTTCATCCCGTATTGATCGGGCAAAAGCGATCATGACGTCCTGTTCTAAAACCTTAACGGATGGATGTTTTTTGAATTTTTCATATTGAGAGGGATTCCCATATATCGATTTTTCAAACAATGCATCGACATACATATCGATATTTCCGTTATATTTTTTATCTATTGTTTTAAAGAATGCCGGACGCTCTTCCGGAGATATTTTTTCAGCATATAATTTCAATAATGCTTTTGCGATTTTCTTGTCTACTTCAGGTGCATAATCTTTATTTCGGAAATTGAAGTATCCTTTATTTATGGTCTGCATAGCCGAGTCCGGAAAAATTTTCTTTCCGGATTTTTTCATTTTTTCAATTAGACTTTGATGCGTAGGAACTCGACTGAATTCGATACCGATAAATAGAGCTTCATTGAGATATTGCATGCGTTTTTTTAGATTAGATCTGTTATTGACAATCGTTGCTATATCTTCTGCAGCCTGTTTATATTCGGGTTTGTCGTTTTGTTTACTCCATTCCAACAACTGTTGTTGCTCTTTCTCCTTAAGAGTTACAAGTTGTTGTTGGTTTATCATTTTGTTCATTCCTTTGCTGCTTTTATAACTATTGGTAGAACTGGCGTATTTCCCGGAATATTGAATGCGTATTTTCGGATCTTTCAACATTTCTTCCAGCATTAACTGTTGGCGAAGATCTCGTACCTCGACTCGAATACTATTTTCGATATCTCGTCGTTCGATGACTTCGGCCGGAGTGTAATAATGATTAGTACGTCCCGGAAAGCCCATAAGCATGACAAAGTCGTTTGCTTGGATACCTTGTGTCGAAAGATTGAAATATTTTTTAGGTCTTAAGGGGATGTTTTTTTCAGAATACGGGGCAGGATTACCTGTACTGTCGGCATATACCCTGAATATAGAAAAATCCCCCGTATGACGAGGCCACATCCAATTGTCCGTATCTGCACCGAATTTACCTATAGAAGAAGGTGGTGCTGCTACCATTCGTACATCCGGATAGACTTTTTGAGTGAACATGTAGTATTGATTTCCGCCATAGAACGGTTTTATCGTAACTTCGATTCCCGGATGTTTTTTTAAAAAATCTTTGCCGATTCTCTTTTCAGCGAGATTGTTCAAATATGATGCAGACAAATAATTCAGTTCTTGTTTTGACGTATCTTTTTTTATTTCGTTTTGGACATAAGCCGTTACGTCTTCTATTTTGTCGATAAATGTTACGGTCAGTCCGGGATTGGGGAGTTCTTCTTCTCTGTTTTTAGCCCAGAACCCGTTGGTCAATAGATCGTTGTCAACAGAACTATGTTGTTGTATGTAACTATATCCGCAATGATGGTTGGTCAAAATCAATCCGTTGGGAGATATGACTTCCCCGGTACAACCTCTTCCGAAAATCACAACAGCATCTTTCAGAGAAGTGGAGTCCGGATGGTAAATGTCTTCGGCACAGATGTCTAATCCGAGACCTTTCATCTGTGATATGTTTTGTTGGTTTAAGAGAGGGAGTACCCACATTCCTTCATCTGCCTTTATGGAAAAAGAGAAAGAAGAAAAAAGCAATAGAATAAAAAGAAAATTTTTTTTCATAGAGGAGAAAATCTAATTTGTATATTCGAGACGAAGATAAAAATAAAATCATCCCGTTCCAAATAGCGGAGCAGGATGATTTTTTATATGAAAGAATGTCAAAATTCCAGTATCTCGGATTGCATAGAAAGGACATCTATTGTAAACAGCCGGTTACGTAACGGTTTTCCGCATCCGGTGATCACTTTAATGGTTTCCGAAGCCTCTATACAACCGATAATACCCGGAACTACACCTATGACACCATTTATTGTACGGGGTTTAGAGATCAGTTCTTGTTCGTCGGGGTAAAGATCTCGGTAAGTCATGCCGCCTTGATAATTGAATACGGATGCTTGACCGAAAAATTCACCGATTGTTCCGTATATATAAGGTTTTCCTGCTGTAACACAACAGTCGTTTATCAAATAACGTGTAGCGAAGTTGTCGCATCCATCTATAACCAGATCATATTCCTCGACTAAACTCATGGCATTTTTTTCTGAAAAAAATGCTTGGTATGTATCGATTTGTGTGTTCCCTGATAAAGCCAGAAGGCGACGTTTCGCACATTCTACTTTCGCTAATCCTATCTCTTGTTCGGTGTACAGGACTTGTCGTTGTAAATTACTTTCTGAAACAACATCTGCATCGACTAATCCGATACGTCCTATTCCTGCACCTGTAAGATAGAGAGATATAGGAGACCCCAATCCTCCTACGCCTACTAATAGTACTGATGCTTCAGAGAGTTTCTTTTGTCCTTCGTTCCCGATTTCGGGAAGCATAATTTGACGGTTATAGCGTTCCATACTCGTTTAATTTATCGATCGAATACCTCATCCCAATCTTTCCATACAACTTCATATCCTTGTTCTTTGATGGCTTTTCCAACCTCTTCGGGAGATCTTTCGTCACTGACTGCGAATTGTTCCAAAGCTTGAGGATAAGTAAAATATCCGCCCGGTTCGGTTTTTGATCCTGCACTCATCGATGTGACACCAAGAGTCGTAATATTGTTCCTGAAGTTGGGACTTTCTCGTGTAGAAATCGATATATCGACATCATGATCGAAGATGCGATACGCAAAAATCAACTGTGCCAGTTGTCTGTCGGTCATTACTACATTCGGCTGGAAATGTCCTTCAGACGGACGCATACGTGGAAAATTTACGCTATATTTCGTTTTCCAGTAGTGTTTTCTCAGATATTGTAAATGTATGGCCATCATAGTCGTGTCGGTACGCCAATCTTCCAACCCGATCAATACGCCCATTCCGATTTTATGAACTCCAGCCTGTCCCATGCGATCGAACCCGTTTACTCTCCATTCGAACTTCGATTTCATTCCTTTGGGATGATATACCTTATAACGATCTTTGTTGTAAGTTTCTTGAAAACATACTACACCATTTAGTCCCGATCGAGTCAGCCGATAGTATTCTTCGCTTTTCAGAGGCATTACTTCTATTGTCAAATTCGAAAAATAAGGGCGGGCGAGTCGTAAAGCATTTTCAAGATAATCGACGCCTGCGTCACGAGGATTCTCCCCTGTTACGATTAATAAGTTCTCGAACGGACCTATTCTGCGTATAGCCTTACATTCGTTGACAATTTCTTCGTCTTTCAGTATGACCCGTTTTATCGGATTGTCATGCTGAAACCCGCAGTACACACAATGATTTGTGCAGGAATTCGTAATGTATAAAGGTACATACATCTGTATCGTTTTTCCGAAACGTTGTTGGGTGTACATGCGGCTTAAAAATGCCATTTTTTCAAGATATTTATCTGCTGCCGGAGAAATTAGTGCCATAAAATCGTCTATTTGCAAATGCTTTTTATTTAAAGCTCTTTCTACATCAGCATCTGTTTTGGCATAGATCTGTTGGGTGATCTCATCCCATGAATATTTTTCTAATTCTTCAGAAAATAACATATTCTTATTTTTCTTTTTTATGCAATGAATTGATTCTTTTGAGAATGTTTTTTCGGGTACATCGCACACCGACGGAATAATATTCCGGTTCGACATTCTCCAGATAAACTTTCAATTCACATAATAACTCTCGTTCTTGCATGCATAATTTATAGGCTAATTTCATACAAAGAGCCTGTACGGCGATGCTTTCACCGGGAGATAGCATATGATTGATACAATAATCGAAAAGGGTAACAGGAAATGTTTCTGTTACCGGTAATTGATATAATATAGATAATCGTAATCGTTTTATTCCGTCGTGAGAAGAAGCCAATAGCTCCTGTATCAGTTGTTCATAATAAGGGGCAAACCATTCCGGATGTATTTTACATAATTTTTCACAGGCCCAAATTGCTCGCCATGCAATTTTTATTTCGTTGTCTTTAGTTAATTGCAATAACGGAATAAAATCTTGGGGATGGTTCGAAGCGGAAATAACAATCCGGTCGATAACCTTACGTGACAAAGACTCGGACAACAATCGACGAAAATCGGTTACTTTTTCCATTTATATTTATTTTGTACAGTCATTTAAGTTTTGACTGATGCGCATAGCACAGAAGTTCGGACCGCACATCGTGCAATATTCCCCGTCGTTTTTCGAGCCTTCTTTATAGTACTCCAGCGCTCTTTCCGGGTCTAAAGAAAGATTGAATTGATCTTTCCAGCGGAATTCGAAACGAGCTTTGCTCAATGCGTTGTCTCGTATCTGAGCGCCCGGATGGCCTTTGGCTATATCTGCTGCGTGAGCTGCGATCTTATATGCGATAACGCCGTTGCGTACATCCTCGCGATTGGGGAGACCTAAATGTTCCTTAGGTGTTACATAGCAGATCATTGCTGTACCGTACCATGCGATCATCGCAGCTCCGATAGCGGACGTTATATGATCATATCCCGGGGCGATATCGGTAGTCAACGGTCCTAAAGTGTAAAAAGGTGCTTCATGGCATGATGTCAGTTGTCTGTCCATATTTTCTTTGATTTTTTGCATGGGAACATGCCCCGGACCTTCGATAATGACTTGTACATTATGAGCCCATGCTTTCTGGGTTAATTCTCCGAGTACATCTAATTCGAGGAATTGCGACCTGTCGTTGGCATCATGTATCGATCCGGGACGCATGCCGTCACCTAAGGACAAAGCAACATCATATTGTTTCACGATTTCACAGATTTCGTCGAAATGAGTATATAAGAAATTTTCTTGGTTGTGGCTTATACACCATTTTGTCATGATAGAGCCTCCACGAGATACAATTCCGGTAAGTCGTTCTCCAATGAGTTCGGCATGAGCTTTTAATACACCGGCATGAATAGTAAAATAATCTACCCCTTGTTCGCATTGTTCGATCAAAGTGTCCTTGTAAATTTCCCATGTAAGGTCTTCGGCCTTTCCGTTTACTTTTTCGAGAGCCTGATAAATAGGTACAGTACCCATTGGAACAGGACAATTGCGGATAATCCATTCCCGTGTCTCGTGAATGTTGTCTCCGGTAGATAAATCCATTAAAGTATCTCCTCCCCAGCGGCAACTCCATAGTGCTTTATCAACCTCTTCTTCGATTCCTGAGGAAAGGGCCGAATTACCGATATTCGTATTTAGCTTTACTAAAAAATTTCTACCGATAATCATCGGTTCGGCTTCAGGATGATTGATATTTGCAGGGATAATAGCTCGTCCGGCAGCAACTTCGTCTCTGACGAATTCCGGAGTAATATGGCTTTTTATACCGAGCATCTCGTTTTGCAGATTTTCTCGGATGGCTACATATTCCATTTCCGGGGTAATGATTCCTTTTTTAGCGTAGTACATCTGGGTAATTTCTTTCCCTTTTTGGGCACGATAGGGTAGTTGTACATTTTTGAAACGAATCGTATCTAAAGACCTGTCAGCCATACGAGAACGCCCGTATTGGGATGTAATTTCAGAAAGGCGTTCGACATCATTGCGCTCAGTAATCCATGATTCTCGCAAGCGGGGCAGCCCTTTTTCCAAATCTATTTCTATTTTCGGGTCTGTGTAAACTCCGCTGGTGTCGTAAACATATACAGGATCATTGCGTCTTACAATTCGTTTTCCGTCAATGATTTTTACGGTATCGGTCAGGTTTACCTTTCGCATACCTACCCGAATGTCATATAATTTGCCGGAAACATAGATTTTTTCAGATCCCGGATAACTATTTTTCATATCGTTTTTAGGTTTCATATCGTATATTTATTTTTCAAGTAAATTAATCCAGAAAAGAGGTAAGGGGACTGCTTGCTTCGGCATGCCGTCTTTGTGCTCCGAGTCCTGATTCATAGGCTAATCTTCCGGCCTCTACTGCTTGTTTGAACGCCAGTGCCATTTGTTCCGGGTTTCCGGCAATAGCGATTGCCGTATTGACGAGTACGGCATCAGCACCCATTTCCATAGCTTCTGCGGCATGTGACGGTGCTCCGATACCGGCATCTATGACGACAGGGACATTACTTTGCTCTATGATAATTTCGATGAGATCCCGGGTGATGATTCCTTTATTTGTTCCGATAGGAGCACCCAAAGGCATTACGGTAGCAGCGCCTGCTTCCTCCAATCGTTTACATAATACCGGATCGGCTTGAATATAAGGTAATACGATGAATCCCATTTTAGCTAATACTTCAGTAGCTTTCAGAGTTTCTATAGGATCAGGTAGTAAATATTTCGGATCGGGATGTATTTCTAATTTTATAAAGTTAGTTCCGAATGCTTCTCTTGCTAATTGTGCTGCAAGTATTGCCTCTTCTGCATCGCGGACTCCCGATGTATTCGGAAGTAATTGTATGTGATCTCGGTTGATATGCACTAAGATGTCGTCTTCCGGATTTTGCATATCGACACGTTTCATGGCAACAGTCACCATCTCTGATCCTGAAGCGATAATAGCCTTTTCCATCAATGGATTAGAACTGAATTTGCCTGTACCTACAAAAAGGCGGGAGTTGAATTCCCTGTCTCCGATTACTAATTTATTCATTGTTATATTTGTTTATAAGATTTATGATCGATTGAGTTTCGGCTTGAGGACTTTTTGCTCGGAGGATGCTTCCGGATAGAGCAATGCCCGTGACTCCGGTTGACATGATTTCAGGTATATCGTTTTTGGTAATTCCGCCTATCGCAACGATAGGTACTGTATATCCTTTTTCCTTACAAGCCGTAAGTATTTTTTTATAGCCGTCGATTCCTAAAATAGGACTCAAATTTTTTTTTGTTTCTGTATAGCGAAAAGGTCCTAACCCGATATAATCTACTCCTTCTTTTATCAGTCGTTCGATATCATCGAACGTATTGGCCGTTCCTCCGATAATGTATCCGTTTCCTAATATTTTTCGGGCTTCAGAGGGAGGCATATCGTTTTTTCCTAAATGTACTCCGTCCGCTCCGGTTTCCAATGTCACTTGTACATGATCATCGAGAATCAGTTTGGCATTATGTTTCCGACAATGTTCTTTTAATTGCAATGCTGTTGCTATAACGGTTTGTTCCGGAATATTTTTCATTCGGAGTTGTATCCAGCGGCATCCTCCTTCTAATGCTTCGATTGCAGATGTCAGGTAATCGTATTTTTCGTTGCTATGAGTAATAAATTGTAACATAGGTAGATTTGTTAGCGGATTGAATTTTTTAAAACGGTTATTCGGTATTGTAAAGTCTGGAGAGTTGCATTTTTCCATAAGTAACCGAGTACGGCAGCGCCTCCGAAACCTAACTTTTGCAATAGGGGAATGTTTTTGGGGGTTACTCCTCCTAAAGCATAAACTTTTGAATTGATAATTCCTTTGCATGATGCATCGACGAGTTCTTCTTTGGAAAAAGCGGAAGAGTATCCTTCTTTGGAAATACTGTCGAATATAGGACTGAGGAAACAATAATCTATATTTTTGATATGACTGAGTTCTTCTATTGAATGGCATGAACGGCTTACCGATCCTTCACATATTAATGGACGTATAGGATTGCGCCTGTTCAAATGAATACCTTTTAAGGGGAATGAATCAATTAAATCGAAATGATCATGAATAACGATTTGTGGATACAAATAGGAGGGTATATCTAATAGTAGAGATGCTATATCTTCGGACAAAGAACCCGGTTTACGTATATGTAATAGATCGAGTCCCCCCTCTAACAAAAGAGTTATGGCGTCTGCTTCTCCTTTAAAAAAAGTCGGTTGGGTAATTCCTACCAGTCTCATGCGGTATGTTTTTTTGAAAGTCCGGTCCTTGAATTAGAACCGGACTTCAGGTTAATCGTATTTTAAAGAACTGAACCGAATCAGCCTCCACACGTAGCCCGAATTACAGTTACCTTGTCACCGTTGGCTAAGAAGGTCTCAGGCCAGTCTTCCTTACTAATAATCCGGTTATTGACAGCTACTGCTACTCCGTCCGACGTGATACTTTGACCAGCGAGCAGATCTCGTAGTGTAACTCTGCTTCCTACACAGATTTCTTGGTGATTCAAAAATACTTTCATACACTGTTTTGTTTAATTTCAAGTCTAGGTTGTTACTATTGTTTTTGTTGTTGTGAGTTCGGTGGAATGTCATCTTCCTTTTTCAAAATAAGCAAAGAGTGAGGAGCAAAAAAATGGTTTAGCGGACCATGTCCTTTGCCTGTTGTAACTTTACTGCCGGTTTTTATAGCCGAAGTAACAAACTGTTTTGCTCGTTTTACCGAATCGGGTAGAGAATAACCTAATGCCAGATAAGAGGCTATAGCCGAAGACAGAGTACATCCTGTGCCATGAGTATTGGGAGTTGTTATATTTTCAGCTTTAAATATATATTCTTCTCCGTCTGCTGTGAGTAACAAATCTGTCATTATTTTGCTTTTTAGATGGCCGCCTTTCATTAAAACAGCCCGACAGCCTTTTGCCAATAATTTCTTACCTGCTTTATACATATCTTTCTCTTCCGAAATCGGGATGGCACTCAATAGCGTGGCTTCATCAAGATTCGGAGTGATGATTGTCGATCGGGAAAACATTGTCTCCCGAATGATGTCGATAGTATCATCTTCGATCAATTTATGCCCGCTTGTCGATACCATTACCGGATCAAGGACGACATAACGAGGGGTATATTTGTCCAGAATTTCAATGACCGCTTTTACGATACCGACGGAGTGTAACATGCCTATTTTTATAGAATCTGTTCCTATATCGCTCAAGACTGCATCTAATTGTGCTGTTACAATATCAGCATCAATGGGTTGTATCGCTTTTACACCGCAGGTATTTTGCGCAGTAATAGCTGTAATGACAGACATCCCATACACTCCAATTGCCGACATAGTTTTTAAATCGGCTTGTATCCCGGCTCCGCCACCGCTGTCAGATCCTGCAATAGTTAGACATTTCGGATAATAAATCATCTTTGCTCAACTAATTAGATTTGAGTTTTGTTTTAACTCAAAAGAGGCAGGACCCTGTGCAGTTGTAATAATATATGCTATGAACAAATTCCTACGCCGGCATTATCCGTCAGGTTCATAGGGTATAATCTCAGCCTTTTGGGGCACCCCTTTTGTTTTGTACAAAAGTAGAAAAAAGGTTTGGTTTTATTGCTATAATTTGATTAAAATCGGAAAATAAATTGAAAATGAACTTTAATTTAATATAAGTGATTTATACACAATATTATAAATAATCTTTATATTTGTTTTAGAAATAACTTTCGGGGTTTTTATTTTATTGATACTTCTGGAGTTTTAAAAGTTTTGAAAGATTGTCGTAGTATTAAATTGATAGAATATGAAAATGAAATTTGTAAATGATTTTAAGCAGTTCGCTATGCGTGGTAATGTGGTCGATATGGCCGTCGGTATCATTATTGGAGGGGCATTTGGAAAGATTGTATCGTCTGCGGTTTCTGATGTAATTATGCCGGTAGTCGGTTTATTGATCGGAGGCATTAACTTTACGGATTTGAAGTTGACATTGCATAGTGCTGAGGTCAATGCTGCAGGGGAGGTAGTGACACCGGCTGTAGAGTTGAATTATGGAAATTTTATTCAGGCAAGCGTTGATTTTCTGATTATAGCATTTGCTATTTTTTGTATGATTAAATTGATGGCGAAATTTACTTCTCGGCAAAAAGAAGAAGAAAAACCGGCTGCACCTCCAGTTCCTTCAGAAGAAGTTCAGGTCTTAACACAGATCAGAGACCTTTTGCAAAAACAAAAAACAGAATGATTATTCTTGTCTAAAAAATATAATCATTCTGACTCTAAGAGCCTGTCTGAATTTTGCTCGGGTCAGGTTTGAGAGTTTTTTTCGAGGATATTTTATCGTTTTTACGAGGATGATAGCAGGCTATCTGATGAGAGAAAACGGAAAACAGACCGGAAGGAAATGCAAAAATGTTCGGATAATACTTCTTTGTTGGGAAATTGAGACATGCCCTAAGAGCCTGTCTGAATTTTGCTCGGGTCGGATTTGAGAGTTTCTTTCGAGGATATTTTTCTGTTTTTAGGAGGATGATAGCGGGCTATCTGACGAGTGAAAACAGGAAAACAGACCGGAAGAAAACGCAAAGATGACCTGATAGTATTTTTTTTATTGGAAAATTGAGACAGGCTCTTAATAAGTAACCCTACAAAATCAAAATTTTGCAGGGTTACTTTACGGAAGTTATGTAAATTGTGTACTTTTATTCTGTGGTTGTTGATTCCGTACTCGTACCTGTGGAATAAGATAATTCTGTATAATAGGCATTCTCAATCACTTTACCTTCATCGTCTTTTACAGAAAATACGCCGTTGGGTTTCTGCGAGCTTTTGAATTGGAAAACGAGTTTGGTTATTCCGGCCTCTTTGGGAAGATAGAATGATCTCCATGTCGCTTCAGTTGCATCTTGATTTACAGTTCCTTCATCATAGATGAGCATGACAGTTTTAGTTTTAGCATCGGTTTCCTCTCCTTCAGTTGGCAATTTTTCTACCAGTTTTAAAGAAGACGCTGTTCCTCCTTCTGCTGTTTTATACGTTAAAGTTCTGAATGTAATAATGTTGTCTCCATAATCATTAACTTCCATCGTGATAGAAAGATTCGCGATATTATTCAAAGGATCGCTGTCTTGAATGGTTATTTCCGAAGATGAGGTGTAATCCTCTATATTCCACATAGAAATATCACTTAACTCGGCTTGTATTATAGGAGAATCCGGTTGATTATCCCAATCTATCAGATAACCGCAATAGATACGTTTACCTCGATCTTCTGCACTGATACCGTTTCCCGTAATTTTTGCGTTTAGATTATCTAAATTGATACAAGGAATTCCGTTTGAAATCTGTATGGTCCCTATTCCTGAAGATTGTGTCGTATTGCCATTATCACCGATGCATCCGGTCAACAATATCAGAGATAAAACTGTAAATGTAAATCCGGCTGTTTTTAAGAATTTATTCATATTTATTTTGTCGTTTATTTTGTGTGTATAAGATCTTTTTTATTGAAAACTCAAAAAATTCCTGTTAAAAGTTTGTTCTTAAACCTACTTGAAAAATGAAATTCAAAGGTTTATCTTTCCACAAATCGGGAATATCGCTTTTATTATTGATGTAATATGCCATTGATGGTTCTGCATATAATTCTAACTGAGGAATAAATGCATAAGCCGCTCCGGCTCTGAGTTGCAATGACCATTGCGGTTTTTTATCCCGAATATCTTCCGTACCATTGCTGGATGCAATGCCGTTTCTGGCAGTTTCGGTTCTGCGTCCGCTGACATTGAAGTCTATTTTAGGTCCTGCAGCAGCATAGAATGAGAAATTTCCGGCACGGGCAAAGCGATATATTGCTTGTAAAGGTATACCTATATAATGTAATTCTTGTTTTCCTTCTTGACTTAATGATTGAGTTTTATAGTCTGAACGCAGTAGTGTGTAAACTATACCACTTTCGACTCCCCAATGTTTGCTGAGATGTTTTTCAATAGTCAAGCCGACAGATATAGGGGTCTTGTGTGTGAACTTTAACGGTTCGGGAGTCGAGAATAAACTAAGCTCATCTCCCATAATAGAAGCGCTTCTTGTCAGAGGTTGGTTATTCGTATTTTTTGATCCCGGAAGAGCATTCGCCGCCAATAATCCGAGAGAAAAACTGTTCCTTTTTTTTGATTGATAACTGGTTTCTGTCAAAACCTCTTTTTGACCGGCTTGTTCAAATTCTTTTAGTTTACGATTATATTCATCTTCGGAAATGTTATTCGGAAGTTTTTTCTGTTCTTTATTCGTTTCTTTCGTAACAGAAGGAGAAGTCTTGCTCAGGTTTTCCTCTTTTTTCTGATTATTCGGTTGTTGGGTAATAATCTCATTTATAACCATATCTTCCGATAATTCTTTCTGAACATTTTTTTCTCTTTCAGCAGTTGTTTTAGCCTGAGTAATCAACGGTTTGTGTGGTAGAGAAACCGCTGTTTCTTGTATATTCGGTTCTTCCGTTTTCGGATGTTGTTGTTGAGGAATGGCAGAATGTTGATCTTGTGCGATTTGTATCCTATCCGATTGTTCCAAAAATAGGTACGTGGTAACAGAGCATACGGCAACAATGATACATGCTGCTGCGTATCTGATAAATACAGGTAAAGAAAAGACGTTTTTACGAGGCAGTTCTTTTTCGATAGATTCCCATAAACCGACAGGAACTTCTGCTTCGTGGTCTTTTAATTTTTCCTGTATAAGATGTTCAAAATCTTTATTGTTCATCTTTCTCTGTTTTTGAAAGGTATAAACCTTTTTGTTTTTAGAAATTATACTTTTAATTATCTACTATAATTCTTCTAATTTTTTTTGTAACAGTCGTTTGGCACGGGTCAACTGGGAACGAGATGTACTTTCTGTGATGCCTAAGGCATCTCCTATTTCTTTATGGGAGTAGCCTTCTATGACAAACATATTGAAAACCGTCCGAAATCCCGGAGGAAGCTCTGCTATCAATTCCATTAACTCGTCTGCCGATATTCGTTCTATCGCCGAATAATCTACCTCTTGTAAAACTTCCGTATTGTCGATTTCAACCGACTCTTTCAGAATATCGTTTTTACGGAGATATTCTAATGCCGTATTTACAAAAATACGTCTCATCCAACCTTCAAAAGAACCGCTTCCCTCAAAAGATCCGATTGCAGAAAAAACCTTGATAAAACCCTCTTGCAACAGATCCTCTGCCGTTTCCCGATTACTTCCGTAACGCAGGCATACCGACATCATTTTCCGTGCATAGGTATCATATAAAGCTTTTTGAGCTTTCGGATTATGCTGTTTACAACCTTCTATAAGTTGCGTTTCATTCATTCGGTTCGCGTAATTTATTGCGAACAACTATCAAATAGATGTTTTTTCCTATTTGATAGCTGCATCGCATACGTATTTTTTGTCTTTTTTTAGGAATCTGGAACTTTAATAATCGTTTTAATATCAAAAGTTCCAGATTGCTTCTATATATTTCGGAATAAGAATTAATCTAACTTGTGGATTATAAGTCCTGATCGGAGCTTGGGCTCAAACCATGTCGTTTTGGGAGGCATGATATTTCCGGAATCGGCAATGTCCATTAATTGTTTCATCGATACAGGATAAAGGGCTAAAGCCACCTGCATTTCTCCGCTATCTACTCGTTTTTTCAGTTCACCTAATCCGCGTATTCCTCCTACAAAATCGATACGTTTATCAGATCGGAGATCTTTGATTCCTAAAATTTCATCTAATATGAGATTGGACGAAATCGTTACGTCAAGAACTCCGATCGGATCATTATCGTCATAAGTTCCCGGCTTTGCCGTAAGACTATACCATTTCCCGGCAAGATACAAAGAAAAATTGTGTAAAGCTGCGGGTTTATAGATTTCTGATCCCTTTTCTTCCACAGAGAAATTCTGATGTAATGCAGATAAGAATTGTTCCGGTGTTAACCCGTTAAGATCTTTTACAACACGGTTATAATCGATGATCGTAAGTTGGCTGGCAGGGAAACATACGGCCATAAAATAGTTGTATTCTTCGTCTCCTTTATGATTTGGATTTTGTTTTGCCTTTTCCGCGCCGACTAATGCTGCTGCTGCCGAACGATGATGTCCGTCTGCAATATATAGTGCCGGCATTTTTGCAAATTCTGCCGTAATAGCAGCGATGTCGTTTTCATCGTCGACTATCCAGAATGTATGCCCGAATCCGTCGTCCGGTGCTATGAAATCATATACAGGTTTTAGGTCTGTATATTTCTTTATGATCGTGTCTAATATTTTATTGTCCGGATAAGCAAAAAATACGGGTTCGATATTGGCGTTATTGATGCGAACATGTTTCATCCGATCTTCTTCTTTATCCCGGCGGGTCAGTTCGTGTTTTTTTATAATACCGTTCATATAATCCGGAACGTAAGCTCCTACGACGAGACCGTATTGAGTCTTTCCGTTCATGGTTTGTGCATAGATATAGTAATTTTCTTTTTCGTCCTGTATCAGCCAGCCTTTGTCCTGAAATTTTCGGAAATTCTCGGCTGCTTTTGCATATACACGCTCATCATGTTCGTCTGTTCCGGAAGGAAAATTTATTTCGGGTTTAATAATGTGATAGAGTGATTTTTCATTTCCCGCAGCTTCGGTTCGAGCTTCTTCCGAATTCAATACGTCATAGGGGCGGGATGCTACCTCTTCTACCAATTTCTGGGGTGGTCTTATTCCTTTAAACGGTTTTATTTGAGCCATATTATAGATTTTGTTAAAATATATGCGAAAATAATACTTAAAACGGATAAAGCGTTAAGAGAACAGAGAAATTTAGATTTCTTTGTCATCTTAACGCTTTGTTATAAACGTAAAAATATATTTATTTGTTTACTTTAAACTTGTCTATGCCCTCTTTCAAAAATCCTACCGATTGTTTTGCAGCGGCGATTCCTGCGTTGATGTTAGCTTCGGCTGTTTGAGCACCCATTTTCTTAGGAGTGAAGAAATAGCGTCCTGTAAATTTTTCTGCGAATACAGATGCATTATCCGGTGTAATGTCCGATACGTAACGGAAATCCGGACGTTCATCCATTATTTTCACTAATTCTTCTTCATTTATGACTTCTTTACGTGCTGTGTTAATGAGCATAGCACCTTTGGGCATTTGTTTCAGAAGATTATAGTCGATCGATTTTTTAGTTTCATTGGTTGCCGGAATATGCAATGATACATATTGACAGGTTGAGTAAAGTTCATTAATGTCTGTAATCGGTTTTACCCCTTCTGCTTCCATTACTGATGCAGGGCAATAAGGGTCAAAGGCGAAAACTTCCATTCCGAAACCTTTCGCAATACGTGCAACGTTGCGGCCTACCTGACCAAATGCGTGAATACCCAATTTTTTACCTTTTAGCTCTGTTCCTGATGTTCCGTTATACAGATTCCGAGCCATCATAACAGCCATTCCGAATACCAATTCGGCTACTGCGTTTGAATTTTGTCCGGGAGTGTTCATTACGCATACTCCGTTGGCAGTTGCCGTTGCAAGGTCAATATTATCATATCCAGCTCCGGCACGAACAACGACTTTCAATTGTTTAGCGGCATTGAGAACTTCTGCATCGATAATATCGCTACGAACAATCAAGCCGTCAATATCTTTAACAGCATCCAGTAACTTACTCTTTTCTCCGTATTTTTCGAGTAAAGCTAATTCAATGCCGGCACTTTCTACTACCTCTTTGATTCCGTTTACAGCAACAGCTGCAAATGGTTTATCTGTTGCAACTAATATTTTCATGATCGTCCTTCCCTTATTAATGAGTCTTTTCAAATTCTTTCATTGTATCGATCAATGCTTCGACGCTTGATTTTGGCATTGCATTGTAAATAGATGCTCTGAAACCTCCTACGGAACGGTGACCTTTAATGCCGACCATACCTTTGCTCGTTGCGAATTTGATAAATTCTTCTTCCAAATCTTTGTATTCATCATTCATTACAAAACAAACGTTCATGATCGAGCGATCTTCTACGTTAGCTGTTCCTTTAAACAGTTTGTTGCGATCTATTTCATCGTAAAGAATAGCCGCTTTTTCGATATTCATTTTTTCGAGCACCTTAACACCACCCAATTGCTTGTAGTATTTTAATGTTTGCAATGCTGAGAATACCGGTAAACAAGGAGGGGTGTTGAACATAGAGCCTTTTTTGATGTGAGTTCGGTAATCGAGCATGGTAGGAATAGCACGATCCACATGTCCGAGGGCTTCTTCCCGAACAATTGCGATTGTAACACCGGCAGGAGCTAAGTTCTTTTGTGCTCCGGCATAAATAATGTTATATTTGGCAACATCGATCGGACGTGAGAAAATATCGGAAGACATATCTGCTACCAACGGTACTTTTACGTCCGGATCATAGCGCATCTCAGTACCGAAAATGGTATTGTTGGTAGTGATATGAAAATAATCGGCATCTTCGGGCACTGTATATCCTTTAGGGATGTAAGTAAAGTTAGCTTCTTTTGAAGAAGCAACGACATCGACTTCACCGAATAGCTTGGCTTCTTTAATAGCGTTTACAGCCCAAGTTCCGGTTTCAAGATAAGCGGCTTTCTTTTTCAACAAATTGAATGGAACCATACAGAATTGCAGACTGGCGCCACCTCCAAGGAATACGACCTCGTACCCGGACGGAACATCCAATAACTCTTTTACAAGAGCTTGTGCTTCATCCATTACAGCGACGAATTCTTTGCTGCGGTGCGATATTTCCAACAAGGATAATCCTGTCCCTGCAAAATCCAATACGGCGTCAGCCGTGTTTTTGATGGTGTATTCACTAAGAATAGAAGGACCTGCGTAAAAATTGTGCTTCTTCATTTGTTCAATATTTATAGTTTATATACTGTTCTATTAATATTTAGGAAATTGTTTTCCGGCATGCAATTAAGGTTTCTGTGAATATGTAATATTCGGAGAATTCCGGATCGGATTGAAAACAATTTCTGTTGCATATCGATGCTGCGAAATTAATACAAATTTTATGTATAACAAAAAAAATATCCGATCAATTTGAATATAAATAGACAAATAAAAAAACTATTTGTTATTTTACTCTCCGTTTGGTTTACAATATTATAGTTGTAATCCCGTTTTTAAGGAGTTTGTCTATTTATAACGGTCTTTCCATAAATAAGATAAATGGTCTTTTAATTTATTTTCTGCCGGATTGGGCTGAGGTTTCCATATAGAGTCGTTTTTTAATTCGTCCGGAAGAAATTGTTGTTTGACGAAATGATTTTCATAATCATGTGCATATTTATAGTTTTTACCGTATTCCAGTTCTTTCATCAAAGATGTCGGCGCGTTTCGCAAATGTAACGGAACAGGTAGATTTCCGGTACGTTCTACTATTCCTAAAGCATCATTTATCGCCATATAGGCCGAATTGCTTTTAGGACTGCTTGCCAGATAAATCGTTGCTTCGGCCAGGATGATCCGTCCTTCAGGCCATCCGATATTCTGAAGCGCGTCGAAACAAGCATTGGCGATTAACAAGGCGTTCGGATTAGCGAGTCCGATATCTTCTGCTGCCGATATGACAAGACGTCGGGCGATAAAGGCCGGATCTTCTCCTCCGGCTACCATTCGGGCTAACCAGTAAATAGCTCCGTCTGGGTCGCTTCCCCGAATCGACTTGATAAATGCCGATATGATGTCATAATGCATTTCTCCGCCTTTATCGTATGCTGACGGATTTTGTTGCAGTCGTTCTGTTACTGTCGCATCATCGATAATTATTGTTTTTTCAGTTTCATTCGAGCTGGTAATCAGGTCTAAAATATTGAGAAGTTTGCGAGCATCGCCTCCTGAGTAACGAAACAGTGCATTCGTTTCTTGTATTTTTATTTTTAAGTTTTTCAGTACTTTGTCGCAATGAATCGCTCGATCGAGAAGTGCTTGTAAGTTTTTTACTTCAAGAGATTTGAGAACATATACTTGGCAGCGCGATAAAAGGGGACGTATTACTTCAAAAGAGGGATTTTCTGTCGTTGCACCGATCAAGGTAACAGTCCCGTTTTCTACAGCGCCTAATAAAGAGTCTTGTTGAGATTTATTGAATCGGTGTATTTCATCAATAAAAAGTATCGGTCTGCCCGTTTGGAACATCCGGTTGTTTTTGCATTTTTCTATAACATCGCGTACATCTTTTACTCCCGAATGAATGGCACTTAGAGTATAGAACGGAACGTCTAATTGATTGGATATGATTTTGGCTAAGGTCGTTTTACCGACTCCCGGAGGTCCCCATAAAATAAAGGAAGAAATTTGTCCGGCATCGATCATTCGCCGTAAAATAGCACCTTTCCCTACCAGATGTTCTTGTCCTATGTACTCGTCTAAATTTTGGGGACGTAATCTTTCTGCCAGAGGTTGTAACATAATATCGCTTTTTGATTTGATATTACAAATGTACAAAAAAATAGATCGGAGAGATTCTTGTCGAAAGAATAATTTGATGTGTGTGTAAAGGGTGAGGGAAGATTAACAACCAATTTATTGTTTTAACTCAAAAAGTATCTTATTTTTGTAAAAATACTTCGGATGTATAGAATCGAAACTATGAAATAGGCTGTCCTTTTAATTAATACTTGTATATGGTGAACTTTTAAAATACTATCAGAATGAAACATCCTCATTTATTATGGAGTCTGCTACCCGGATTTTCTTTGTTTACCGGATGTACGGTTTCTCCTAAAAAAGAAGTTGTAAAATCAGGAGATCGGTTACCGAATGTAATTTATATTTTTTCGGATGATCTGGGGTTTGGAGATTTGAGTTGTTATGGTGCGACGAAGATACAAACTCCCCATATCGATTCGTTGGCAGCGCAGGGAGTACAGTTTATGAATGCTTATGCATCATCGGCGACAAGTACCCCTTCTCGGTTTTGCCTGTTGACAGGAGCATATCCGTGGCGTTATGAGAATACTGAGATCGCTACGGGGAATGCCGGCATGATTATCGATACGGCATGTGTTACTATGGCTGATCTGTTTAAGAACGCCGGTTACGTTACCGGTGCGATCGGTAAATGGCATTTAGGGTTGGGAGGACCGAATGGACCTGATTGGAATGGAGAGATAACTCCGAGCCCTCGGAATATAGGTTTTGATTATGATTTTGTTATTCCGGCTACGGTAGATCGTGTTCCGTGTGTATATGTTGAAAATGACAGGGTAGTAAATCTTGATCCGGCTGATCCTATTTTTGTAGATTATAATAAAAAAGTAGGTAATTGGCCTACTGGGAAAGAGAATCCTGAGTTATTGAAATTGAAATCGAGTCATGGTCATGATAATACGATTATCAATGGTATAGGGCGTATCGGATATATGACGGGAGGTAAAGCCGCTTTATGGGTAGATGAGGATATTGCCGACACGATAGTTTCTAAAGCTAAAGCCTTTATAGACAAAAACAAAGAAAATCCGTTTTTTCTATATTTAGGGACTCAGGATGTGCATGTTCCTCGTATTCCACATCCTCGTTTTGCCGGAAAAAGCGGTTTGGGTGTGAGAGGCGATGTCATATTGCAACTGGATTGGACTATCGGGCAATTGATGCATACGCTTGACAGTTTGGGCATAGCGAATAATACTCTATTTATTTTTACAAGTGATAACGGACCTGTGATTGATGACGGATATATAGATGGAGCTTTGGAAAATCTGAACGGGCATACGCCTATGGGAATTTATAGAGGAGGTAAATATAGTGCTTATGAAGCCGGAACACGTGTGCCGTTTATTGTCCGATGGCCGGATAGAATCAAACCTGTAAAGCAACATGCGTTGTTTTCGCAAGTCGATGTATTTGCTTCTATGGCTGAACTGTTAGGCAAGAAATTACCGGAAGGGGTCGCTCCGGATAGTCGAGGCAATCTTTCTGTCTTTTTAGGTGACGAATCGAAAGACCGGGAATATGTCGTTCAGCAAAATCTGAATAATACACTTTCGATTATTCAGGGAAAATGGAAGTATATAGAGCCGAGTGAATTGCCTAATACCGTGTCATGGGTAGAAATGGATTTGGGAAACAATCCTAAAGCTCAATTGTACGATCTGTCTTCCGATCCGGCAGAGAAGCAGAATGTTGCAACGCAATATCCGGAAGTAGTGAAACGTCTTTCGGTTCTGTTGAATGAGGTAAAGTCTCGAAAAAAATAATGGAATAATAATCGTAAACCTTAAAGATCTGTTTTTAGAGCCTGTCTTGATTTTGTATAGACCGAAAAAAGATTCAAAAAGTCTGAATATTTAGACAGGTTCTTAAATTCTATTCGAAAATTATCTTATTGTACTTAAAACGAATAGTATAAAATTAAACAGGTTATAAAATTTAACTGATACAATGAAATATTCTGGTCAAGTTTTATATTCGTTATCGGGAGTCGCAGTTCTGTTTTCTGCATTGTCTTGTTCAGGGAAAAAAGAGAAATCGGCGAAACCCTATAATATTGTATACATTATGACGGATGATCATACAGCTCAAATGATGAGTTGTTATGATACCCGTTATATGAATACTCCGAATTTGGATCGTATTGCTGCAGATGGTGTTCGTTTTACGAACAGCTTTGTTGCCAATTCGTTAAGCGGGCCGAGCAGGGCTTGTATGATTACAGGAAAACATAGTCATGCAAATGGATTTACCGATAATACCACTTGTGTTTTTGACTCTTCTCAGCAAACAATGCCTAAACTTCTCAGAAGAGCCGGATACCAAACTGCGTTGGTGGGTAAATGGCATCTTGAAAGTCTGCCTTCAGGATTTGATTATTGGGAGATTCTTCCCGGTCAGGGCGATTATTATAATCCGGATTTTATCCGTATGAATAATGATACGGTACAAAGACAAGGATATGTTACGAACCTGATTACCGACATAGGAATAAATTGGCTGGAGAATGAGAGAGATGAGACCAAACCTTTTGCTATATTCTTGCATCATAAGGCCGTACATCGAGACTGGTTACCTGAGATAAAGAATCTTCCTTTGTATGAAGATAAAACTTTCCCGTTACCGGATAATTTTTTCGATGATTATAACGGGCGTCTTGCTGCCGCAGTACAGGAGATGAGTATTGCCGAAGATATGGATATTATTTATGATTTGAAAATGCTGGCAGTTGGGAAAGAGAGCCGTTTAAAATCGGTATATGAACAATTTATAGGTCGGATGACTCCGGAAGAACGTAAGGCTTGGGATCATTTTTATGATCCGATAATACAAGATTTTTATTCTCGGAAATTCAGCGGAAAAGAATTGGCTGAATGGAAATTTCAGCGTTATATGAGGGATTATATGAAAGTAGTAAAATCATTAGATGATAATGTCGGACGGGTTCTTGATTATCTTGAAGAAAAAGGGTTGTCGGATAATACATTGGTTGTTTATACCTCTGATCAGGGATTTTATATGGGAGAACACGGATGGTTCGATAAACGTTTCATGTACGAAGAGTCTATGCGTACCCCTTTGATTATGCGTTTGCCGAAAGATTTTGATAAAAAAGGAGATATTCCTCAATTAGTTCAAAATATAGATTATGCACCTACATTTTTAGATTTGGCAGGAGTACCTATCCCTGAAGATATGCAGGGTATCTCTTTACTCCCTTTATTGAAAGGGGAGAATCCGAAAAATTGGAGAAGGTCTCTTTATTATCATTTTTATGAATATCCGGCAGAACATGCCGTAAAACGCCATTATGGAGTTCGTACGGATAAATATAAGTTAATACATTTTTATAATGATATAGATGCTTGGGAACTGTATGATCTCGAAAAAGATCCGACAGAGATGCATAATGTGTTTGATGATCCGAAATACGGGAAAGTCGTTGATTTTATGAATCGGGAACTGGTGCGTTTACAAAAACAGTATAATGATACGTTTGCATTATCCTTGAACAGGTTTATGATAGAATGATGTCCCGAAGGAAATAATAATTTGATATAAATCGAGTATCTTTGTGCTGTTTTTTAGAGACTGCCTAAATTTGTTGAGAGTATTTTTTATCGGAAAATTTAGGCAGTCTCTTAGGGAAAATATTTGAGAGCCTGATAATTTTCCCGATCTGAATGAAAATGCGGAGTTTAAATTTTTTCATGAAGTTTGAGAAAAGATTGTGTGATTTCGGTGGAAAATAGAGATGAATGAAGTGGAGAGAGAAATTACCGTTTAAATTTAACAGATCTGTTACAGTGTCATTGATAGTCGCTATTGCATTTTTTATGCAGTTTTTAGATACGACGGCTGTAAATACGGCAATACCTGCAATGGCACGTTCTTTTGGAGTTGATGTTATCCATTTGAGTACAGGTGTAACATCTTATTTAATAGCTTTAGCGATATTTATTCCGGTCAGTGGGTGGATTGCCGATCGTTTTGGTACACGTAATGTTTTTTGTACGGCTGTTGCGTTTTTTATATTGGCTTCGATATTGTGCGGGACATCTGTTTCCTTGACTCAATTTGTTTTGTATCGTATTATGCAGGGAATGGCAGGTGCGATGATGTCTCCTGTCGGGCGTTTGGCTGTATTGAAGACTACGCCTAAAGAAGATTTACCGGTTGCAATGAATTATATAACTTTACCTGCATTAGTCGCTCCGATTATCGGTCCTCTTGTGGGAGGATATTTAACGACTTATTGGAATTGGCGGTATATTTTTTATTTGAATGTACCCATCAGCATTATGTGCATTTTTCTGGCATGGAAATATATTCCTTCGGAAGAGTGTAAAGAAAGGCTGAAAGTGCGGTTTGACGCTGTGGGATTTGTATTGAGCGGTTTTTCTTTAGCCGGATTTATGTATGGAGTTGAGATTTTAAGCAAAGACGGTGTTTCTTATTTTTATTCTTTATTGATTGTAGGCTTCAGTTTGCTTTTGTTGTGGTTTAATGTCAGGTATTCGAGGCATGTATCACATCCTTTGATCGATTATTCT
Organism: uncultured Coprobacter sp.; assembly: GCF_947855755.1. Taxonomy (NCBI): domain Bacteria; kingdom Pseudomonadati; phylum Bacteroidota; class Bacteroidia; order Bacteroidales; family Barnesiellaceae; genus Coprobacter; species uncultured Coprobacter sp. The sequence goes on from NZ_CANUAR010000016.1 coordinate 37,940, forward strand.
GTGATGAAAATCAATTCTTATAAAGTGACGATTCTTACCGGGTCTGTGTCTCGGATGATTATAGGAGTTTTTCCCTATCTTGTGCCATTGATGTTTCAGGAAGGGTTTGGGTTGAATCCTTTTGAGTCGGGACTATTATTTTTGTCAACAATGGTCGGAAATTTATCTATGAAATCATTGACAGTATGGATTATGCACCGTTTCCGATTTCGTACGATATTGATCGTAAATGGTTGTTTTTCGGCTTTGTTTACCTTCTTTACCGCATTGTTGATGCCTACGACTCCGGTTTATGTCATAGTTTTGGTTTTATTCACTGCGGGTCTTTTCCGATCGTTACAATTCAGTTCTTTAACAACTCTGGCTTTTACCGATACGCCAGCTTCCCAGACGACTGCGGCAAATACTTTGTATAGTACCGTACAACAAATGTCGACGGGTATGGGAATCGCTATGGGAGCAGTAGTTTTGCGTTTTTCGAATATTATAAATCATGGAATTGCCGGTCATTATACTGTTCCTGACTTCAGATTAGCATTTATTTTTGTAACGATTCTCGGCTTTATACATCTTTATGGATATACAAAGTTGTCAAAAGATGCCGGTAGTGTGGTAATGCTGAAGAAAAAAATGTTTTGAAGCTGTCTTTTATCGGTCAATAAGTTTGAGTAATTTTATAAATAATGAATATTAAAATTAGACAAGAGCAAATTATTGATTATAGTGTTGTCGATAATTTGATAAAATGCGCTTTTGAAAATGTAGAGGAAAGCGATCATACCGAGCATCAATTAGTCGGTCGTTTGCGCAAATCGGATGCTTTTATTCCGGAACTTTCTTTAGTAGCAGAGGTCGATGAGGAAAAAATCGTGGGACATATTTTACTGACAAAAGTGAAAATAGTATCGGAAAATAAGTCGGTTATTTCGTTGGGAGTAGCTCCGCTTTCGGTCTTACCTGAATTCCAAAAACAGGGTATTGGTGGCATATTGCTTCGGGAAGCGCATAGCCGAGCATCTCGGTTAGGTTATGATTCTGCTGTTTTATTAGGACATAAAGATTACTATACGAGGTTCGGTTATAAAAAAGCCTCTGATTTTAATATCGAGTTTCCTTTCGATGTCCCTGAAGAATGTTGTATGGCAATAGAATTATTTCCCGGTGCTTTGAACGGAGTTCAAGGTATCGTACGTTATTCCGATCCTTTTAGGATATAAAATTTAGATAGGTTTTTAAAAGCAAATGTTTTTATTTTTTTAGATAGGCATACCAGTAAAAACCTCCTACGAGTAGTGCTCCACCAATTATGTTTCCTAATGTTGCCGGAATGAGATTGCTTACCAAGAAATCGTAAACCGATATGTCTGCTCCTTGGAGCATACCTAACGGAATAAAGAACATGTTGGCTATACTGTGTTCATATCCGATCGCGACAAAACCCATGACCGGAAACCACAAACCTATGAATTTCCCGGCAGTATTTGAAGAACTCATTCCTAACCATACGGCAAGGCATACGAGCCAATTAGCCCCGATTCCTTTTAAGAAGACGGTAATCCAAGACATCGATACTTTGGCGACTGCAATATTTTTTATTGCCGAATGCCAAGGATCGGAAGCAACAACTCCTGTCGAATGTACCATAATATAGACGAAAAAGAGAGCTCCGATAAAGTTACTGAAATAAACGATGATCCAGTTTTTCCATACTGCCGTCCATTTATATTTGCCGTTTAATACTCCCGGTATTAAAACCGCATTATTGCCTGTGAATAGTTCTGCTCCGGCGATGACAACTAATATGAGACCTAAAGGGAACATACAGCCGGAAAGAAGTTTTTGTAGTCCGGGATTGCTATTCGTTATTTCAGGAAATCCGCTACCGATTAGAAGAGACAATAATCCCCCCATTGCTATATAAATTCCGGCTAATATACCTAAAGTAACGGTTTTTCGTGTACTGAATCCGATTTTTTGCAAAGCCGCTTTTTCTGCTGATATAACGATTTCCGAAGGAGATAGTGTACTCATGATGTGTTTCTCTTTTTAGTAGGATGCAAATATAGTGGATTTTATTGCACCCGGAACAGATGGTAAAAATAGTTTCATAAAATTTAAGCAGCTCTTTATTGTTAAATAATGTTTATTGTAAAACAATTGAGAGATTTGCAATGTTTTATAGTCAAACAAGCGATACAGGATCGTTTATTAGACGAACAATAGAGATTGTAGTCTGGAATAACGTGGAAAGTTTTAAGTTTTATCTATTTATGATATTCTTGTTTTTTGTGTGTTTCATTGGTATTATTATCCTTGCTTATTCTTGGAATAAGCTATCCTCTTTCTTGTTTTTGATATATTTCAAGTTTGGGAAGGCCGGCTCGGGAGAGACCGGCCTTCTGTTTTTATATTCAATAAAATTTAAACATGTCCTTTGGGAGTTTACCTGAATTTCATACAGGTTGGTTAGGAGCTTCTTTCGAGGATGTTCTGTTGTCTTTACGAGGATGATAGCAGCTATCTAACGAGTAAAAACGGGAAAATAAACCGGAAGAAAGCGCAAAAATGACCTGATGATATTTTCTTATTGGAAAATTTAGATAGGCTCTAAACCTCATGCAGCTTTTTCAAATAAATAAGGCAGGTTTTTGTCGCCTGCCTTAATCCTTTTTCGGTTATATACTTTTTTTGAAACATGGATTCGATTAAATGAAACCGGACGTCCATGTTTTTCGATTTCTTCCTCTCGGCTCGCTTTTCTGTTAGCTTTGAGGTAATCTTCTTGAGTAAATTTCATTTTCTTTTTCATCGCCGAATTAAATTAACGGACTGCAAAGATAGTGAAATTTAGCGGATAACATCATAAAGCTTCTTTCCAATGTTTTATATTGGAATTTATCGTTTCCATGACTTCTTTTGTTCTTCCATTCAAAATTAGTTTGTACATAGATTGTGCAAATCCGAGCATTTGGTCGAACTCTATTTTGGGGGGCATTGCTAAAGCATTGGGATCGGTCATAATATTTACTAATACCGGACCATCTGTTTTCATCGCCGATTCGAGAACAGATTCTACATTATCAGGATGTCGTACGGTAAACCCGGTCATTCCCATAGCCTTGGCCACAAGTTCAAAATCGGGATTCAGCATATTCGTTTGGTTGTCAGGAAGTCCGGCTACTTCCATTTCTAATTTTACCATTCCTAAAGCCCTGTTGTTAAACACTATGATTTTTACAGGGAGTTTGTACTGTACAATTGTTTCCAAATCCCCTAAAAGCATAGATAATCCGCCGTCGCCGCACAAGGCTATAATTTGCCGGTCGGGAGCAGCCAATGCAGCACCGATTGCTTGAGGCATTGCATTTGCCATTGATCCGTGATTAAATGAGCCTAACATCATTCGTTTTCCGGTACTTTCCAAATAACGAGCTCCCCATACGCAGGTCATTCCTGTATCTACGGTGAATATAGCGTTTTCATCAGCTTTCTTATTGATAAGGTACATTACGTATTCGGGATGTATCTTGTTTTCCGCACCTTTGTTTGTGACATAAGTATTGAGATTCTTTTTTACGGTTTCGTATATCTTCAAATGCCGTTTAAGGAACTTGTCATCCTTTTTGGGTTCTATAAGCGGGTTTAGTATTTTGAGGGTATCTTTAACATCTCCGACTATACCCATATTTACTTTCGCTCTTCTTCCTATGCGATTAGCCCGGATATCGACTTGAATGATATAACTGTTTTCAGGCATAAAGGGGGTGTATGGGAAATCTGTGCCTAACAATAATAATATTTCTGCTTCTTGCATACTGTAATATCCTGATGGCAAGCCCAACAGACCGGTCATTCCTACCTCATTCGGATTATTATGTTGAATACTCATTTTCCCTTTAAACGAATATGCGACAGGTGCATTTAAAGATTGTGACAATTCGACTACTTCGTCATGGGCATTTTGTGCGCCTATACCGCAAAAGATGGTGACTTTATTCGCTTTATTCAATAAAGAAGCAATTCTTTTTATTTTTGTAATCTGAGGAGAAACAACGGGTTTTGAGTGATAAGGTATGTTAGAAGAATCTATATCGACAACTTTCTGAGAAGTTAAGTCTCCGGGTAACCCGATGACAGAAACGCCTTTTTTTGAAATAGCTGTCTGAATTGCAGCTTGCATCATTCTCGGCAATTGCTGTGCGGTTGTCGCTATTTCGTTGTAATAGCTGCAATCATCGAATAATTTTATCGTATTTGTTTCTTGAAAATATTTAGTGCCGAATTCATGGGTGGCGATTGTTGAGGCTATTGCTATTACTGGAGCATTGGAACGATGAGCATCATATATTCCGTTTATCAGATGCACATGTCCCGGTCCACTACTTCCGGCACAGCAAGCGATATTACCGGTTATTTGGGCTTCAGCTCCGGCGGCAAAAGCTCCTGTTTCTTCATGACGGACATGTATCCAGTCTATTTTTTCATTTCGTCTTACTGCATCATTGATTTCGTTCAAACTGTCTCCGGTGACAGCGTAAATTCGCTTTACTCCGGTATCGACCAGCATGTCAACGACTTGTTCTGCTACTTTTTGTGCCATAAATATCTCTATAAGTTTATATAATAACGATTTTGCATAGATATAAAACATTTGATAGGGAGGAATGGTTTTCATATATTGTCAGTTAAGAATATGTTTTGGCGTGAAAAATAGTTTTGATAGTAAAAAGAGGTTATATTTTGGAGTTATTGGCTGTGAAAGAAGAACTTGTGTCGAATTTAATTGTATTATTATAAATATGTAATATAATTGTAACGCAAGTATTCTTCTTTTGCAGAAAATACGATGATATGGGAGACAAGAAGTTAAGCCGATATTATTTAGACCGGGATATTAGTTGGATGTATTTTAACCGAAGAATTCTTCAGGAAGCCTGTAAGGAAAATGTACCTTTATTAGAACGTTTAGCTTTTCTGGGAATTTATTCTAATAATTTAGATGAATTTTTTCGGGTACGCGTAGCAACTCAAAATCGGATTGCCGAATGTAATGATCGCTCTGCTTTACGAGAAAGAGAGAATGCTAAGCAGCTTATTAAACGTATAGCTAAATTAAATGGCAGTTATTCTAAGGATTATGAGAAAGCGGTAAAGGATGTGACAGAGAAATTGCGTTGTGAAAATATTTATTTGATTTCTGATAAAGAGGCAGATGAAGAGCAACTCGGTTTTATTCGTTCTTTTTATTGGGAGAAATTGAACGGTTTTATTGTTCCGGTTTGGTTTTCGGCAATAAAGCAACTCGATAGTGAAACGGATGAAGATATATATTTGGCTGTAAAATTGTTGAAAAAGAATGTGAACGTTACTCCGGAATATGCTTTGCTTGAACTTCCTGTTTCTGTCTGTGGGCGTTTTATTCGGTTACCTGATAAAGATGGAAAAAGTTTTTTAATGTATCTCGATGATGTGGTCAGATGTTGTTTATCTCTGATCTTTAAAGGTCTGGATTATATTCATTTTGAGGCGTATTCTTTTAAGTTTACTCGTGATGCTGAGATGGAAATTGATAACGACTTGCGTAACGGAATGCTTCAGAAAATATCTAAAGGAATCAAAAGCCGTAAAAAAGGAGAGCCTTTGCGTGTCGTTTATGACATGGAGATGCCTAAAGATCTTTTGAAAAGGGTATTGAAAAAATTGAATTTAGACAGCCTCGATACTGTTTTGGGAGGTGGGCGTTATCAGAATCATAAAGATTTGATGCACTTTCCGGATTGTGGACGCAAAGATCTGAAATATCCTTTGTGGACTCCTATATTGAAGGAGGATCTTTCTGTTCCCGGAAGTATTTTTGATGAAATTCATAAAAAAGATCGTTTTATACATGTTCCTTATCACAGTTTTGATTCTTTTATCCGGATATTACAGGAAGCAGCGGTAAATAAACAGGTAAAAGGTATCAAAATAACTCTTTATCGTTTAGCTAAAGAGTCGAAAGTGGTAAAAGCTTTAATCGGTGCTGCTCGTAATGGGAAGAAAGTAACTGTTGTTATCGAGTTACTTGCGCGTTTTGATGAGGCATCTAATATCGGATGGTCGAAAAAGATGCAGGATGCAGGAATTAAAGTTATTTTTGGAGTAGAAGGTTTGAAAGTGCATTCGAAAATTGCCCATATTTCAATGAAAACAGGTGCGGATATCGCTTGTATAAGTACGGGAAATTTTCATGAAGGAAATGCACGGTCTTACACTGATTGTATGTTGATGACCTCAGCTCCACGTATTGTGAAAGATGTTAATTCCGTATTCGATTTTATCGAATATCCTTACATACCTGTTCGTTTTAAAGAATTATTGGTTTCACCGAATGAGATGAAGCGAAAGTTTTTATCTCTTATCAATGACGAGATAAAAAATAAAAAAGCGGGAAAACCGGCGTATATTAAGATTAAGATAAATCATGTAACAGATCCTGTTATCGTAAATAAGTTATACGAAGCGTCGCAAAAAGGCGTGTTGATAGATATGCTTGTACGGGGAAATTGTTCTCTTATTACAGGAGTGCGGGGAGTAAGCGATAATATACATATTAACGGTATTGTCGATCGTTATTTGGAGCATTCGCGCATATTTATTTTTGCGGCAGGAGGAAAGGAAAAAGTTTTTCTCGGTTCGGCAGATTGGATGCCGCGTAATTTGGATAACCGTATAGAAGTCATAACACCGGTGTATGATCAAGCTATAAAAGAAGAAATGAAAAAAATTATCGATTATGGATTGAGAGATACTTTGCAAGGACGTGTAGTAGATGGTACTGGGAAAAACAGTTCTTGGACTACGGATGACAATATTCCGTTTCGTTCTCAAAGTGCACTGTATGATTACTATTTAGAAAAAAATCAAGAATGAATAAAGAAAATAAGAGTAGAAATAAGCGATCCGAAAAGAATTATGCCGCTATTGATATAGGTTCTAATGCGGTACGATTACTTATTAAGCATATAAACGAAAATTCCGAAAAGAAATTCTCTAAAGTATTGTTGCTTCGTGTTCCTCTTCGTTTGGGGTTCGATGTTTTTTCTAAAGGACGTATCTCTGAAAAGAAAGAAAAAAATATGATTCGTTTGATGAAATCGTATCGTCATTTAATGAAAATATATGATGTAACAGATTATCGTGCTTGTGCGACTTCTGCAATGCGAGATGCTGTCAATGGGAAAGATATTATTAAAATGATAGAGAGAAAAACCGGAATTAAAATTGAAATTATTACAGGACAAGAAGAAGCCCGTATGGTTTATAATAACCATATAGAGTGTATGGAAGACCGACATGGAAATTATATGTATGTGGATGTTGGCGGCGGAAGTACAGAAGTCAATTTATTGATAAAAGGAGAGTTGGTATGCTCTAAATCTTATAATATAGGAACAGTGCGCATGTTAAATGATGCAGTAGATTTTGAAGAGTGGAAACGTCTTGAAGTCGATATGAGAACATTATCGGAAATCTATTCCGGAACTAATATTATCGGTTCAGGTGGAAATATCAATAAATTGTATCGTTTGGCAGAGAAAACCGATAAGAAACGACAGCGCATATCGGTTGCAGTATTAAAGTCTCTTTATGAGAAACTTAAGTCGCTTTCGTTCGAAGAACGTATGCAGGTTTTTAATTTAAAACCTGACCGGGCTGACGTTATTATTCCTGCATCCGAAATATTTTTGACGATAGCGGAAATTCTTCATACTGAATATATTTATGTTCCTGTGATCGGACTGGCCGATGGCATTATAGATGGGTTGTATGCAGCTAACCGTAATAGGTAATGTGTGTTTTTGTAATAAAAATGTAATATAAATGCATTATGAATGAAACATGAATGGTTAATTCGCTGGTTATCTTTGCAAAATAATTAAAAGATAATATATGGAGTCATTGGCTTTTATACAGTGGTGTTTAGACCATTTGAATTATTGGACTATTACTTTATTAATGGCGATAGAGAGTTCGTTCATACCTTTTCCTTCGGAAATTGTAGTTCCTCCTGCTGCATATAAGGCGGCTGCCGGTGAACTGAATATTTATCTGGTGGTTTTGTTTGCAACGTTAGGAGCAAATATCGGAGCTTTAGTGAATTATTATTTAGCAATGTGGATAGGACGTCCTTTGATATATAAATTTGCATCGAGCCGTATCGGACATATGTGCTTGATTGATGAAGCATCTGTTATGAAAGCAGAAAAATTTTTCGATGATAACGGTCGTATATCGACTTTTGTAGGACGTTTAGTGCCTGCAGTCAGGCAGTTGATTTCTATACCTGCCGGACTTGCTCGGATGAAGTTATCTACATTCTTACTTTATACGACATTAGGGGCAGGTCTTTGGAATATCATATTGGCTGCAATAGGATATTATCTCGAATCGGTTGTCCCTCAAGATCAGTTAATGAGTAAAGTAGCGGAATATAGTAAAGAGCTTTCTTGGGGGTTCATTGCTTTAGGTGTTTTAGTATTAGGGGTGTTGATATATAAAGGAGTAAAAAAGCCTTGATGCATTATGAAAATTTTGGGCAAGGTTCTTTGAGTTTTCACTTTTAGAGCCTGTCGTAAATTTTGCTCGGGTCAGATTTGAGAGTTTCTTACGAGGATATTTTTCTGTTTTTAGGAGGATGATAGCGGGCTATTTGACGAGGGAAAACGGGAAAACAGACCGGAAGAAAGCGCAAAAATGACCTGATAATATTTTTTTTATCGGAAAATTTAGACAGCCTCTTAGATAAGTACTGTTTGCAATTCCCTTAAATCTTTGACTATATAATCGGCTTTTGCCTGTATGAGTTCTTCCTTACTACCGTAGCCGTATAGGACTCCTGCTGAAGAAATGTGATTTGCCTTAGCTCCTTCTATATCGTGTTTCCGGTCTCCGATCATGATGCATTTATCTAATTCGTTTTTGAGTTGGCAGTTTTCTAATACATAATTAATAACGTCCTTTTTGGAAGATCGGCTATCATTAAAAGTCGCGCCTCCTATAAAATCAAAATAAAATGATAATCCAAAATGATCGAGTATCTGTTTGGCTAAAATCTCCGGTTTAGACGTTGCTAATAATATTTGCTTATTTTCCTTTTTTTGTTTCTGTAAGAAATCTTTTATTCCGGGATAAACGGCATTTTCGAATATTCCTTTCGAAGAAAAATATTCATGATATTTTGATGTAGCGAGAATTGCTTGCTCTTCGGTAAAATGATAAAATTCTTTGAAAGAATCTTTGAGGGGAGGACCAATAAACGGTTGTAGCAGTCCTAATTCTTTTACTTCAATTCCGAAATATTTTAATGCATATTGTACCGATCGGGTAATACCTGTCATTGAGTCGGTAACAGTTCCATCCAAATCTAAGAGCAGATAGGAGTATTTCATTCTTTTATTTATATGAGTTGTTTTAACAGCTAATTTTGAGCGTGGCAAATAAATAAATTTTTTTTTAATCTATCAATAGGGTTATGTCGGGAAATCGATTTTAAAGGAGCGGAATCTAATTTCTCAGATGTTATTCTGAAAACATTATAGACAACATTTCGTTGTCTATAATGTCGTATATTTTAAATAAAGAGCCTGTTTCAATTTTGCTCGGGTCTGTGAGAATAATAATTTCTTTAATCGAAAAATTTAAACACTCCTCTCTAAGCTCTTTATTTTTCCAACCAATGAATAAGCGTGATTAATGGCTTTGTCTTTCATTTGTCTCAGAATCTTCTCATCGTGGCGGTTCGCGTAAGAGAGACCTCCGCTATATATATAGCCTTCCCATTGCAATCCGCATAGATTGGCCAGCTGTTTATAGGACGGAAGAAAATCTTCGATAGGATAATTTTGTAATCCGCCGTAACAGTACATTTCCTCTGGAGCACCGGAAGTAAAAGAGAGTATCAACTGTTTACCTTTCAGCTTGTCTCCTGTTCGCCCGTGAGAAAAACCATGTACAAACGTTTGTTCTATCCAACGATGCAGTAGAGAAGGAGCACTATACCAGAATAGAGGAAATTGGAAGACGATAATATCTGCGCGAAGCAGCCGTTTTTGTTCTGTTTCTATATCTATACGGAAATCCGGGTATAGTTTGTCTAAATAAGCAAACTCTGCTTCAGGTAACAGTCTGTTCAGCTCTTCCAATATGTTCTTGTTTGCAAATGAATTATTCAAGTCTGGATGTCCCGATACTATCAATATATTTTTCATATTTCAATGTAACAGGTTATTTATTTGTTTTGGGGATTGAATTGTTTATCATAATTCAGCAAAAAACGTACCAATTCAGGATTACGGTGTGACCATTGGAAATCTGTTTCTTGATCGAGTGGATGAATAGATTCCATCTCTGTATCGGTAAGAGAAAAATCAAATATTTCTAAATTCTGTTTCATTCGTTCTATATGAGTAGATTTGGGAATAGCGATAATATTTCTTTGAATAAGATAACGCAAGGCCACTTGTGTTGCTGTTTTGCCATGATTGTCAGCGATCTTCTTAATGGTAGGGTTGTCAAACAGAGCTTTATTTGTCTGTGTGAGCGGAGCCCATGCCATAATGCGGGTCTCGTATTTGTTCATCTCTATTTCCGCATCCCATTGTTGACTGAATACGTTCGTTCGTAATTGATTTACAGCAGGTTTTATATCGACGTTTTCTGCTAAATCAACAAAACGGTCGGGATAAAAGTTACTCAAACCAATACTTCTTACTTTCCCGGCTTTTACAGCTTTTTCCATAGCTCGGTATGTTCCGTAATAATCTCCGAAAGGTTGGTGAATGAGTAACAGGTCGATATAGTCGGTACGTAATTTTCGTAAAGACTCATCGATGCTGGCCGCAGCTTTTTCTTCTCCTGCATTGCTGATCCAGACTTTAGTAGTAATAAATAATTCATTGCGAGGAACACCACATTTAGTGATAGCTGCACCTACACCTTCTTCATTATAATATGCTTGTGCTGTATCTATGCTGCGGTAACCTATGCTTATGGCGTCGAGTACACAACGTTCACATTCTTCAGGAGTGACCAAATAAACTCCATAACCTAAGATCGGCATTTCTACACCGTTATTTAATTTTACTTTTTGCATGATTTCTTATTTTTTTAGCATTCCTATTTTTTCTAACCATTTCATAACATCTCCTTCAGCTTGTTTTACTTGACTGCCTCGTATGGGAAGACCATTTAAAATTTTCGATTTCGGACAAAGAGTCTTTATATCGTTTTCTGTATGTCCCATACGGCTGCCTTCGTGAGTCATAAACGGAATGATCGTTTTTCCTGAAAGATTATGACTTGACAGAAATGTCGCTACCGGAGGTGCTATTGTCGCCCACCAGCAAGGAGATCCCACAAAAATTACATCATATTTTTCAATATCCTTTACTTTTGTTTTTAATTCAGGTTTATAATTATTATTGATCTCTTTTTTAGCTTGATCGACAACTTCTTGATAATCTTTGGGATAAGATTCGACAGGTTGAATTTCAAATATATCGCCGTCAGTTCCTTTTTGTATCTGTTCGGCAACAATCTTAGTATTTCCGCTATAAGAATAATAAGCTACTAAGATTTTTGAACTGTTATTTTGTGCTGGAGAATTAAAACTGTTCGATATCATAATGATAAATGTAAATAGAGAATACAGGATTTTCATGATTTTTATGTATATGATTAAACATTTTGGGAAAACTTCATTTTTTAAGCTTTTCCACTTTGTTATTGAAGCTATTTATTTGTAGGATGCGGCATAAATATTTATACAATCTTCATTACTTAGCGGAATACGATCACATGAGAAAAGAAAACCCATTGTGTCTTTTGCATTGATGGCGAATTTTTCAAATTCATCGGGAGTGATACCATAATCGGACATTTTAAGATCGGCTACACCGCAATCTTCCTGAAGTTTTGTAAGAGCAATGATAAAGTCCATTGGTTCTGTTGCGTTTCTTATACCCATGACTTTTGCCATCTTTATAAAACGATCATCGCATACATGTTGTTTAATAAGGTGAGTGAAGTAGGCTTTGCTTATCATAATCAGTCCGGCTCCGTGAGGAAGTTCTTGATGATAAGCAGACATGGCATGTTCTAAAGAGTGTTCGCTATTACACCGGCCTACACACATTACAGATCCGGAAAGCGTATTTCCGAATGCAACCTTTGTACGGGCTTCTATGTCATTTCCGTTTTTTATTGTCTTTGGTAAATTAAGAGATACATTTTCTATTGCAGTCAAAGCGTACATATCGCTCATTAAATTTGCTCCGTTCGATACGTATGCTTCTACGCTGTGGAATAATGCATCGAACCCTTGATAGGCACTAAATCGGGGCGGAACAGATAACATCAGTTCGGGATCGACAATTGCGAGAACAGGAAATAAAGAGGGATGAACAAAACCTGTCTTCTCATGAGTTTTTTCATTCGTAATGACGCAGCCCGGATCGGTTTCCGACCCTGTTCCGGCAGTTGTTGTGATGGCGATAATAGGTAGCGGTGCATTCGTTATAATTTTACCTTTTCCGCTTCCGGAAGGTATATAATCCCAATAATCTCCGTCATTGGTAGCCATAATTGCAATAGCTTTTGAGGCATCCATGACGCTACCGCCTCCCAAAGCTACAATAAAATCGCATTCATTTGTCCGGGCAGCATTCCCTCCTGCCATGACCGTGGACTTTAAAGGATTTGCTTCAATTTGGTCAAATACGGTGAATTTTACTCCGGCTTTTTGAAGCTGTTCTTCTGTACGTTTTAGATACCCGTTTGTTTTGGTTGATTTGCCGTTAGATATTACGAGTAAAGCTTTTTGCCCCGGCATTTTTTGAAAATGCAGATTGTTTAACATTCCTGCGCCGAATAAAGTATGTGTCGGGACATACATATCGAAATTCATTTTCGTGTCCATAATTGATTTTGTTTTTTTGTTATCTACACTGCAAAATTATATTGGTTATTTATATTGATTTGTAGATGAATTACGGGTCTTTGTACCATTATTACGGATTTGAAAAAGTATGGATTATAGTATTGATAAAAATGTTAACTTTGCATTAATTCAAAACAGTAAAGTTATGAAAGATAATATTTTAAAGATAGAGACAGTCGATCAGTATAATTCTCGTATGGGAATCGAAACATTGCATCCGTTAGTCAGTGTGATAGATATGTCGAAGGCAAAGCCTGTGCGTCATGCCCGAATGAGTTTTGGCTTTTATACGATCTTTTTGAAGGAAGTGAAGTGCGGAGATTTGATATATGGCAGGCAGCATTACGATTATCAAGAGGGGACTCTTGTTTTCCTTGCTCCGGGCCAGATAATCGGCGTCGAGGACAATGGAGAGATCATTCAGCCTAAAGGGTGGGCTTTGACTTTTCATCCTGATTTAATAAGAGGAACATCTCTTGGTAGAAATATCAAAAATTATACGTTTTTTTCTTATGAAGTGAATGAGGCTCTTCATTTGTCAGATCAAGAAAGACAGATCGTATATGATTGTTTGCATAATATAGAGCATGAACTTCGACATGGTGTAGATAAGCATAGCAAAACTCTAATTTCGAGAAATATCGAGTTGTTATTAGATTATTGCATTCGTTTTTATGAACGTCAGTTTATAACACGGACTAATGTCAATAAAGATGTGCTTGTGAAATTTGAGAATATTCTGAATGATTATTTTCATACAGATAAACCTCGTAGTATAGGATTACCTTCTGTGAAATATTGTGCTGACCGGTTGTGCTTATCACCTAATTATTTCGGTGATTTGATAAAACGGGAAACCGGGAAGACGGCACAAGAATATATTCAGCTCGAGCTAATAAATATGGCAAAAGAACGGATTTTGGATACGGATAAGACAATAAGTGAAATTGCGTACGGTTTAGGTTTTCAGTATCCACAGCATTTCAGTCGTTTATTTAAAAAGTGTGTAGGCTGTACACCGAATGAATACAGACTGCAAGGTTGAGCTATAAAAAAGTTATAGGTAAGGTCGGTTTTGCAAAGGGATAATTTTGAGGCCTTAGAGCCTAAATTTTCCGATAAAAGATATTATCAAGTCATTTTTGAGAGTTGTTTTCGAGGATATTTTTTGTTCTGAGAAAGAGTAGAGCAAGTTACATGATGTGCAAAAATCAGAAATAGGCCGGAAGAAGATGCGAAGAAAAGTAAATAGATTTTCTTTATCGGAGAATTAAACAGCTTCTTAATTTGTTCGATTATCGATCTTTCGTTTTTTATCGCTATCTTTGCTCAAGCTGTTTTACTGATAAAACCGGAGTTGATAGATAAGCTTCGATTGTCACGAATAGCATTTTGAAAAGTAGTAGAATTATATGAGATTTGATGAATTAAATCTGGAATCGGACGTTCTGGAAGGTCTGAGTGCAATGAATTTTAAGGAAACGACTCCGGTACAGGAACTTACCATACCTGTAATTTTAGAAGGAAGGGATTTGATTGCTTGTGCTCAAACGGGAACAGGTAAGACTGCAGCATATATACTTCCGTTGTTGAATTTACTTACTAAGAATAAGAAAGAAGATGATGCTGTAAGAGCCGTGATTATAGCTCCTACAAGAGAACTGGCACAACAAATTGATATGCAGTTTGAGGGTTTTTCTTATTTTTTACCTATTTCGACTTTTGTCGTATCCGGAGGTGGTGATGGGGCGCAATGGGATCAACAGAAACGAGGATTGCTCATGGGGGCTGATGTTGTGATCGCTACTCCGGGACGGCTTATATCTCATCTGGTAAATAGTGGAGTGAAACTACCTTTTGTAGAATATCTTATTCTTGACGAGGCTGACAGAATGTTGGATATGGGATTTTATGACGACATTATGCAGATATGTAATCATCTTCCGGTGAAGCGGCAGACGATTTTATTTTCTGCAACTATGCCTCCTAAAATAAGACAGCTTGCTAAAAATATATTACATAATCCTGTCGAAATTAATATAGCGGTTTCAAAACCTAATGAGGCGATAAAGCAGTCGGCGTATGTTTGTTATGAGAACCAGAAGATGGCGATCATAGAAGCTGTTTTTTCTAAGAAAATTGAGGGTAAGACTATTATATTCTCTTCTTCGAAACAGAAAGTTAAGGAACTTACGACGAAGCTCAGGCGAATGAAGTACAATGTCCGGGCTATGCATTCTGATCTTGAACAGTCTCAACGGGAAGAGGTGATGCTTGACTTTAAAAACGGTAAAGTCGATGTATTGGTTGCAACGGATATTGTAGCCAGAGGTATCGATATTACGGATATCGGTTTGGTTATTAATTTTGATGTACCGCATGACCCTGAGGATTATATTCATCGTATCGGACGTACGGCACGGGCTAGTGCTGAAGGGGAAGCTATTACCTTTGTGTCTGATATAGAACGAGATAAATTTTTCAGGATAGAAAGATTTATTGATAAAGAAGTTCTTAAAAATCCCATTCCTGAGGAGTTAGGCGAAGCTCCGGGATATGATGTGGAACAGCTTTCTCGGGGACTTCGTAGAAGATTCGGGAGGCGTACTAATAATTCTCGTCCGGCTGGAGGAAGAAGTCAGGGAAAGCGGTCATTTTATCGGAAAACCCCGAGAAAGAATGGAAGTAAAGGGAAGGAACAGTAACTATCGTTTCCCGAAATTTATTTCAAGACTATTTTATGTTCTTTGATTAGAGGTTGTCTTAATTTTCCGACAAAAGAGTATTAAACGGGCTTTATTTTTTTATGATAAGGTGAAAAGCCATAACCTTTTTTCAATAGAAAAAACAGTTTCTAAAACTTTTTACTTGAAGAAATGTTATAGAATTATAGTTTTTAATATATCAAACTTAAATAATTTAGGATATGGAAAAGGAATTTTCTTCAAGTGTGAAATCAAATAAATTTATACAAATGACTCTGACTTTTTTATTGTCGGAGTGCTGTTCCAATGCGGCAAGGCTTTTTTTACGGTTGTTTGTCGGGATATTAATGTTGACTCATGGAATTGCTAAAATTGAGAATTTCGATACGTTAGTCGATACATTTCCCGATCCGATAGGTTTGGGGACACTGACTTTACCTTTGATTATTTTGGTCGAAGTAGGAGCTTCTATTTTGCTTATAGTCGGTTTTCTTACTCGAATAGTTTTAATCCCGTTGATTTTTTCGATGATCGTTGCAGCTTTTTTAACATTCCCTACGTTTGCTTTGGCAACGTCAGAACTCCCGTTGATGTATTTGGGAATTTTTATAACACTTTTATTGGCCGGTCCGGGAAAATGTTCGATAGATTATCTCTTGGACAAGGCTTATAACAGAAAATAAAAACCTTATATTTGTACTCAAAAGTATGAAGATAAGGTTATGAGCAGGAATTTGAAGAGGGCATTGAAGATAACACTTATCTCTATGCTCTCATTAATTATTATCGTGTTATCGGCTATTGCGGTAGTCGTGAATTTTGTGTTTACTCCGGAAAAGCTTACTCCGGTTGTTAATCAGGTTGCGAATAGAGCTCTAAACGCTCAAGTTGAAATCGGAAGTGTGGAGTTGACTTTTTTTTCATCGTTTCCTGATTTCGAATTGAAAATATCCGATGGGAGATTGGTCTCTAAAGTCTTCAAAGATACATTATGGCAGAAAAGTGATACTTTGTTGCAATTTAAAAAATGTGCAGTTTCAGTAAATCCGCTTTTATATTTTCAGAATAACCGGATCGAGCTGAGAAAGTTTGTTTTCGATGGTGCTACGATTTATGCATTTATTGACAGTATTGGAAATCCGAATTGGGATATTATGCGAGCTGATACTTCTGTCGTGCAACAAAATACCGATACGGTTTCTTCAGATTTTAATAGTAGTATAAATATCAATCGTGTCAAATTTAAAAATGTATCATTGATTTTTGATGATCGCAGTACGCAAATGTACAGTCGAATAGACAGTCTTAATCTTGATTTAAAAGCGTTCTTGTCTGAAGATATAGCCGATTTGAGAATGAAAACTTCTTGTAAAAATATTCTTTTTTGGCAAGATGGAGAATTGTTGGCGAATCGGATTGCTTTTGAATTTGATACTGATCTTTCTTTGGATCGAAAGACCTTATTTTGTAATATAAAACGTTCGTCGGTCAATTTAAATGGAATATCGTTTGATGTAGGCGGCTCGTTGCATCGAGATACAATTGCGAAAATTATAGATGTTGATTTGTCCTACAAACTTAAAACACCGGATGTCGCTACTGTATTGAATATGCTTCCGGCATCGGTTATTAAAAAGAGTTCCGTTACTGCAGCCGGAGATGTAGAACTGTCGGGTTCGGTTAAGGGTGCGTATGGAGATAAGCAAGTGCCGGTACTGACAATGCTCATGAAGATTCAACAAGCTTCAGCCCGTTATAAGGGAATGCCTTATGGGATCGATAATTTAACGGCCGATCTAAGTTGTTATTTAGATGTGATGAAAAAAAAGCCGTCCTATCTGAATATGAAAATATTTCGTTTTCAAGGAGCGGAAACTGATGTATTGGCGGATGGTCGTATAGATGATTTGATGGGAGATCCGTTGATAACTTTTAATACTCGTGCAAAAGTAAATTTTTCAGCTTTAGCGAAGACTTTTCCGTTGCAGGATGGTGTTGAAATGGGAGGAAAAGTCTCTGCTGATTTAAAATTTAAAGGCAAATTAAGTGCTGTAAAGGAAAAAGATTTGGGACGTTTGCAGATAAAAGGGAATGTAGCAATTGAGGATGTATTATTAAAAGATGCCGATAAAGATTTTAATTTTAAAGGCAATGCAAAATTGGGTTTTATCGGAGATAGTTCTTTGGCCGTAGGGGCAAAGATTTATGATCTCATTTTGAAAAGTCGGATGGGGTCGGCTCAGGTAAAACAGATGTCGGCATCAATATCGACCCCTGTAACCGAAATGGATACTACGAAAGTCATTCCTTTAGATTGTAAATTCGCATTGGAAGAAGCTAAAGTGATAATTGGCGATACGATTCGGGCATACAGTCAAAAGACAGAAGCGTCTGTTGGAGTAAGACCCTCTAAAATGAATGTAAAAAAGCCGGTGTTTGATTTATATCTGCGTACCGATTCTCTTTTTATGAAAGCAAATGAGACCCGTATAGGAATGGATTTAGCAGGCTTTAAAATATCGGCATT
Source organism: uncultured Coprobacter sp. (assembly GCF_947855755.1). NCBI lineage: Bacteria > Pseudomonadati > Bacteroidota > Bacteroidia > Bacteroidales > Barnesiellaceae > Coprobacter > uncultured Coprobacter sp. The sequence goes on from NZ_CANUAR010000016.1 coordinate 56,151, forward strand.
TCAAGGTCGTGATTCATTGTGGCATCCGAAAGGTACAATTGGTTTTAATCGTTTGTTTTTGTCTACTCCTGAATTTGGCTTACCTATTCGCATGCAAAAAACGGAAGTTGCGTTTGAAAGGAATACTGTGGCATTAAGACAAGCGAAGGTCCGTATCGGACATTCTGATATAACGGCTACAGGTTCGGTCTCTAATTTGGTAAAAGCAATAATGAAAAATGAATTATTGACTGCCCGGTTAAAAGTTGTTTCAAGACGGATAAATTGTAATCAGCTTATAGAGGCATTGTCCGGCCTTGAGAATATGGACGAAAATGCGGCTGAAACAGATACAATATCTTCTGTATCGACAGATAAAGCCCGTTTGTTTGTTGTTCCTAAAAATGTCGATTTGGAGTTTGAAACGAATGTCGGGAGGGTTCGTTATAATCACATGATTTTTGAGAATGTTCGGGGAAAAGTGCAGATAAAGGATCAAATGGTAAATCTTGAAAATCTGAGTATGAAAGCTTTAGATGCTGTAATGAGAACCTCTTTACTTTATAAAGGAGACTCTTCTATAGATGGATATGCCGGCTTTAATTTTGATATTTATAAAATCAATATAGGGAAATTGGTGACATTTATTCCTGAACTGGATACGATCGTTCCGATGCTGAGATCTTTTAAAGGTCTTGTCGATTTTAATATAGCAGCAGAATCGCGTCTTGATTCTCTGATGAATATACGTATTCCTTCTTTGCGGGCTGCGGTGCATATTAAGGGGGATAGTCTGGTTTTATTGGATGGGGATACTTTCAGGAGACTTGCGAAAATATTGTTGTTTAAAAATAAAAAGGAAAATATGTTCGATAGCATATCCGTAAATATAACAGTTGATAACGGCGAAGTAAAAGTTTATCCTTTTGTTGTAGAAATAGATCGTTATCGGGCAGCAGTAGGAGGTACTCAGAATCTGGATATGTCGTTCAATTATCATGTTTCTATACTTAAATCTCCTTTACCGTTTAAGGCGGGAGTTGATTTATATGGTAATTTAGACAAAGTTAAGTTCCGGATAACGCGTGCAAAATATAAAAATATGGTTTCTCCCGTGCAAATAAGGCAGATAGATAGTACACGCATAAATATGGGAAAAGTGATTACATCCCATTTTAAACGTCTTGTTAATAATTAAGAGCCTGTTTAAATTTTACACGGGTCAGTTTTGAGAATTTCTTCCGAGTATGTTTTTCTGCTTTTACGAGTATGATAGCGGGCTATCTGACGAGTGAAAACAGGGAAAAAGACCGGAAGAGAACGCAAAAATGACCTGATAGTATTTTTATTGGAAAATTTAAATAAGCTCTAAATAGGCTTGTAATTATTTTATGATATGAAACAGTGATAACTTATTCCCAAAAAATACAGCCCGCTCAATTATTCATATATTAAACGGGCTGTTTCTGATTTTGTAAATTCTATATCTCACTCATGCTTTTTATGTTTGCCTTCATGAGACTCTTCTGCTTTTTCAAGTTGATATTCTGATTTTTTCTTTGATTTACAGAATTGGCCTTTCTGTTTCTTTTCTGAACTTTTCATATTATTTGAATTTAAAAATCACTATAAATATGAAGATTAATATAGAAGTTTTATTTTACTTCTATGTTTCTAACAGCCGGTTTTTCGGGAATAATTTCCTTTTTGGGGATATCGATAGTCAATATGCCGTTTTCGACTTTAGCTGCAATTTTATCTTTATCGATATTATCGGGCAAAATCATGTTTTGACGGAATTGTGTATAAGAAAATTCCCGGCGTAAATACCGTCCGTTTTTATTTTCATTTTTATGTTCCTCTTTTTTCTCCATAGAAACTGAAATCTGATTATCATCATCGATTCTAATTGAAAAATCATCTTTAGTCAGACCCGGAGCAGCAATCTCTACTTTATAATCTTTTTCGCTTTCGATAATATTTATGGCAGGGGAAGTTGAATTTGCTTTTTCCATCCATTCATTTCCAAAGAAATCGTTAAATATTCCCGGAAGCCAATTTTGTGATTTTCTTACAGGCATCATAGTTATAATCTCCTATTCGTTAATTAAACATCTATATTTCTTTGAATCGGGTTTGTAACTCAAATTCACTTAAATGATTGCAAAGTGTGTGCCATTTGTTTTTTAATCTGTTTTGTCAGAAAAAGTGCCAAATTGTATCTATTTGAATGACAGAATTTACTCGGAATTAAACACTTGAAACATAATGTAGTATAATTTAAAAAGGACTTCGTTTGGGAAAACTGTTGTTTTGTGAGAAAATGATAAACCCTCCAGATAAAGAAAATATCTGAAGGGTTTATTGAAAAAATTTCTATGAAATTTAAGAGCCTGTCTGAGTTTTATTCAGCTTCTATTTTTTGTATGGCTTTTTCGGCCTCTTCTTTTAACTTATCTGCTTGTTTCTGTGCTTCTTTTACTAAAGCCGCCGCCGCAGTTTTCGCACCGATCTTTTCGAGCGGTTTTTGAGCCTTGTCTATTAATTTTTGTCCTTCTTTCTCTGCAGTTTCGACTAATTTTTTCCCTGCAGCATCAGCTTGTTCTCTTAAAGCAGCGATACGTTCTTCCTTATCTTTTCCTGTGAGTTTAGTCAATTGACTATTTACTGCTGTTTTTACGGCATTGTTGATCATTTCTTTAGTGTCGAGTTTTATCTCGGGTTTTGAAAATGTACCTCCGATAGTTGCGGTTACATTACTTATATATCCGCCGGTAGCAGATTCGGGAAGTGTGATTTTTGCTGTGTAGTCGATGCTCTGATCTAAACCGGTTGTTCCGTTTAGATTCATGCTGATATTACCCATTTTTATATCGAAAGGATCAGTTTTTAATAATCCGTTTTCGATCGTAAAAGGTATTTTTATGTCTTTAGCTTCGATGTTTTTAAGCTTGTCGTTTTTTAATAATGTAGCAATCTTGTCAAATATTTCGAGATTTTGTATATGAATATCGTTGGATTGTAGAACCCCTTTAGCCGTCAGAGACATTAATTCCGGGTTCATAGTATTATCCAAAGGAGTCTTTAAATCAAGATTCACAGAGTAGTTACCTCCTGTTTTTGCAAAAATCGGGACGATCTTCTGAATCATATCCAATTGTTTGAAAGTTTCTTCGAACGAAGCTTTCTGGATGTTCAGTCCGAAATTTACCATAGGTCGGTTTTTATTCTCAGCGGTACTGTATGATCCGGTTGTGGATACAGACCCGCCGAAAGCGTTAAAATTCAGAGGATTCATTCGAACGACTCCTTTTGAAACAGATAGATTTCCGCTGATATTATCGATTTCGATTTTTTGGAAAATGACTTTTTTAAGGTTTGCTTTAAGCGACAAATCCAAATTTTCAGGAACTTCTATGACACTCATGGTCGTTGTGTCCGTTTTTCCTTCAGTTTCTGTACTTACCTCTTCAGAATCGCTCATAAAATCATTTAAGTTCAGATATGAAGAGGTTAAAGAAAGATTGCCTTTTAAAGTTTCATTTTTCAAAAAATAGGGTAAGTAATTAGATAAAGAACCTTTTGCCTGCAAATCGTTTTTCCCGATATTTACGTCCATTTCATTTAAAGACATAGCTTTGGGACTGATCGTTGCAGATGCTTTCTTTAATGTTATAGCCGGGATTCCCGGAGTCGTAAAACTCATATCGCTTATAGAGATATTCCCTTCTCCTTGTATATTTTGGTATTTTTCTTTTTCAATATCCGACATTTTACCTGCAAAACTTAGTGCGGTTGTCAGTATTCCGCTTAATTTTACCGAATCGCCCAAAGGATATACATCTTTGATCATATTCAGATTCAAAGTCCCGTTTGCCGTTGCTTTAAAATTCAAATCAGATACAGGTGTCGATGCGTTTAATGTCAGTTTAAACGGATTACCGGCCATTTTAAAACTGAGATTATCTATGTTGAGAGTAGTTAAGTCGGCGCTACCTCCCGGATTTTCTGCAGAAATATGGATGTTGATATTGTCGATTGCTTTGGGCATATCGGCATAATTGATCATACCGTCCTTAACGTTTAATAGAAATGAAAATTGAGGTAATAGATTATCGGTCATTTTACCTTTAGCTGCAGCTTTAAAATCTAATGCACCTTTAGTGGTTAATGACTCGAAATTGTTTTGATAAATGCCGGGAATGAGAGAAAGAATGTCTTTAAACTCGATTTTCGGACTATTTAAACGTATATCCATGTCCATATCATTTTCGAGAAGTGCTATCCAGCCGTCAAGATTCAATTCGATTGCATTAAGCCGCAGTTTGTTTTCATCGAATGTGAATTTGTTATTTGTTAAATCTGCCAGAACTTTCATCTCCATTTCGAATTCGGCATTCTTGAGATAGGGGACAGCTCCTGATATAAAATCGATATTTTGAGTTGTCATGTGACAATCAACCGATGTTGACTCGGCACTCATATCTCCCGATAATTTTAAATTCAGTTTCCGGGTATGGAATTCCATTTTGGAAGAGTCATCTATGTATGCAATACGTCCGTCTTCTATAGTGAATTTTTTTAATTTAAGAGCGAAAGATGAATCGGACGAGGTCGTGTCTGTTTCAACAGTAGTTGTTGTGTCTGGTTTCATTATGTCCCAGTTTACATTTCCATTCGCTAACTTGACTGCTTTTACTTGCGGTTTTTCCAGAATAATATGATTTATTTCAATTCCTTTATCACCGAACAGACTCATTATATTAACGGCGATATCTATCTCTTTTGCAGAGACAAGAGTGTCTTTCTCGAAATCACCGATACCCGTAAGAGATAATTGTTGCAACTCGATAGAGGCTTTCGGAAAATGAGAAAAGAAACTGAGGTTCAGATCGGCAAATTCGAGCTTGGCGTTCAGCATGTTATTTGCCTCTTTTTTTACTATCTCCAATATCTTGCCTTTAAAAGCAAAAGGGAGAACGAGCATGATAACCAAGATTGTACCTATGACTATCCCGGTAATTTTTAAACCTTTTTTTACTTTTGTATTCATACCCAAATGATTTATTTGTTATGTTTTCTTTCTCTTATTTCTTCTGCAATACTCCAAAAACGACTGGCTGTTTCTATTTCACCGAGTTTAGAAAATGTGTCTCCGAGCCGGTCGTGTAAAGTCGCATTTTGCGGCTTTAGTTTTACGGCTTTCAGAAAATCGCTTGATGCACCTTCATAATCTTCAAGTTTGTATCGTAGTTTACCTCTGTTATAAAGAGCCTTAAAATATAGCGGACTTAACCGTACAGCTTCGTTGAGACATTGTGCTGCTCCGGATAAATCGTCAGTATCCATTAAAGTAACGCCTTTTCGTACCCAGGCGTCGAGCAGTAACGGATCAAGAGCCAATGCCTTGTCAAAATTGGCGAGAGCAGCTCTGATGTCGTGAGCTTTCGTAATACACTCATTACCGAGCAAATAATATTCGTATGCATACTTTTTTAATGTTTCCCGGCGTTCATGATCTCGTTGTTCGAGAGTTTTTATACGTTCTTTTAATTCTGTGATAACACTTAATTTTTTTCGGATCAATCGTTTTACTTCTGGTTTTTCAAGATCATATCTGATGTGTATAGCCTCGAACAAAGCTGTAAGACTACCATCAAAATCATCCTTATCGAATTGTTTGATTGCAGTATGATAAAGTCTGTCGGCTTGTGCCAGTTTCATCGATTGTTCGATGAGTCGAGGATTATTAAAGCTTTGGCTGAAATGAATAATTTCAGGTTTTATGAAAATATCGCTTCTTGATATTCTTTTTTTCAGGACTATTCCTTCAAGAGATGTGCAACGGCTTAGTGCCACGTAAGTTTGACCTCCGGCGAAAGCGCCTCCGCTGAAATCTATAATGACATGGTTGAACGTGAGACCCTGACTTTTATGTACGGTGATAGCCCAAGCCAGACGCATGGGATATTGAACGAAAGAACCTAACTCTTCTTCCTCGATTCTTTTCTTTTTTTCATTATAAGAATAACGTATATTGCGCCATAAATCACGAGCGACTTCGTGCTCTTCTCCGTTTTCAAGCAATACATATATTTTCCCGTCTTCGGTAATTGAGGAGATAATCCCGAGAGTTCCGTTTACCCAGCGATGGTCATAGTCGTTTTTGATAAAAATTATTTGTGCACCCTCTTTGAGAATCAGCTCTTTTAACGTAGGAAGACTTGATTCGGGAAAATCACCTTTTATTTCTCCCCTGAATACGAATTCTTTTCCGTCGAGATCTGCAAGATGTTTATCGTTAATGTAATCGACGTTGTCTCTTCTCGTTGCCAGAGTAATTGAAAAATCTTCCTGGCGTGGTATAAAGTTAGGATTATATCGGCTATTTAGTATTTTCAGATCGTTATCGTTTGTTGTGTTGGTTCGAATTCTGTCGAGGAGATTTACAAATGTTATGTCGGTTTGTCTATATACTTTCTTTAGTTCGATAGGAACGAGACTTATCTCTTTAAATACTCGTGCTGAGAAAAAATAAGAATTGGGATAAAAACGATTCAATATGTCTCGCGCGTCTTGGGTGACTACCGGCTCGAGTTGATAGATATCCCCTACGAACAAAAGTTGCTTACCCCCGAAAGGCAGACGCATATTACCCGAATAGATGCGAAGTACACGGTCTATGAAATCGATCATATCGGCACGCACCATGGATATTTCGTCTATAATAATGAGTTCGACTTCTTTGATTAGCTTACGATGCGATTTTCTATATTTTAGAAATTCGAAAATGCGTCCTTCCGTTAAACTCAGATCAGGATCATCCGGCAAAATAGGGCGGAATGGCATTTTAAAGAAAGAATGTATCGTGCTGCCTCCGGCATTGATTGCTGCAACGCCGGTCGGAGCTAATACAATATGCTTTTTAGTTGTTTGATCACATATATATCGCAAAAAGGTAGATTTTCCCGTACCGGCTTTTCCGGTCAAGAATACCGATTGCGAAGTATATTGAATCAAACTTAAGGCATTCTGAAACTCTTTATTGTCGGTGTCTATTTGCAGTATATCCACTTTATCGTTATTTATAATTCAAAGATAAGAATATTTCCTGATTTTGAATTAGTGGCTGTCTAAATTTTACTTGGGTCAGTTTTGAGAGTTTCTTTCGAGGATGTTTATCTGTTTTACGAAGAAGATAGCAGGTTATCTGACGAGTAAAAATGGGAAAACAGAGCGAAAGAAAATGTAAAAATGACCTGATAATATTTTCTTATCGGAAAATTTAGACAGGTCATTAAATCGATAAAGTAGAATTTTTATTGGGAAATTTAAACAGATAATTAGGATATCTTTATTAGACAGATTTGTGTGCAAAGTTATTTTTCTTTTGTATTTTTCTGATATGTATCCATATTGCGACTATGGCCATTATAAAAGCGATAAAGTCGGCCACAGGAATACTAGCCCATACTCCGTTTGTTCCGAGATAAGTCGGCAAAATCAGCAGACACGGGATGAGAAATACCAATTGTCGGGAAAGAGAAAGTAAAATTGATATTTGCGATTTCCCGATAGATTGGAAAAAATTTGTAATTACGATTTGACATCCTACGACAGGGAACATAATCGTGCATATTCTTAATCCGGTAGTTGCAATGTCGGTAAGTTCGTCGTTTGTCGTGAACATAGCTACTATGGCGTGGGGAAAAATTTCATCTAAAATAAATCCGAAAGTCGTAATACATACTCCGGCGATGATTCCGTAGCGAAGAGTTTGTTTTACCCGGTCATATTGCTCTGCCCCATAATTATATCCGATAATCGGTTGCATTCCTTGTGTCAGCCCCATAACGATCATTACGAAAAATGTGAGCATGCGGTTTACTATGCCATAAGCACCGATAGCTAAATCTCCTCCATGACTCAGTAAACTGTTGTTTATGATAATCACTACGCCACTGGCACATACATTCATTAGAAATGGGGATAAACCGATAGATAAAATACTTACGATAATTCGCTTTTTAAGCACATAAGCACCTTTTTGAAAGTGTATGAAACTATTTTTATCCAGAAAATGATGCAGCACCCAAATCATTCCGCAGGTTTGGGAAATGATTGTGGCAAGAGCTGCTCCTTTGATTCCCCATTTCAGTACAAAAATGAATATCGGGGCGATGATGATGTTCGCTCCTACTGTAAATAATGCGGAGATCATTGCTTTTTTAGGGTATCCGGTAGCTCTCATGATGTTGTTGAGACCGATAAATACATAAGTAATCGGCGTTCCGAGAAGAAGCACTCCCATAAAATCTCGGGCATAGGGAAGAGTCTCGGCACTTGCCCCGAAAAATAACAGAATCGGATCGAGAAAATATAGGGTGACGAGTCCGAACATAATACCGTTGAATATTAACATTAACAGTACATTGTGCAGGACGTATGTTGCTCGTTGCGTATCTTTTTGTCCCATATAAATAGAACTGATCGTAGCACCGCCGACACCCACCAGTACGCAGAATGCGACGATGAGATTCATTAGAGGGAAAGTTATTGCCAGCCCGGCTATTCCTAAAGCTCCGACACCGTGTCCTATGAATACGCTGTCGATTATATTATAAAGAGAAGTTACGGTCATCCCTATAATTGCAGGGATAGAATATTGCAGCAAAAGCTTTCCGATAGGTTGCGTTCCCAAAATAAGGGGAGAATTTGATTTTGCCATATAATTTCACAATTATTTAGTGCGGCAAAGGTAGTGATTATTTGTGTAGTCGGTACGCTTTTATTTATTTTGCAGCGTTAAACAAATAAAAGATAAGATAAAATGAATCGTACGATTGCCGCACTATTTGATTTGGATGGAGTAATAGTTGATACAGAATCTCAGTACAGTATATATTGGAATAATGTGGGAGTGAAGTATTTATCTGATCCTGACCGTTTCGGTGATAAAGTAAAGGGAAATACATTACGTCAGATATTCGAGAAATATTTTTCCGGAAGAGAAGAGATTCAGCAAGAAATTGTTAAAAATCTTGATAAATGGGAACACGATATGTCATACGATTACATTCCGGGTATCTTGGATTTTTTGAATTGCTTACGTAAAAATAATGTAAAAACGGCAATCGTCACAAGTTCTAATGATGTGAAAATGGCAAATCTTTATCGTGAGCATCCTGATATTAAATCGTATTTTGACGTAATAGTAACCGCTAATCAGATTTCTCGGTCTAAACCTGATCCTGAGTGCTATTTATTGGCGGCGAAGCTATTGGATGCAGATGTTCGGAACTGCTATGTCTTTGAAGATTCTTTAGCCGGACTGGCTGCCGGGCGTGCAGCGGGTATGACGGTTGTCGGACTTTCTACGACTTTACCTCTTTCCCGAATAGAAGATAAAGCAGATATTGTAATTTCTGATTTTAGAGAATTTGATTTTGATAAGTTGATATCTGTAAAACGTAGTTAGTTTTTAGACATGCTCTTATGTCTACGCAAATAAATTGCAGAAGAAAGAAGAGATAACAGGCAAATCAAAAGGACATACATACCTGCAGATTCTCCGGTCAGGTCATTGACAATTCCGATAAGCAAAGGAATTATTGCTCCGCCCGATACGGCCATTATCATTAATCCTGATATTTCATTGGCTTTATCGGGACGGTATTGCAGAGCAAGGGAAAGCAATATGGAAAATACGTTTGCACATACCAGTCCGATAATAAAAATAGAAGTCAAGGCAATATATAATTGGGGGAATAACATCATTATAATGAAAATAATTACTCCGGTCGCCATTGTATAAAAGTATATGTTTTCTGAATGGTATCGCAGTAATAGTGCTGCTCCGATCAGAGATCCTATAATCCGGGCTATAAAATAAAGACTCGATCCTAACCCCGCTTGTTGTAAAGGAAGCCCGCAACGGGTTTGAAGAAATTCCGGAACATAAACGTTGAGCCCCACATCGATACCTACAAATGCAAAAAGTGCTAAGAAGAGGATCAAAATATGCCTGTCTTTTAAAAGTTGTAATATGGATAGATAAGAACTCTTTTGTTTGTCATCGGTAATCCGTTCCGTGATAGACGATTTATATAGCCATAGAGTCCCGATAACGGTGATTGCGGCATAAATAGGAAACGTGTTTTTCCAGTTTCCGGTCAAAAGCATAATTGTAGTTACCAGAATAGGACCTATTGCCGAAGAGATAGACCGGAAAAATTGTCCTAAGGTGAGACTGCTCGTAAGCTTGTTTTCCGGAACGACATCTGCTAAAAGAGGGTTAATAGAGGTTTGCATGACCGTATTTCCTATCCCAACCAAAGCAAATGTCGTCAACATGGCGGGGAATGTATAACCGGTGATCGGGATCAAAAGAGCTATGAGCGTAATTATAAAACTCACCAGCACACTGTTTTTTCTTCCTATTCGGTTCATTAACATTCCGGAAGGAACGGCAAGGAAGGCGAAACTGATAAATGCGATTAATGGCAAGAAAGAGGATACGGAATCGCTTAACGAAAAATCTGCTTTTACATAATTAGCAGAAATTCCGACGACATCGACTAATCCCATAATAAAATATCCGAAAAAGATTCCGGCTACCGCACTTTTGTCTTTTATCTGCATTTATCTTTTTATTTATCGAATTTGTTGATTGTTTCCCGAATAGCCGTCAATCTTTCCAATAAACCTTCTAATAAATCCAGACGAAGCATATTGGCACCGTCAGATTTGGCTTTTTCCGGTTCGGGATGTGTTTCCATAAATAGTCCGTCTGCGCCGGTTGCTATTCCGGCACGGGCGATTGTTTCGATCAGTTGCGGCATTCCTCCGGTAACGCCTGAGGCTTGATTAGGCTGTTGAAGAGAATGCGTAACATCCAGAATGACCGGATGTCCGAACGATTTCATTTCGGGAATTCCTCGGAAGTCCACTAATAAATCTTGATACCCGAATGTCGTACCTCTCTCGGTGATCGCTACTTTTGGGTTACCGGCATCAATGACTTTTTGGGCGGCAAACCTCATCGCTCCCGGAGATAAGAATTGCCCTTTCTTTATATTTACGACACGGCCTGTCTCTGCAGCAGCGACTAAAAGATCGGTTTGTCGAGACAAAAAAGCAGGTATTTGCAATACATCTGCATATTCGGCTGCCATTCGGGCTTCCTCTGCCGAATGTATATCGGTAACAACCGGAATATTAAAAGATTCTCCGACTTTTCGAAGTATTTTCAATGCTTTTTCGTCTCCGATGCCGGTAAAAGAATCTATTCTTGAACGGTTTGCCTTGCGATACGATCCTTTAAAAACATACGGTATATGCAAGCGGTCTGTGATCTTTACGATTGTTTCGGCAATATTTAAAGCCATATTTTCACCTTCAATAACACAAGGTCCGGCTAAAAGGAAAAAAAGACCTGAATCGGTATATTTAAGTTTTTCAGTTTGCAGTAACATATATAAATTAAATTAATTGATCGTGCAAATATAGTGGAATAAATGAGAAATTGGGAAAATTATTGATTGATTACATGTATTGTGTGACAGGCGACAATTCCGGCTGTTTCGGTACGTAAACGGCTATTCCCCAATGATATGGGAGAAAACCCGTTTTCGATTGCAAGTTCTACCTCTTCCGGACTGAAATCTCCTTCCGGTCCGATCAATATAAGGGCATTATTCCCCGGTATATATTTTTGTTTTAACAAAACTTTATCGCTTTTGTCATAGCAGTGTGCTATGAATTTTTGCCCCTCAAAAGGACGGGTTACGAATTCCTTGAACGTCGTCATGCCGTTCAATTGAGGTAATGTCGCTTTTATAGATTGTTTCATCGCCGAAACCAATATTTTTTCGATCCGTTCGGTTTTCACCTCTTTACGTTCCGAAAAACGGCAGCGGAGCAGGGTAATGGCATTTATACCTATTTCGGTACACTTTTCGGCAAACCATTCGATTCTGTCCATATTTTTAGTAGGGGCAATGGCTATATCTATTTTAACGGGACAGGGGCTTAGCGCTTGAATTTCTTCAACGATTTTTACACCGCACCGTTTGTGATGTGCGAGTGTGATAATTGCCTTATAAAATGTGCCTTTTCCGTCTGTGAGCATAATTTCAGTTCCTTCGGATAGTCGAAGTACCCTTATGCAATGTTGAGATTCTTCTTCAGGTAATTCTTTGACGGATTTGATGTCCGGAGTATAAAATATATGCATGAGTTGTATTTTTTATGATTATCCGATGATCATTCCAACAATTGTGGCAGACATGCAAGAAGCTAAAGTTCCGCATATCATAGCTAAAAATCCGTATCGGGTTAATGTCTTTCGTTGGTCGGGAGCTAATACGCCTATACCTCCTATTTGCATTCCGATAGAGCTGATGTTAGCAAAACCGCATAATGCGAATGTCGCTATAATTATTGATTTTTCCTGTATGAATGTTCCTGCATTCTTCAGCATGTTCAGATCGGCATAAGCGACAAATTCGTTTAATACGATTTTTGTCCCCAATAAGCTCCCTACATATCCGGTATCGGCGTTGCATACCCCCATGATCCATGCTATGGGAGTGAATATCCATCCGATAAGAGTTTGAAAATTAAGTGTAACGGAATGTCCTGTTATTTCGGATAACCACTGGTTTAGCCCGGTATAGTGTCCTATCAGGTCTCCCAACAGATAATTGAGTAAAGCAACCATGGCTATGAATACGAGAAGTAATGCGGCAACCGTTACGGCAAGTTTTAGCCCTTCTATAGCACCGTTTGAAATAGCGTCCAGTATGTTTTTCCCTGCTTTATCTCGGGGAATAGAGGCTTCGATATGAGAAAGCGGTTCGGTTTGAGGAATTATGATTTTAGAAAAGACGATAGCCCCCGGTGCTGCCATAACAGAAGCTGAAATGAGATATTTGGCAAATTGCAAACGTGCGGTAGGATCATCACCTCCCAACATTCCGATATATGCCGCCATAACACCTCCGGATATTGTCGCCATTCCGACACTCATTACGAGAAACATCTCGGATCGGTTCATAAAAGGAAGATACCGTTTTACCAATATAGGAGCTTCGCACATGCCTAAAAATATATTTCCGGCTACGGTGAGCCCTTCTGATCCGGACAGTCGGAATATTTTACGGATGCACCAGCCGACTCCTTGTACGATTCGCTGTATAATGTTTAGATAATAAAGCAAACTGATAAGCGCAGAGAAAAAAATGAGTGTCGGGAGTACTTGAAAAATAAAAATGTATCCGACTTTGGATGTGTCGAGTAAACCTCCCGCAAGAAATGCTGTCCCTTGTCTGGTAAATTCGAGAATTTTTACGAATATTTTCCCGAGAAATTCAAAGAAAATTTGAAATGCGGGAATATATAGCATACCGAATGCCAATAAAATCTGAAGAGAAAGTCCTGTAATGACAATTTTCCAGTCTATTTTTTTTCGGTCCTTACTTAATAGCCAAGCGATAAGAAGCAGTACGCACATTCCGAATATACCTCGTAGTAGGGATGTCAATGTCAGTCCTTGTGCAGGAGTTATATACATATTGAATAAGATATTAATGATACCGGCAATATAAAAGAATTATTTATATTGCCGGTAAATTTATTAAATATTCATCCTTATAGAAAAAGATTTTATTCAAATTCTTTTGGATTATGCTTATATTTAAATACGATAGCAAATATGATTGCTACGAGCAGAGCATAGGAGGCAAAAACATACCAAGCTGATTGCCATTCACTTACTTGCGGAATATTGCTGCTGAAATCCACAAAATAGTTTACTACTGCCTGAGCTCCGAGAGTACCTATTGTTGCTCCGAATCCGTTAGTCATGATAACAAACAGTCCTTGTGCACTGGAACGGATCGATATATCGGTTTCTTTATCGACATATAAAGATCCGGATATGTTGAAAAAGTCGAAAGCGACACCGTAAACAATCATGGAGAGAATAAACATCCATACTCCATCTCCGGGATTTCCGAGTCCGAATAGTCCGAACCTGAGTACCCATGCCAGCATGGCGATTAACATTACCCGTTTGATCCCGAATCGTCGCAGAACAAATGGTATCAATAAGATGCACAAAGTTTCTGAAACTTGAGATAATGAAATTAATATGTTTGCGTGTTGTACACCGAATGTGTCGGCATATTCGGGAATAGAACCGAAACTACTGATATACGGATTTGCGAACCCGTTGGTTATCTGCAATGAAACTCCTAATAACATCGAGAAAATGAAAAAGATCGCCATCTTCCTTTGTTTGAACAAAGTGAATGCTCGTAATCCTAAAGCCTCGACTAATGATTTGGTGTTATCCCCTTTACTTGTCGGACAAGCAGGCAGTGTCAGAGCATATAATGCATATACAACACCGATAAGGGCACATGCAAAGAATTGTCCGTATGTGTCTTGCAATCCCAGAAGATCGACTGTCCACATAGAGCAGATGAAGCCGATTGTACCGAAAATCCGAATGGGAGGGAAATTCTTTATAGTGTCTAATTTTGCTTTGTCGAGTGCAGTATATGCAACAGAGTTGGAAAGGGCTAATGTCGGCATATAAAAAGCTACACTTAGCGAGTATAGTGTAAATAAAACCGGAAATTCGACATTTGTCCCATGACTCATTCCGTAATATCCTGCTGCGGCCATGAATGAAGCGGCAAGAAAATGGCTTAGGCTTAATAGTTTCTGTGCCGGTATCCAACGATCGGCGATGATACCTAATATTGCAGGCATAAATAGAGATACGATGCCCTGCATTGCATAATACATTCCGATATGTGATGCCTGGTTAATACTTACAAGGTAACTTCCCATAGATGTAAGATATGCCCCCCAAACAGCGAATTGCAGGAAGTTCATTATGATTAAGCGAAGTTTCACGTTCATAGCACTATTTTTTATGAAATTTAGTGTAGTTAATTGTTTTTCAGGTAAAAATCCGGTCTTGTAAACCGGGATTATTCCGGTGTAGGCGGACAATTATCGTACAAAACTAATAAATATTTATTACTAACCTTGTTTCTGTTCCCGTTTTTTTAGTTCTTGTTGAATAAGGGCGGCTTTTTCGTATGCTTCCGTACGGATCGCTTCTTCCAGACGTTCTTTTAATTCTTTTGTCGAGTATTCGTCGAGATGTTTGTGTTTGGAAACCTTTGTTTCTTCTTTCTTTTTTTCTTTAGGATCTTCCTGAAATATGATGCCGGCTTCGCTGATAATTTTTTCTGTGGTATAAATAGGTGATTGGGTTCGCAAAGCAATGGCAATGGCATCAGATGTCCGTGAATCTATTCTGATTTGGCGAGTTCCGTCATCGAAGAGTAATTCGGATGAGAAAACGCCGTCCTCATAATGATAGACGAAAACTTCGCGCAATCGAATCCCGAACCCTTGAGCGAAACTGGCAAATAGATCGTGGGTCATGGGACGGGGAGGAGTTAAATGTTCGAGTCTTATAGCGATAGACTGAGCTTCGGCAGTCCCTATTATGATGGGTATACGCCGGTCTCCATTTTCTTCTGCCAGTACGAGAGCATAAGCTCCGTTTTGTATTTGGCTGTATGTAATGCCCATAACCTTGAGTTTTACCCGGTCATCCATGTCTGTTTATTTTAGTATTTTATATAAGCAAATATAAATAATTTATTTGGGGATATGAAAAACTTTTTTACCGAATGTTCTGTATTGAAAAATGACCGGAGGTGTTGTTGATTTATCTTTTGTAGGGTTATCGTGTTTTGTTTATATTTGTAGTTTCGATAAATAATTAAAAAGGAAGGTTATTATGTTCTGGGAATTTGTATTAAGATTGTTTGTTGCTGGAATTTTGGGTGCTATTATCGGACTTGAACGAGAGTATCGGGCAAAGGAAGCCGGATTTAGGACACATTTTCTTGTCTCTTTGGGTAGTGCCCTCATTATGATTGTATCTCAATATGGTTTTCAGGACGTTTTGGGAATGCCGTCGATAGGACTCGATCCGAGCCGTGTAGCTGCTCAGGTTGTTACCGGCATAGGTTTTATAGGAGCTGGCACTATAATTATACAACGGCAGTTTGTGCGGGGGCTGACTACTGCTGCCGGAGTATGGGTTGCGTCGGGCATAGGTTTAGCAATCGGAGGAGGAATGTATGGAGTAGGAATTGCAGCGACCTTTTTTACATTATTGGGATTAGAGCTGTTGACAATATTGTTTAAACGTATCGGTTTACATAGTTCTTTTGTGCAGTTTTCTACCGGGCAGCAAGAAAACTTGCAGAAGATAACCAAAATGATTGCTCATTCCGAAGGTCGGATAACGAATTATTCTGCTCGTAAAGAATTTCAAGGAGATCGTCAGGTTTATTGTGTCAGTATGGTAATTAAAACTCGAGATAATGATAAAGAGGGAGATATCTTTACTTTTATTCAGAACCTCCCTGATTTGATGATCGAAAAAATAGAATGATTTTTATAGTCTGTTTAAATTTTCAAATCCTTTATCTTGTTTCATCATTGTTTTGTTCTAACCACCAGTCGATCATTTTGCGAGCCAGACTTAATTTGTGAGGAAGTTCTGGTAGATTATCTCGCGTATAAAATGCTCCCGAACTGAGCTCATTATCTTGCAGTTCGATTCTCCCACTTTCATAATCGGCTATGAATCCGACCATTAATCCACTTGGATAAGGCCATGACTGGCTGCCGAAATAAGAAATGTTCTTTATCTTTAACCGGGTTTCTTCCATGACTTCTCTGGCGACACATTCTTCGAGATTTTCTCCGGTTTCCAAAAATCCGGCAACCAAACTATTGAATGTTCCTTTGAAATTACGGGCGTGAACTAATAAAATAGAATCTGCTTTTCGAATCAATACCAATATTGCTGTTGAAATGGTCGGGTATAGCTCTTTTCCGCAAGAAAGACACCGTTTTGTCATATCGTTTTTGAATTCCATAGGATTTCCGCATACCGGACAGAATCGGCTGTTTTTATCCCAATGAAGAATTTCGAAAGCTTTTCCGGCTATATTATATGATTCTTGCGGTAGATAATCGTAGGATGATCGTAAACCGATCCATTCGTATTGGTCAGAAACGGAGATAGGTTTTTGTATCCTGAATGTTTTGGCTCGATGTCCCGGTACAGGTACATTTAAAACTGAAATATCCGTTTCTCTTTTTAGAGGAGACTCTGGTGTATATGGAATTTGATATTTTCCGTTTTTTTTCTCGATTAATAATTGATCGTTGTAAAAGATGAACCAGTATATTTTTTCGTTTGACATAATATGAGTGTTCATTGCTGATTTTCAATTTTGCCGTAAAGTTACGCATTATTGTGCAACATTATATGATCTATGATTGTTATCAATAGATATAAGTCTGACGAAATTATTTTATCGGAAAATTTAAACAGGCTCTAAGTAAAAGAAAATTATTATGAAAAAAGTTGTAGATAGAGCTTCTTCAAGAGGCTATTTTGATCATGGTTGGTTAAAGACATACCATACTTTCAGTTTCGCAGATTATTATAATCCTATGAGGGTGCATTTCGGAGCATTACGTGTCTTGAATGATGATTGGGTAGCTCCGTCACAAGGATTTGGAATGCATCCGCATAAAAATATGGAGGTCGTATCTATCCCTTTGAAAGGAAAACTTCGTCATGGAGACAGTGTTGCAAACACCCAGACAATTATTCCGGGAGATATTCAGGTAATGAGTACCGGAAGCGGAATTTTACATAGCGAATATAACGGTAGTGATAAAGAGCCCGTAGAGTTTTTGCAAATATGGGTGTTTCCGAATAAAGAAAATACCCCTCCGGAGTATAATAATTATGATATCAGAGGATTATTGAGAAAAAATGAATTGGTGCTGTTTATATCACCAGACGGTAGTACTCCGGCCTCTATTTTGCAGAATGCATGGTTTTCTATGGGAAAATTTGATGCAGGAAAGACTATTGCTTATAAAATGCATGGAGAAAATATGGGTGTTTATATTTTTATTATTGATGGGAAAATCGAAGTTGCCGAAGAGACTCTTTTGAAAAGAGACGGTATCGGTATCTGGGATATTTCTGATCTGAAGATAAATGTTATAGAACGCTCTGAACTTTTATTAATAGAAGTGCCTATGATATTATGATTTGAAGAATTGTATATTTTTATATCCTGTCTGAATTTTATTCGAGTCCGAGTTGAGAGTTTTTTTCGAGGATATTTTTCTGTTTTCATAAAAATAATAGTGGGCTATCTTAAAGAATGAAAATGGGAAAATAGACTGGAAGAAAATACGAAAATGATCTGATAATATTTCTTTATTGGAATATTTAGGCGTTTTATTTATTCTGTCGCATTAAATTTTGTAAATTTGAAAGTCTTGATTATCTTCGAATGTTTGTTTGCGAAGCTATAAAAACATTTTACATATACACATACAATTATATAAAATGAAAAACACGGAAAGTAAAATTTTTTTACTTTATGTTATTGCAATGCTGTTATGCTTTCCGCAGGTCGTGAAATCTCGAGAATTTTCATCAAGACAGGGCTTTTCATTCGATTATCCTAAAAATTATGATGATTGGGAAGATTCGTTTTTATCAGGAAACGGTAAAATGGGTATCATGGTTTTCGGTAATCCTTTAGATGAAACAATCGTCTTTAACGATCGGGGCTTTAATTTGGCAAAAAAACATGATCGTTCTTTTGCCGAAGTTCCCAAACCAGTTTTAGATTCTATCCGTCAGTTTTGTGCAGATGGAGAATTTGCCAAAGCAAATAAGTTGGCTGTAGAATCTGCACAATGGAAAAACGGAGGTGAAGGAAATCGTCATCCCGGGTTTCTGATGAAAATTGAAATACCACAGAACGGAAAAATTAAAGATTATAGACGTAGATGTAACTTTCGAACCGGAGAAATAATTGTGTCTTGGACGGATAATAGAGGAAAGTGGGAACGAAAATCTTTTGTTTCTCGAAAAGATAATGTTGCGGTACAGTATTTGACTGCACCATCAAGAGCACGAATTTCCTGTTCTGTACGATTGGATATCGATCCGAAGATGAATTTCCCTCGAAGCATGCTTTTTCAGAAAGAAAGTACCGTTGATTATTTGGTTATGAAAGCTAAATATGATAAGCGGCAGGGAGGGGCTGGTTATGAAGGGGTAACCAGAGTTCTTGTTTCCGGAGGAGAAGTGACTTTGAATGAGGATGTTTTAAATATTTCCAATGCAAAGTCGGTGCTTTTACTTACTCGTACTCAAAAATATTATGAAAATAGTGAAGAGTATTGGGCAAAAGGAGAGATACAAAAACAGTTAAACGATTTGTTCCCTGATTATCAGAAATTACTTGGACGTCATACGGCTGAACATAGCACGATTTATGATAGGGTGAAGTTAGATTTGAACGCTCCTGATAAAGACAGATGTCTTTCGAATGAAAAACTTTTGGAAATACAACAACAATCCGATTATCCTGTAATGGCGTTATGGGAACGGATCTTTGATGCCGGACGTTATTATTTTTTGTCTTCTTCCAGTGAGCTCACGCCACCCGATTTGTTGGGTATATGGACTGGTGATTGTCAGGCCGGATGGGGCGGTTTTTATCATTTGGATGCTAATCTTAATTTACAGGTAAGCAGTGGGAATATTGCAGCTATGCCTGAGGCGATGGAAGGTTATTTTAGAATCAATGAGGCGTGGAGAGATGATTTCCGTTTAAATGCTCGAAATTTGCTCGGCTGTCGGGGATTATTGGCTTGCGGTAATACGCCGGGACAGCAGAGCGGATTGATGGCGGGTATAAATGACTATTATCCGTATCAATATGCAACGGGAGAAGAACCTTGGCTATTATATCCGTTTTGGGAATATTTTTTGGTGACGGGAGATACCGACTTCCTTGAAAAGCGGTTGTATCCGATGTTGAAAGAATTAGGCCATTTTTATGAAGACTTTTTGACACATGTCGATGCGAATGGTAGATATATATTTGCCGGTTCTGTTTCTCCCGAAAATCAGCCGTCTAATCTTAAAGTTTCGTTGTTGAATAATTCTAATTTTGATATATCCGGTGCAAAGTTTGCATTATCGGCTTTATTGGAGTCCTGTCGAATTCTGGGGAAAAAAGAAGGGGTGGAGGTTTGGAGAAAAATATTAGAAAAGTTACCACCGTATTTGATTAATTCGGACGGGGCTTTGCAAGAATGGTCGTGGCCGGGTTTAAAGGACAATTATTTACACCGTCATTCAAGTCAATTGATGATGATATGGCCTTATCGGGAAATAACGCCTGAGAATAATAAACGGTTATTCGATGCTGCTGTCAGGACTTTTGAATTGAAAGACCGTATGGAAGCGCGGCAAGGGCATGATTTGCTGCATAGGGCATTGATTGCCGCCGGACTTAAAAATGGGAAGGCGGTAGAAGACAAATTACTCACTCTTACGCGTAATGGCTTTTATTATAATACACTTGCATCGTCTCATAATGAAAAGCATGTAATCTTTTGTACGGATGTGTGTAATTCATTGCCTTCTATAATGTTGGAAATGCTTGTTTCTTCTATGCCGGGGCAATTAGAATTGTTACCGGCTTTACCGCCGTCGTTGCTGAAAGGCTCGGTATCGGGAATCAGAGGACGCAATCGAATTGTTGTAGAAAATTTGGACTGGGATATGTCTCGGAAACAAATCAGATGTGTATTGTGTTCAGATATAGATCAATCTTTGACGTTGGTTGTCAGAGACGGAATTGCAAATATCTCTACAAAAGCATATACAGAGCTTTCTTCTTTAGGAAATATGGCGAGAGAAGTTCATCTGAAAAAAGGTGTAAAGACGGTTTTTGTTGTACATATTGCTAATTAATAATTGTTTACGAAATTATTTGTTGAGGTTTTCGATAATCCATTGAGCTCGATTTATTGGTGTTAGGCGAGGAACGATAACTGTTTGGTATCCAAATTCTTCATATACGTTTTTTAGGACATGATATGTGCGTTCAGCTTCTTTAAAGTCTTGCTTCCGTTCGGTATCATTCGTATAAATTTCTTCCCAAGGGGGAAATAAAAAGACTTTCGGATTATATCTGTATTTGTGCACGGTTTTTTTCAATATAGCAGTTATGGGGATATTTACTAATCGGCAATAACCTAAAATGTCGAGTATGCCTCTGTCAAAGAAACATGTTTTTTGTACATGAGTAAATTCTTCAAAATCAATGATCGCATGCAAAAACATTAGTCGTGTATAGCGGGAGGCATTTTTCCATGGAACAGCATCTCCTTGGCTTTTTATTTGTTTTCGGATGATATTTCTTCCGGTTTCTTCGACGGTCAGGTATCCCATATTTGATAATAGGTTGAGAACGGTCGATTTTCCACTACCTGGTCCTCCTGTGAGGATATAAAAATTAAGATTTTCCATTTGCCTTGTAATTAAATTTATGATTTGATTTTTGCTTTATAAAATTCTTCTTTATGATTATGATATTATTTTTGTCTCTAAAAATAATGTCTACCGGATTCGAAGATGAATAAAAATGAATTTGTTATTGGTGTTTATGATATTATAAGAGAGATACCTCGGGGAAGTGTTGTGACATATGGTCAGATAGCCCGATTATTGGGAAAGCCTCAGTGTTCTCGTATGGTGGGGCAGGCGATGTCTCGAGCTCCGAAAGAATTGCATCCATTTTGTCATCGGGTAATAAACAGTCAGGGACGGTTAGTTCCCGGCTGGGAAGAACAACGGAATTTACTTGAAAAAGAGGGTATAACTTTCAAAAAAAATGGTTGTGTAGATTTGAAAAAGCATAATTGGAGAGAAGTAGCAATATTGCCTAAAATGAGAAAGTTATAAACTATCGTTTTTTTGAAATAAAAATAAGTGTCTGATTTGTATCTTTTTATCAGAAAATTATATAGGCTGTAAGAGAAAAGAAGAACTTGACAGAGAATAAATAATTTGAAATGTACCCCGAAAATTAAATACAATATTTCCGGGGTACATTTCAATTATAAAGTCACTCCAGACTTAAAAATAGCGATTTCTCGAAACCCATTCATTTCATTGTTGACAAGCCTTCCGCTGGCAACTTCAATAACAAAACGAATAAATCGTTCGGCAATATCATCCATAAGTTCGTTTTCAACAAGCGATCCGGCGTTAAAATCGATCCATTTCGGTTTGTTTACTGCCAACTTACTGTTAGTTGAGATTTTCATAGTCGGAACAAAAGATCCGAAAGGCGTGCCTCTTCCTGTAGTAAAGAGAACTAACTGGCAGCCTGCAGAAGCTAAAGCCGTTGCAGCCACCAAATCATTACCTGGAGCACTTAAAAGATTCAGCCCCTTAGAATGAATGCGCTCTCCATACATCAAAACATCTTTTACCGCCGATTTCCCGCATTTCTGAGTACATCCCAGAGATTTTTCCTCAAGAGTAGATATGCCTCCCGCTTTATTTCCCGGTGACGGGTTCTCATAAACAGGTTGATTATTAGACATAAAATAGGCCTTAAAATCATTGATGAGATGTACCGTTTTATCGAATAATTCCGGTGTCTCACAGCGGTTCATTAAAATCGTTTCAGCACCGAACATCTCAGGCACTTCGGTAAGAACAGATGTACCTCCCTGAGCAACCAGAAAATCAGAAAATACCCCCAAAAGAGGATTCGCCGTAATACCGGAAAATCCGTCCGATCCGCCGCACTTCAACCCGACTTTCAGTTCGCTTAAAGGAACTTCCACTCTTGCATCCTGAGAAGCGATATCGTATAATTGTCTCAAGATGTCCATGCCTTCCTCATACTCATCATCTACCTTCTGGCACTCCATAAAGCGAATGCGCTCGGCATCATACTCCCCCAACAATCCCTTAAAAGCACTTAATTGATTATTCTCACAGCCCAACCCGACGACCAGTACTGCACCGGCATTCGGGTGCAGTACCATATCTCGTAATATTTTGCGTGTATTCTCATGATCATTTCCCAGTTGAGAACATCCGTAATTATGCGGGAAGGCAACTATTGCATCTACATTTACCGACCCAGTCTCCCGGCGGAGAGAATCAGCCAATCGGTTAACAATCCCGTTAACACATCCGACCGTAGGAATAACCCATATTTCATTCCGGATACCAACCTCACCGCTTTTACGACGATAACCCATAAAAGAAAGATTCCTATTCGGAATATTCAGTTCTGCCAAATTTGGAGAATACGAATATTCCAGTAACCCCTCCAGGTTTGTTTTGATATTCCTTTCATTGACCCAAGCTCCTTTAATAATGGCAAAACGAGCATGACCGATAGCATATCCGTATTTAATAATATCCTCGTTTTCGGCAAAATCTTTAAGTGCTACTTTATGACCGGCCGGAATATCTTCTTGCAGGAAAATATCCTTTCCATCTACCGTGATACAATCACCCTTCTTCAAGGGATCTATGGCAACAGCAACATTATCAGCCGGATTTATTTTTAAAAACTTCAATCCCATATTTAAAGAATAGATTTAACAGTTTCATTCATGCCCTTATCTTGAATCATTTGGAGATATTCGGACAACCTTTCGGTCAATCCCGGAATCAAATTTAAATCCTCTCCCCAGATAAATTCAGCACCTAATACACCTTTAGCTACATCTATAGGAGATCCGTCAGCCCAAAGATTTTTCAATAAGTCTATAATCTCTTGGTCATCCTTAAGTACGATCTCGTCATTCCCTCGTTTTCCGCCTTTGTAATAGGTAATGATACCGGCTAAGCCTAAAACCAGACCCGAAGGCAATTTCCCTTTTCGTTCCAGAAAAATTTTCAATCCCGGCAAATCCCGAGTTTTAAACTTCGGAAAAGAATTAAGCATGATGCTGGTTACGAAATGTTTGACAAAAGGATTACGAAACCGTTCCATAACAGCATCGGCAAATTGAATCAACTCTTCCTTCGGAAGATCAAGAGTCTCAAGTAACTCATCATACATCACTTTCTTTACAAACTGTCCGATGACCGGATCTTCACAACATTCTTTCACTGTATTCAATCCCGCCAGATATCCTACCGGAGACAAAACCGTATGAGGTCCGTTCAGCAAAGTAACTTTCCGGTCATGATAAGGTTTTTCGCTCGGAACAAATAATACATTCAAACCAGCTCTGTCTGCCGGAAATTCTTTCTCTACCGTTTCCGGTGCTTCGATAACCCATAAATGAAAAATTTCACCTTTAACTACCAACTTATCATCCAGACCGATCTGGTCGAGAATTTGACCGATTGTATCGCGCGGATAACCCGGAACAATACGATCTACAAGTGTACAGTAAACGCCGCAGGCCGTATCGAACCAATGTTTAAAATCTTCCCCGAGATTCCATAGTTCGATATATTGATCGATACACTTCTTCAATACTTTTCCGTTATCGAAAATAAGTTCGCACGGTAAAATAATCAATCCCTTGTCCATTGCACCATTAAAAAATTTGAAACGATGGAACAGAAGTTGCGTCAATTTCCCCGGATAAGATTTAGCCGGAGCATCCTCCAGTTTACAAGAAGGATCAAAAGCGATGCCAGCTTCGGTAGTATTGGAAATAACGAAACGCATATCAGGATTTTCGGCCAGTTTCAAAAATTCATCGTATTGCGTATAGGGATTTAATCCTCGACTCACTACATCGATCAACTGAATGCTGTCTACTTCTTTACCGTTTTGTAATCCTTGTAAATTAACATGATACAAACCGTCTTGTTCATTAAGCATATTGACCATGCCGTTTTCGAGAGGTTGAACGATAACAACGCTGCTATTGAATTCGGCCTTTTGATTCATGTTGTAGATAATCCAATCGACAAAGGCACGTAAAAAATTGCCTTCACCGAATTGGATGATTCGTTCAGGATACTTGTTTGCTTGGATGTTGGTTCTGTTGAGCTGTTTCATAAGATAAAATTAGGTTGATATTAATTAATTTATATTGATTGAAAATCAAGATAGAAGTCGATATTTTCACTTGTCAGAATATCTATCGGCATGAAATTTTTTCGTCTTATTTCGTTTTTAAATATTTTATACTCACATAAGGCTTTCATCCCTCTGTAACTTTGGATTTCGGGACGTTGGGCTAACAGGTAATTGACTTTTCCCGATTTCAGAGCCTCGACATTTTTTTGTAGTAGGTCATATCCTATAAATTTTATGCCAGAGATATTCATTTTCTCCAGATATTCCGTAATCAGATATACTTTTGAGTTGAATGTTATCGCTTCTCGTATATGAGGATGTTGTTTGAAAAAATCTTTTATAATTTCAAGATTGCGAATATGATCTTGAGCATATATTTTGATAGGAAACAATTTGGCTGTCGGAAGATGTTCTTCTATATACCGTTTGAATCCATTTATTCGTAGTTCTGTTTGGTTAGAACCTTTATTCCCGGATCTATAAACTTGAAAGACCGCAATTTCCGAGTTTGGAGAAGCATCGCTTAATAATAATTTGGCAGCAAGATAACCGCTTTGTAAAGAATCCATTCCGAAATAGGCAAGAGGATGTATTTCTTCCATATCCGAATCGATAAGAACGTATGGAATTTCTTGAATCTCTAATTGTTTTGCTAACGAAATGGCTTGTTCTTTAAATATCGGAGCAAGTAAAACCGCATCCGGAGTCAGCTTTAGGACTGTCTGTATTGCTTTTTCGAACGATGCGCTATCATATTGATTGAAGAATATCTGTTCTACAGAGATATTTAAGTCCAGAAACTCATGTGCTGCTTGATCTACTCCTTTTTTTATATCGCTCCAATATTCTCCCTCGTTAGATTCCGGTAATAATGTAACAAACGTGTATCTTTTTTTTGAAGCGAGAGCTGAAGCATAAATGTTGGGTTGATAATTTATCTCTTTGAGAACTTTTTCAACTTTTGCTCGGCTTTTGTCCGAAACTTCACCTCGATTATGCAATACACGGTCGACTGTCCCGGTAGATACATTGGCTAAGCGGGCAATATCTTTGATCCGTATTTTATCCGGTAAGCTCTTCATGGTGCTTATATATTGTTATTCGTGTGTGCACACGGTTTATAATTTGTAATTTCATCTGCAAATATACAGAATATTTTTGTATTTCAAAAAAAAATTGTAATTTCGTGCCCGAACACGGAATTTGTTTGATAGGACTGTGCTTTCAATTTGATATGTCGTTTTTTGCATTATACATCATTTAAAAATACTCTATTATGAAAAACTTTATGGATGAAAATTTCTTGTTGCAAACGGAAACTGCACAGAAATTGTATCATGAACATGCGGCAAAAATGCCGATTATCGATTATCATTGCCATTTGATTCCGCAAATGGTTGCAGATGATCATAAGTTCAAATCGTTAACCGAAATTTGGTTGGGTGGAGATCATTATAAATGGCGTGCTATGCGTACCAATGGAGTAGAAGAACGCTATTGTACGGGAAAAGATACTTCTGATTGGGAAAAATTTGAGAAATGGGCAGAAACAGTTCCTTATACAATGCGCAATCCTCTTTATCATTGGACTCATTTAGAATTGAAAACAGCGTTTGGTATCGATAAAGTGCTGAATCCTAAAACTGCCCGTGAAATTTATGACGAGTGTAATGCTAAATTAGCTTTGCCCGAATATTCTGCTCGAGGGATGATGCGCCGTTATCATGTCGAGGTTGTATGTACAACTGATGACCCTGTAGATTCACTTGAATATCATATCAAAACTCGCGAAAGTGGCTTTGAGATTAAAATGCTTCCGACTTGGCGTCCTGATAAAGCTATGGCGGTAGAGATTCCTGCAGATTTTCGTGCTTATATAGAGAAATTGTCTGAAGTAAGCGGTATTGCTATTTCTACTTTTGACGATATGGTTACCGCATTGCGTAAACGCCATGACTTTTTTGCGGAACAGGGTTGTAAACTTTCAGATCATGGTATAGAAGAATTTTATGCTGAAGATTATACTGATGCAGAAATTAAGGCTATTTTTAATAAGGTTTACGGAGGAAAAGAACTGACTTGCGAGGAGATTCTGAAATTCAAATCGGCAATGTTGGTTGAATTTGGTGAAATGGATTATGAAAAGGGGTGGACTCAGCAATTTCATTACGGTGCTATTCGAAATAATAATACAAAAATGTTTAAGTTGTTAGGTCCTGACACCGGTTTTGATTCTATCGGAGAATTTACGACAGCTAAAGCAATGTCCAAATTTTTGGATCGTTTAAATACTAAAGGGAAACTGACGAAGACGATTTTATATAATTTAAATCCATGTGCTAATGAGGTGATAGCTACCATGCTGGGAAATTTTCAGGATGGTACTATTCCGGGAAAGATACAGTTCGGTTCCGGATGGTGGTTCCTTGATCAAAAAGATGGTATGGAAAAGCAAATGAATGCTCTTTCTTTGTTAGGATTGTTGAGCCGTTTTGTAGGTATGCTTACCGATTCACGTAGTTTCCTTTCTTATCCTCGTCATGAATATTTCCGTCGTACTTTATGTAATTTGGTGGGTAAAGATGTCGAAAACGGAGAGATTCCTGTTTCAGAGATGGATCGGGTAAATCAGATGATAGAAGATATTAGCTATTATAATGCAAAAAAATTCTTTAATTTTTAATTAATCATATCTATTTGAAAGCTATATGAGCAAAAAAGTAGTCACATTCGGAGAAATCATGTTGCGGTTGGCCACACCGG